>NZ_JAUDEN010000014.1:0-104813 GCF_030373775.1 Bacteroides gallinaceum | reverse complement strand
ATACATGTCTTTAGCCTAAAGATCTATATGTTCAGCCTAAAGACAGACTTCTTTGCGTTTTCAAGCAAGTTGTCAGACCAGTTCCGTTTTATGCGCATCTGCTATTGCTCCGGAAGCGGCCAGTCCATCAGCCGCGGCAGTCCTTTTCCTTTTTTCACTCCATAATAGTTCCATGCTCCGGAGTCCGGAAGCCCGTACGTCTTTCCGGTGTCGGCTTTGTCCGTTCCGGCAAGAATGATGTCGCCTCCTTCAGGAATGTCAAAAACGTAATACCCCTTGCCTTCGGAAGTCATCTTCACTTTGTTTTGCTGCAATTGGAATACGCTGCTCCATTCAGGCAGACTGATCCGGCACGGCTGTCCGGCATCGCTGTGTATGCGGATCCATTCCGTACTGCCGTTCTTGCGTGAGGCTGACACAACGAAGCCGCCTTCCGCACGCAGTTCGTAGAAAGAGCAGTCTTTCCAGTCCTGCGGAATGGCCGGGAAGATGCGCAAGGTTTCTCCCCATCCCTGAAGCAGCATTTCGGTGACGGCCGTAGCTGCACTGAGGGGTGTTTCTATGACAGGGTTTCTTCCGCCGCTTTCCACATACATTGTGTTGGGAAGAAGCAGCGCCAGTCCGATCCGCTCGTTGAGGAAATGCCGCAATTGGGCATATGCCTTCTCGCCGTTTCCCTGATAGGCATAAAGAGATGCCGCTCCGGTATATGAATAGCCGGCGAGCGCTTTGCCGTTTTCGATGTTCAGCCAATGGTCGATCGACTTTTCGAGCAGCGCGTTCACCTCCGGGCGGGTGGTGTCTTGCAGCCTTAGCGGATAAAAAGAAAGGAGGTGCGAATAGTGGCGGTGCGACTTTGCCAGCGGCTTGTCAGAAGCGATCATTAAGCCGTTTTCGTCTGCGGGGGCAGGGTGCAGCTTTGCGAGGATCTCTTTCCATCCGGCATATTGCTCAGGCTTTACTCCTGTCCGTTCGCTCAGGCCAGTCATGGTCAGAAGCAGCCAGCGCAAGGCTGCCAGGTTATAGTTGCTGTTGTTGTAGGTCTTGAAACCTTCATACTCGGGCGACTCCATGTCGAGAAGGTGATAGACGCCGTTGCGCTCCTGCAGGTGGGGCATGTACATGGCAAGGATCGCTTCCGCTTTAGGTATGAACTTGCTCCTGATTTCCTCCCATGAGCTGCCGGAGTAGCGCATGTAGGAGTAGTAGGTGTGGAGTGCCCACGCGAAGTCGCCCACCTTGGCCGGCCCTCTTGTCCGCATGATGTCAATCAGTGCTTCGTCAGCCAGCTTCTGGTAGTTCGCCCCCTGCTCCAGGCGGTTGGTCGCATGGGTAGCCATGTAGGTAAGCTGCACATTCAGGTTCCACCAGATTCCCGGCCACTGGCTGGTTTTGTAGAATGTGCCGAATGTATCCATTACAGGTCCGTCGGGATGCGAGCAGGTAGCCAGTTTGTAGAGCTGCAGGTGGTAGAAATTCTCCATCTTTTTGTCCGGGATGCAGATCATGCCTGTTTCGTAGTAAGCGTTCCACCATCCGTGCATTTCTTCGCGCAGCGATGCCGTGCCCTGCGCGATGGCCCTGCTGACTTCTGTCTTGGCTTTGGACAGCGATATTCCCGGTTCCGGCACCTCGTTCATGGTTGCCACATAAAGTGTTGTCCCGTCCTTTCCGGCCGTTTCTTTCCAGTAGGTCGCATAGTCACCCCCTGCAAGAAGCGGGTGTACGCTCCAGCCTTCGTGCTTGCGGGCTACGCATTGCGGCGTCGGATTGTCGGTATAGTTCAGCTTCTCCTTCTGGTCGGGGAATACGATGATGCGGGGCGAACGGGGGCTTCCCGGGAACTGTTTCCATGAATAGGGCACAGACGTTTTCACTTCAACCACATTCAGTTCGTGCGCATAAGGAGTGAATGCCCGGAAAGAGATGTCGCCTTTGTCCGTGTGCAGCAGCCCTGTCAGTTCGGCATTGTAGATGTCCAGTTCCATGGTGCCCGACAGTATCCGGGCTTCCGGGAAGAGTTTCATCTTTCCAATGTCCATCCGGCAAAAGTCGGTAAGTACAGAGGCGCCCATTACTCCCATCGACGTTTTCCGTCCGGGTGCTTTCCGGTGGTCGGTTACGTCCGGACGGCTTAGCCAGAGGGTCAGCGAATTGTCTGTGGAGTCTGCATAGACCATCATGCCTATACGCCCGTTTCCCAAGAAGGCTCCTTCATTCCATTGCATGGGCAGCTGTTCCCATTTCATGGATTGGGTGCTCATGTAGTCTTTCAAGCTCCGGGTTTCTTCCGGGCAAACGTGGTTTGCGGCGAAAAGCAGGGCAAAAAGAATCAGCAGGTGTTTCATGGCATTTGATATTCTTGTTGTTTGACTTGGTTCTGCAATCACTCTAGGCAAGCGTCCAGTTCGCGGGTCAGCTCTTCTTTGTCGAGGTGCTGTCCGATGAATACCAGCTTGATCATCCGGTCGCCGTATTTTTCGTCCCAGTCGCGCATCAGTCCCGGTTCTTGCTGCATCAGCCGGATCAGGTCTTCTTCCGGAGCTGTCGCATACCACAGTCCCGCCTCCTTCAACTGTTTTTGCGTCCCGGCCTGTTCAAACAGGTACGACATGTCGCGGTTGTGGCTGAAATAGCATACCCCTTTCGTGCGGATTACATTTTTCGGCCATTTGGTTGCGATGAAATGGTCGAGCTTGTGGATGTCGAATGCCGGACGGCGGTAATAGACAAATGTTCCGATCCCGTATTCTTCCACTTCGCTTCCTTCCGCATGGTGGTGGTGATGGCCGTGGCCGTCTTCTTCCTTATCGTGTCCGTGGTGATGATGCTCTTCTTCGTGCCGGTGCCCGGGATGTTTTGCCTCATTCTCTTCCTCTTCGGTTGCCTGGCGTTCGATTTCGCGTATCCATCCGGCTGATGTGGCCACCCTTTCAAAGTTGAAGAGGTTTGTGCTGATGATCCGGTTCAGGTCGACATCCGCATAATTGCACTCGATGATTTCAGCGGCAGGCTGCAGCCTTCGGATAATTTGCCTGATGCGATCCAGTTCTTCGGCCTTCACTTCCGCTGCTTTATTGAGCAGGATGATGTTGCAGAATTCGATTTGCTGGATAATCAGGTTTTCGATGTCCTCTTCGTCGATATGTTTACGGGTAAGATCGTTTCCGCATGCAAATTCACTTTGCATCCGCAGTGCATCGACAACCGTCACGATGCAGTCGAGCCGGCAGATGCCGTATTTGGTGTAAGCCCCTCCCAGGCGCGGAATGGAACAAATGGTCTGCGCTATCGGTTCCGGCTCACAGATTCCGCTGGCTTCAATCACAATGTAGTCGAAGCGTTCCATTTTCATCAGTTCAAAGACCTGTTCGATCAGGTCGGCCTTCAGCGTGCAGCAGATGCACCCGTTTTGCAGCGCCACCAGGCTGTCGTCTTTCTTGTTGACGATTCCTCCCTTTTGAATCAGGTCGGCATCGATGTTCACTTCGCCGATATCATTGACAATGACTGCGAATTTGATGCCGCGTTTGTTTGCGAGGATATGGTTGACTAACGTTGTTTTTCCGCTGCCCAGATAACCGGTCAGAAGCAGTATGGGAATCTCTTTTGCTTTCATATTATACCTTATTTATATATTAGGAAAAAATCTTTTTGTTCTTCGGGACACAAAAATACAGTTTATTTCATTATAATGGTCAGTGAATGCTGTTACTTGCTCTAAAAAACGGAAGAAAGGTGAGTCCCTGACTAAAAAAGGTGGCGGCTCCTTTCATCTCCGAAAGAATGTAGCCGCCGGTCCTGCATGATGTAACAAATAGATAAGGAAACAACATATATGGCTGTTTCGTATTACAAAAATATTAAGAAATTGTTCATTTAGATAGCTGTTTTTTGATATATATCAATAAATGACATCGGTATCGCGAGTTTTTTCTGCTTTTGCTTTTATGTTGTTCAACATATTCTTATCTTTGTATCGGTAAAAAGATAAAGCTCGAGCTAGATTAGATTTAAGATTGTTTTTTAGGTAAAAAGTTTTTAGGTAACAAGTAAAATTTTAGGTATTATGAGAAAATCAGGTTTAACATTGGTTGCCGCTTTGGCATTTTCCGTATCAGTATTCGCTGATGGTGTAAAGGACAACAACAACGCTTCTGCGTGGGACGGTTCGATCAACAAGTCCAAGCTGACCCAGTATCTGAAGCTGAACGGCACTCAGAACGAAAAGGTAGCAGACATCTGCGACTTCTTTAAGGCTGAGATGTCCCTTGCAAACAGAGCGAAGGAAGGGAAGAATGAAAAAGTCCGTAACGCAGTTTATGGAAATCTGAAGCTGATGAAGGAAACGTTGGATGAAAAGCAGTATTCAAACTACCTTCGTCTGATGGCGATGACCTTGCGCAACAAAGGTATTGACGTGAATGTAGACAAATAAGTGCCTGCCAAGGGCTTCTGATAAATGAAGGCTTTCCTGTGCGTTTCCTTTCGGGGAACACAGGAAAGCCTTTTTTCATTTCTTTTCTTTGAGCATATCCTCCAGCCGGAGCAGCTCGTCGCGGTATTGTGCCGCCTCGATGAAATCGAGCTTTTTCGCTGCTTCCTGCATCAGCTTGCGCGTGCGGTTGATGCTCTTTTCCAGTTGCTCTTTCGACATGTATTCTACAATCGGGTCGGCAGCGGCATAAAGAACGGGCGTTTCCGTGTAAGCTTTCGGCTGTTTCTTTTCCGTTTCCGCCTGTTTGCCGTTTATCTCCAGCAGCGCATTGTCGCGCGAGCGGACAATCTGTTTCGGGGTTATCCCGTGCGCTTCGTTGTAAGCGAGCTGCTTCTCGCGGCGGCGGTTCGTTTCGTCAATCGTCTGCTGCATGCTTTCTGTGATGTGGTCGGCATACATGATAACCTTTCCGTTCACGTTTCGGGCGGCACGTCCTGCCGTCTGTGTCAGCGACCGGTGTGAGCGAAGGAAGCCTTCCTTGTCGGCATCCAGAATAGCAACAAGCGAAACCTCCGGCAAGTCAAGCCCTTCACGCAGCAGGTTTACGCCTACAAGCACATCATATACTCCCTGCCTCAGGTCGTCCATGATCTGTATTCTTTCCAGCGTATCCACATCGCTGTGGATGTAAGTGCATCTGATGCCGCTGTTCAGCAGATATTCTGTCAGCTCTTCCGCCATCCGTTTGGTGAGCGTGGTCACCAGCACGCGCTCGTTCACCTCCACGCGCTGCTGTATCTCTTCCATCAGATCGTCGATCTGGTTCAGGCTCGGTTTGACTTCAATAATCGGATCGAGCAGACCGGTGGGACGTATTACCTGTTCCACCACAATTCCCTCGCTTTGCTGCAATTCATAGTCTGCCGGAGTCGCGCTGACGTAAATTACCTGTCTGGCCATTTCCTGGAACTCCTCGAACGTGAGCGGACGGTTGTCCATAGCCGCAGGAAGGCGGAATCCATACTGTACGAGGTTGACCTTGCGCGCACGGTCTCCACCGTACATGGCCCTGATCTGCGGCACGCTTACATGGCTTTCGTCAATCACGATCAGGAAGTCTTCCGGAAAGAAGTCAAGCAGGCAGTAGGGGCGGGTGCCCGGAGCCCGGCCGTCAAAATACCGTGAATAGTTCTCGATTCCCGAACAGTGACCCAGCTCGCGGAGCATTTCCATGTCGTATGTCACGCGTTCGTACAGGCGTTTTGCCTCCAGCGTTTTGCCCATTTCCTCAAAATAGGCTACCTGTTTGGTCAGATCGTCTTCTATATCGTGAATAGCCCGCAGCGTGCTTTCTTTGGTGGTCATGAAAAGATTGGCGGGATAGATCTTGTACTCTTCAAAGCTTCCTGTCCTGTGTCCGGATACGGGATCAATCTCTTCGATGCCGTCGATTTCGTCGTCCCAGAACATCACTCTCAGTATGCTGTCGGTGTAGGCGAGGAAGATATCCACCGTATCGCCCTTTACCCTGAAGTTTCCGCGGTTCAGTTCGATGTCGTTGCGCACGTAAAGGCTTTCAACCAGCTTTCTCAGAAAAACGTTACGGTCCAGAAGCTTGCCTTTTTTGATATCAATGACATTATTATAGAAATCGGCCGGATTTCCCATGCCGTAGATGCATGAAACGGACGAAACGACAATCACATCCTTCCGTCCGGACAGCAGCGAAGAAGTGGCTGCCAGGCGCAGCTTGTCTATTTCGTCGTTTATGGCGAGGTCTTTTTCGATGTAGGTGTCGGTTGAGGGAATATACGCTTCGGGCTGGTAGTAGTCGTAGTATGAAACATAATATTCCACCGCATTGTGCGGGAAAAACTTCTTGAACTCACCGTACAGCTGGGCCGCCAGTGTCTTGTTGTGGCTCAGTATCAGTGTCGGTTTGTTGATGTTCTTTATAACATTCGCTATGGTGAAAGTCTTTCCCGAGCCGGTCACGCCGAGCAGTGTCTGGGCCGGTACATGATTCAGTATTCCCTCTGTCAGTTGGGCGATGGCTTCCGGCTGGTCACCGGTGGGCTGGTAATCGGAAATGAGTTCGAAGTTCATAATGTCATCCTCTGATTGATTGGGCAGTAAAATTACACATAAATTCCTTTGGTATTCCGCCTGTACGGAAAAATAATTTAAAAAAACATACATCAGTTGTATTATTCAGCGGAAAAGACTACTTTTGCACGACTATCTCAACTATGCAGACTGTTATGAAAAAATATATGATGTTGGGCCTCCTTTCCGCTGGGTTGTTGAGTTCCTGCGGAGAGTATAACAAAGTGCTGAAAAGCACTGACTACGAGTATAAGTACGAAGCCGCAAAGAGCTATTTCGCTAAAGGCCAGAACTCGCGCGCGGCAACAATTCTGGAAGAACTGATCTCTATCCTGAAAGGAACGGTGAATGGCGAAGAGTCACTTTATATGCTGGCAATGACCTATTACAACCAAGGAGATTTCGTGACGGCCTCTCATTATTTCAACACGTATTACACGACTTATCCCCGCGGAACCTATACGGAACTGGCGCGCTTCTTCTGCGGCAAGGCACTGTATCTTGACACTCCGGAGCCTCGCCTTGACCAGTCGAGCACCTATAAAGCCATAAACGAACTGCAAATGTTTATGGAGTACTTTCCGGCAAGTTCCCGCAAGCAGCTGGCCCAGGATATGATTTTTGAACTTCAGGACAAACTGGTGGAAAAGGAATTCCTGTCTGCCAAGCTGTATTATGATCTGGGATCGTATTCGGGCAACGCTTCTTACAGCAGCACGGGAAACAATTATCTGGCTGCCATCGTGACTGCGCAGAATGTGCTCAACGACTATCCCTATACCAAACTGCGTGAAGAACTGATGATGCTGATCTTGCGTGCACGTTATTATATGGCGAAGGAGAGTGTGATTGAAAAGAAGGAAGAGCGTATGCGTGAGGCGGTAGACGAGTATTATGCTTTCATCAATGAGTTTCCGGAGAGCAAATATCTGAAGGAGGCGGAAAGCATTCACAAGGATGCCAGCAAGTACGTGACCGGGGAAAGTGACATATATGCAGAATAACAACTATATTTAACTGAAATAAATTATGGATTACAAAAAGACAAATGCTCCTACTAACACAGTGACTCGTAACCTGATGGAACTCTGTGAAGATACAGGCAATATTTATGAAACTGTAGCCATCATCGGAAAGCGTGCTAACCAGATTGCTGCGGAGATGAAGAATGATCTCTCCAAGAAGCTTCAGGAATTTGCTTCATACAACGACAATCTGGAGGAGGTGTTTGAAAACAGGGAACAGATCGAAATTTCACGCTATTACGAGAAACTTCCGAAGCCGACGCTTATCGCTACACAAGAGTATATAGAAGGTAAGGTTTACTACAGAAACCCGGCAAAGGAAAAGGAAAAATTGCAGTAATCTTCTATGATACAGAGAATTCAAACGGTTTATCTGCTGCTCGTGGCTGTTCTCATGATTGTGGCGATGGCTTTGCCGGTGGGCAGTTTCTATACGGTAACGGATGTGTTCGGGATGACGAACCTTTACTATACGCTTCCTGACGGCACGATGAACTATTCTTCGTGCGTGCTGTTCATCCTTCTGGCCGTTGCAGCTGTCGTATCAATCATCACGATATTCCTTTATCGGAAACGGAAGCGCCAGATCCGGCTTACTGTCATGAACTCTATCGTTCTGGTGGCATATTATCTGGCGGCAATTTATTTTATCCTGAGCGCAGAAGGACAGGATGACAGCGGATTTGTGCCGTCGTGGTCATTGTGTCTTCCTTTGATAAGCATCATCTTGAACTGGCTTGCCATCCGTGCCATTGACAAGGATGAAATGCTGGTGAAGTCTTACGACAGAATACGTTGACGGATTTATCCGGATTTGTCTGTCCGGAAACGTTGAATACAAAAAGCGCAGAAGTGCCGATGCAGCGTACTTCTGCGCTTTTCCGTTTTGCCGCTTCTTGCAAGCGGCAGGAAGAAAATCAAAGGCCGGTTCGTTTGCACTTGGCACTGATCTTCTCGATGTCGAGGCGGATAATCTCTGTTCTGGCAAACGATTTGTTTGCGTATTCTATCCCTCTCATCTTGTCGTTCGGGGAGTATTTGCTCAAAAGAAGTGACAGGGCAGACATGCGTTCGGCTTCGTGGAGGCTGCGGTGAGCCGTGCATTCAAGTATCACGCTTTCATAGGCAGCGGTAAACTTTTCCGGTATCACTTTGGTTCTGCCGACAATGCAGAAGGATACGTTGGGACATTTGTCTATACATTCCAGCTTCCTTCCGGCAGGAGCGCAATGCAGGTAAATGGAATTTCCCCGGTCCCATACATAGTTGATAGGGACTCCGTATGCACCGTTTCCGCCTGCATCCTGCATGGAAAGCACGCCGTATTCTCCCTCTTTGATGATCTCCATCGCTCTTTCCTCGTCCAGCAGCCTGTCCTGGCGCCGTATGTTGTCATTGCTGAATATCATGCTGTAGCGTTTTAAAGGTTGGCTGTTTCATAAATCTGTCTTGTGGCCTGACGGTCGAGCTTGACATAATTGCCCACAAATTCCCCCTTGTTCTCATGCAGCCTGCATACCAGTGCGCTGATATCCGGGTTCTCAATCCCAAGCTCCCTGAATGTAGTCGGCATACCGATTTCATGCAGGAACGCTTTCATCCGTGCCACTCCCTCGAGAGCCATCGCTTTTTTGTCTTCCGATGCAGGTACATCCCACACCCGGTTGGCAAACTGAGCTACTTTCCTCACGTTGTGGTCGGCCATATAAGTCAGCCATGCCGGGAAAATGACAGCCAGTCCCGCGCCGTGCGTCACATCATAAAGCGCGCTCACTTCGTGTTCCATAAAATGTGAAGCCCAGTCTTCTTCGCATCCTACGCCGCATATGCCGTTATGAGCTATGGTTCCCGCCCACATGATGTTGGCCCGTGCCCCGTAGTTTTCGGGTTCCTTGATCACTGTGAGCGCTTCCTTGATAATGGCTTTCAGGGTGCCTTCACACAAGCGGTCGGTTACTTCCGTATCAGCCGTGTTGGTGAAATAGCGTTCCATGATGTGTGCCATCATGTCGGTGATGCCGCTTGCCGTCTGCCATGCGGGAAGCGTGTAGGTGAGTTCCGGATTCATTACAGCAAATGCCGGGCGAAGAACCTCGGGAGTGCGCAGGCTTAATTTCTTCAGTCCGTCTGTCTTTGTGATGACCGAATTGCCGGAACCTTCGCTTCCGGCTGCAGGGATGGTAAGCACAACGCCGATGCGCAAAGCCTTTTCCGGTACGGCTTTTCCTGTGAAAAAGTCCCAGAAGTCGCCGTCGTAGGGTATACCTGCCGCTATGGCCTTGGCCGTATCAATGACTGATCCTCCGCCTACGGGCAGCAGAAAATCCACCTTCTCGCGTCTGCCCAGTCCGATGCCTTCATACACTTTCGGGTCAGTCGGATTCGGTTGCACGCCGCCCATCTCGACATGCGCGATGCCTTCCTTGTCCAAAGATTCTTTAACCCGTTCCAGCAGGCCGCTTCTCAATACGGAACCTCCGCCGAATACAATCAGCGCTTTCGTTCCATGAAATTTCTTTACCAGTGCACCGGTCTGCAGTTCCGTTTCTTTACCAAATACAAACTCGGTGGGACTGTAAAACATAAAGTTATTCATACACTTTCTGTAAAATTAAACGATTCATTGAAAGCAAAGTTAGGAAAAATCTGCGAAATAATGGCAGGGAGCAGGTGATTTGTATTTTTAGATAGGATGCGGCTCGGCATAAAAAATCAAGCAAGTTTGTTTTTCTGCTCTCGCCTTTCAATTATTTTTGCAGAAATTCAACTGCGGAAACATCATGAATGTAGAAGACTTCAGAACCTATTGTCTTTCATTGCCCGGAGTGACGGAGCGGATGCCTTTCACTGCGGTAAAAGACCGCTATAGCCGGGATGTGCTGTGCTTTTATGTGGGGAGCAAGTGGTTTTGCTATGTGAACATAGAAGTGTTCGACCGGTGTTGCGTCAAGTCATCGGCAGACGACGCTGAAGACCTGCGCGAGCGGTATGCCGGAATCCGTCCGGCATGGCACATGAACAAGCGTCTGTGGAACGATGTCTATTTTGACAGCGATGTGCCGGATGCGTTAGTACGGGAACTTGTGCGCAGGTCGTATGAGCTTGTCCGGGCCTCTCTCCCCAAAAAGGAACGGGACGCACTGCTATGACAAGCGCAAAGACAAGGTACATACGGTGACGGATAAGGAAATCTCCTCCCTGTTTCCCGCGTGTCCCCTGTCTTTGCTTCTTATCTTGCGAATCACTTTATAAAGTCTGCTGCTTCAGACGCTCCACAAAATGGTCGATGCGGTGCAGTTCTGCCGGAATGTCGATCCGTTGCGGACAATGCGGACTGCACTGGTTGCAGCCGATGCAGTGGTTTGCCTGCCTCAATTTAGGAACGCTCCGGTCATATCCGATGAGGTAAGCGCGGCGGGCACGGCGGTAGTCTGCATCCTGCGAGCTTTCGGGAATGTTTCCTTCGTTCAGGCATTTGTTGTAATGGAGAAGAATGGCGGGGATGTCTATTCCATACGGGCAGGGCATGCAATACTTGCAGTCGTTGCAGGGGATTGTGTCAAACTGCATCATCCGGTCTGCTGCCCGTTGCAGGAAAGCGAATTCCTCTTCGCTCAACGGATGCAGAGGAGAGTAAGTGTGCAGATTGTCCTGCAAATGTTCCATGCGGGTCATGCCGCTCAGCACCGTCAGCACGTCGGGATGGCTTCCGGCAAATCGGAAAGCCCACGAAGCGACGCTTGCCTCCGGCTCGCGCTGTTTCAGCATGGCGACGATGGGGTCGGGCACGTTCGACAGGCGGCCTCCCAGCAGCGGTTCCATAATGACGACAGGGATGTTGCGCTTTGCCAGTTCATTATACAGGTACTCGGCGTCCGTGTTGCGCGGATTGATTTGCTTGGCATATTTCCAGTCGAGATAGTTCATTTGGATCTGCGCAAAATCCCAGTGATACTTGTCGTGCTCGGCCAGCAGGCGGTCGAACACTTTCACGTCGCCGTGGTATGAAAAGCCCAGGTTGCGGATGCGCCCGGCCTCACGTTCGGCGAGCAGGAAGTCCAGCATGCCGTTGTCAATAAAGCGGTGTTCATACTCTTCCATTCCGCTGCCCATTCCGACACCGTGCAGCAGCAGGTAGTCGATATAGTCAGTCTGAAGCTCCTTCAGCGAATTGCGGTATATTGCGATGGAACCTTCCTTCGTCCATGTGGCAGGAGCGAAATTCGACATTTTGGTTGCAATAAAATAAGTATTGCGCGGATGGCGGCTCAGCGCGATGCCCGTAGCATGTTCCGATTTTCCCCGGCAATAGGCAGGCGACGTGTCAAAATAGTTCACGCCGTGCGCCAGGGCATGGTCCACCAGTTCGTTCACCATTTCCTGATCTATTTCCTCATTGCCCTCTCTCGCGCTGCGTCCGCCCACCGAAGGCAGGCGCATCATTCCGAATCCGAGCAAGGATACCTTGTCGCCCGTCGAAGGGTTGGTGCGGTATGTCATTTGTCCTTCCGGTATATCTGTCCGGACTGTCTGCGACGTGCTGTTGCCGCAAGCCGCCAGTCCGGCCGCCGCTCCTGCCGTTCCCATCATCTTCAGGAAACTGCGGCGGGAGATGTTGTTCTTTTCATTCATAGGGTTTGCTGTGTTTTTATGATTTGGCGGGAAAATGTTCTTTTGACGTGTTTCTGTCGGATATTCAGGCTGCTCAGATCGTGCGGTGCACCTTATGTCCTTCGACATAGATTGCGCTGAAGGGGCGTGCCGGACAGAGATTCTCGCAGGCTCCGCAACCGATGCACCGCTCTTCGTTCACGACCGGAATCTTTGGCGAACCGGGGTCGCCGGCATCCGAAGGCACCATCTGAATGGCACCGGCAGGGCAGTGCCGGGCACAGTTTCCGCATTCTACTCCGTCGGTGAGCGGCACGCAGTTTTTCTTTATCCATACGGCATGGCCTATCTGCGTGGCAGACTTGTCCGCAAGTGTGATCGGGCGTATTGCTCCAGCCGGACAGACATCGCTGCATCGCGTACATTCCGGGCGGCAGTAACCGCGTTCGTAGCTCATTTCAGGCTGCATCAGCCGCATCAGGTCGGCAGCGGGACGAAGCACTTGGTTAGGACATGCCGACACGCACAGCTGGCAGGCGGTGCAGTGCCGGGCAAAATGCTGCGCGCTCCATGCGCCCGGCGGCACGACAGGCGTATTGCGGTGAGGAATCTGTTTGTCTTTGATGATTGCCAGTCCGCCGTCTACCTTCTTTTCCTGTGCCTTCAAGGTAACGGCTGCTGTCACCAGAGCGGTTGCGGTAAGGAAGCTGCGCCGGGACGCCCCTTCGCCTTTGTCTGTGGAGGGAGTTTCCGGTTCCGTTTTCCTGATGCTCTTCTTGCGGAAGGAAGCCGGAGAAAAACTGATGGCTCCCTTGTGGCATTTGCCGATGCAGTCCATGCAGGCCACGCAGCGGCTGTAGTCGATGCGGTGGCGGGAGATGTCGATGCACGAAGCCTTGCAGTTGCGGGCGCACAGCTTGCAGTTTACACACTTGTCGGTGTCAATCACAGGCTTCAGCCACGACCACCGGGCGAAGAATCCCAGTATGGTTCCTACCGGACAGATTGTGTTGCAGTATGTCCGTCCGTTCCGCCACGCCAGCGTGCATATTATAATAAAGGTAAGCGCCGCAATCACGAAAGTCGGCACACTCTTCAGCCATACTTCCGTTTCGTAAAAGGCATAGCTGCCGGCACGTTCGGCAAAATAAGCCAGCAGGTTGTTGCACCATCCGTAAAGCGGAGCGAAGAGATTGCCCGCTATCCGTCCGTACGAACTGTAAGGAGCGATCAGTGCTGCCAGCGAACCGGCTCCGGCCAGCATTGCAGCTATAAATAGAATCAGCACACCGCCGCGCAGCCACTGTCTGGCAGGAGAGAAAGTGTAGCGGTTCTTTTTCTGCTTCTTTCCGAACCATGCCGCTACGTCCTGCATCACACCCAGCGGACAGATGACAGAACAGTACACTCGTCCGAAGACAAGGGTAAGCAGCAGAAGAAATACGACAGCTCCGGCATTCAGCGCCAATACCGCCGGCAAGAATTGTAGTTTTGCCGTCCATCCCAGCCATGCGTGCACCGTTCCGGTAAAGTCAAGGAACAGCAGCGTGATGGCAGCAAAGAACAGAACAGCGAGCGTCAATCTGATTTTACGTAACATATCGGCTTGATTTTTGTTTGATTGCAAAAATAGCGCGGAAGAGTTGAACTCGCTGTACACAAATTACAGATATTAGCACCCGTTTTACAGATGGTTCACACTTTCTCCAATGCCTGGCTCAGATCGGCAAGCAGGTCTTCGATGTGTTCTGTGCCGACAGACAGGCGGACGGTGGCGGACGTGATATGCTGTTCGGCAAGCTCTTCGGGCGAAAGCTGCGAATGTGTGGTGGTGGCGGGATGGATGACGAGGCTCTTCACGTCGGCCACGTTTGCCAGCAGCGAGAATATCTCCAGCGAGTCGATGAAACGCCAGGCTTCCGCTTGCCCTCCTTTGATTTCGAAGGTGAAGATGCTGCCTCCGCCATTAGGGAAGTAGCGGGTGTAAAGGCTGTGGCAGGGATGTCCGGGCAACGACGGATGATTGACCTGCTTCACCTTGGGATGACGGTGCAAGAAATCCGCCACCTGCAAGGCGTTGGCAACATGCCGTTCCACACGGAGCGAAAGGGTTTCCAGTCCCTGCAGCAGCAGGAAGGCGTGAAAGGGCGAGAGCGCGGCTCCCGTGTCGCGCAGCAGGACCGCACGGATGCGCGTGACAAATGCGGCTTTGCCTGCCACGTCGGCAAACACTGCTCCGTGGTAGCAGGGTTCGGGCTTGGCCAGCGTGGGGAACTTGTCGGGATATGCCGCCCAGTCAAATGTGCCGCCGTCCACGATGACTCCTCCCAAGGCTGTGCCGTGTCCGCCGATGAACTTTGTCGCAGAGTGTACCACGATGTCGGCTCCGTGCTCGATGGGCCGGATCAGAAAAGGAGTGCCGAAGGTGTTGTCGATGATGAGCGGGACATGATGGCGGTGCGCTACAGCAGCCACGCCCTGTATGTCGGTCACTTCCGAGTTGGGGTTTCCGAAAGTTTCGGCGAATACAGCCTTCGTTTCCGGGCGGATGGCGGCATCAAGGGCATTGAGATCGTTTACGTTCACAATGCTGCAAGTGATGCCCGTTACAGCCAGCGTATGCACAATCAGGTTGTACGAGCCGCCGTAGAGGTTGTCTGCCGCTACGATGTGGTCGCCCGGGCGGAGCAGGTTCTGCAGCGCGTAGGTCACGGCAGCCGCTCCCGAGGCCACAGCCAGCGCCGCTACACCTCCTTCGAGTGCCGCCATGCGGGTTTCCAGAGCAGCTTGGGTGTCATTGGTCAGCCGTCCGTAGATATTGCCTGCATCGCGCAGGGCAAAACGGTCTGCCGCATGTTGGGAGTTGCGGAATACATACGAAGTAGTTTGATAGATAGGAACGGCACGGGCACCCGTTGTGGGGTCGGGCAGTTCTTGCCCGGCATGCAGTTGCAGCGTTTCAAAATGCAGGTTTCTTGTTTTCATACAATTTGTTTTTATGTTGTTTGTTTTATTCTCTGCAAAGAAAGACATTGCAGGGATTTTATGCAACATCTGTAGGAAATTTGGAAAATATAACTATTTTTGCCTCTACTTTTGGAATAAATATATGGCGAACGGTGCGGATGCACCTTCCCGGCAGAATAATATCCTTTCGTGAATGGCTGCCGTCTGTCTGCCGGACGGACGGAAAAGAAAAAGGCCGTCGTCTGAAAAAGGCTGCGCCCCGTGAAAATTCAAACGCTCTAAGCTAGAGATACAAATCTTCAGCCTGAAGATGCATGTTTTCAGCTTAAAGATATATATCTTCAGTCTGGAGATAAATTTGCCGGAAAGACAAGCGGATTTTTTTCTGGAAACGTTTTCCGCCGGAAGTCGTTTCTTGTTCAGAATCTGCCGGCAAGCATTTGCAGGGATTAACTTGAACTTTTATATCATATGGAAACGTTAGACAAAACCGATTTGCAGATTCTCCGCACGCTTCAGGAGAATGCCCGGCTGACAATAAAGGAGCTTGCAGCCCGGGTCAGCCTTTCGTCCACGCCGGTGTTCGAGCGGCTCAAACGCCTGGAAGCCGGCGGATACATAAAGAAATACATAGCGGTGCTTGATGCGGAAAAGCTTAACCGCGGCTTTGTGGTGTTCTGCCACGTCAAGATGGACCGCCTGAACCGTGAGATTGCGCAGGAGTTCAGCCGCATTGTCCGTGACATTCCGGAAGTGACGGAATGTTATAACATTTCCGGCAGCTTTGACTACCTGCTCAAAATCCATGCTCCGGACATGAAGTATTATCAGAAATTCGTGCTGAATGTGCTGGGAACGATCGAACACCTCGCTTCGCTGGAAAGCGTGTTTGTGATGGACGAGGTGAAGCATGCGTATGGGATACGGGTGTGAATTAGTCCGGCTCTGCCGGAAGAGGTAGCCGCAGCACGGAAACAGGCTTCTTTCCGGCCCGGAATGGCGGAACGGGAGCGGTGCGGAGTTGCAGCGCAAGACAGAAACAGCATGAGGCGCGCTCCTCCGCACCGCCGGTTCCGGCGGAATCATTTCATGGTCAGTTCAACGATATAGTCTACGCTGTCGGGCACTTCGCCGAGGTTCAGCAGGACGCCTTCCTTCGACTGCCTGAAATCCACTTTCTTGTCTGTTCCGAAAACCGTTGCGCGGGCAATCTTCCGGCTTATCGGCAGAAAGAGGGAAGCGTCAGACAATGAGAGAATGTGGACATACTGCTTGTTGCCTTTCTGTGTCGTCACTCCCCACGGGCGTTCGGGCACATCGCCGGCGGTTGTTCCGTAGACGCTTTCCCCGTTCTGCTCCAGCCATCTGCCTATTCCTTTCAGACGCTCCAGGGCTGCTGCCGGAATGCTTCCGTCGGGCTGGGGACCGATGTTCAGCAACAGGTTGGCACCTTTGCCGGCTGCGCGTACAAGGTATCTGATCAGATATTCGGTCGACTTGTAGTTCTGGTCCTTGACGCTGTAGCCCCATGATCCGTTCATTGTCTGGCAGGTTTCCAGAGGAAGCTGGCTCACCTCCTGGCCTTCGGAGTATCCGGCGGTGTTCTGTCCGGGAAGATCGCGCTCAAACATCTGGAAGTCTTCTCCGGGGAAAGGTTTCTTGTGGTGGTTGTTGCCTATCAGGCACGAAGGCTTCAGCTTGTGTATCATGCCGTACTGCTCGCCGAGCTGCCAGTCGAACGAGGCGTTCTTGTCCCATACGCCGTCGAACCAGATGGCATCCGGGTCGTAATTCTGTATAAGTTCGGTCAGCTGGTTGTTCATGAATGCGAAATACGACGGCCAGTCTGCCTTTTCCGGATCTTTCCCGGTTCTTGTTCCCGAGCGTCCCGCAGGATAGTCGTCCCTTGTCCAGTCGATGTGCGAATAATAGAAATGCAGGCGGATTCCGTGACGCTTGCAGGCTTCCGAAAGTTCGCGGACGATATCCTTTCCGTATGGAGTGGCATCCACAATGTCATAATCGGAGTATTTCGTGTCAAACATCGAAAATCCGTCATGGTGCCGGGTGGTGAAGCAGATGTATTTTGCTCCGGCATCCTTGAACGCCTTCACCCATGCGTCCGCATCGAAATTGGCGGGATAGAAGCCCGATGCGGCCTTGGCGTATTCGTCGCGGTTAAGCCCTCCGGTGTTCAGATACCATTCTCCCTGGGCAAACATGCTGTAAATGCCCCAGTGGAGAAAGATCCCGAACTTGCTTTCTGCAAATTCTTTTCTTGCTTCAAGATTCTCTTCTGTCGGCACATACCCTTTCTGGGCATGCGAAAACGGCATATTCAGGAACGAACAGAGGATTCCTGCTGCCAGCCAATAACTTTTTCTCATAAAAATATGTTTTGAAAGATTTGTCCTGTCTTGCGATGACAAGCAAAATTAAACAAAAGGAATGAAAAAATTGAATAAATCGCCAAAAGTTCTTACCTTTGCATGAAAATTTTCGCGTGATATGAAAATTAAGGAAGTTATAAGTGCCCTTGAAACATTCGCGCCTCTGCCATTGCAGGACGGATTTGACAATGCCGGACTGCAGATCGGACTGACAGATGCGGAAGCTGCAGGGGCTTTGTTGTGTCTGGACGTTACTGAAGCCGTGGTGGACGAAGCCATCGCTTTGGGATGCAACCTCATCGTTTCCCATCATCCGCTCATATTTAAAGGATACAAGTCCATTGCCGGACGCGATTATGTGGAACGGTGCATCATGAAGGCGATAAAGAATGACATCGTCATCTTTTCCATGCACACCAATCTGGACAACGCTCCGCAGGGGGTGAACTGCAAGATGGCCGAGAAAATCGGACTGACCAACCTGAAGGTGCTGGAGCCGAAAGGGAATATGCTGCTCAAGCTGGTTACGTTTGTGCCGGAAGCTCAGGCGGAAACGGTGCGCCAGGCACTGTTCGAGGCGGGATGCGGATGCATAGGAAACTATGACTCATGCAGCTACAGCGTGGAAGGCAAGGGTACGTTCCGTGCGAATAAGGGCTGTCATCCGTATTGCGGAAAGATCGGAGAGCTTCACACGGAGCCTGAAGTGCGCATCGAAACCGTTTTGCCGGCATTCATGGAAAAGAAAGTTCTGAAAACGCTGGCGGAGGTGCATCCTTACGAGGAGCCGGCTTACGACCTTTATCCCTTGCAGAACAGCTGGAGCCAAGTAGGCGCAGGGCTGGTGGGCGAGCTGGAAGAACCGGAAACGGAAGGCGAGTTCCTGAAACGGATAAAGAAGATATTTGAGGCGGGATGCGTGAAGCACTCCCGCATGAGCGGACGCCTCATCAGCAAGGTGGCTCTGTGCGGCGGAGCGGGGGCGTTTCTGCTTCCGAAGGCGGTGCAGGCGCATGCCGATGTCTTCATTACCGGCGAGGTGAAGTATCATGACTATTTCAGCTATGAGAACGATATTCTGATTGCGGAAATAGGGCATTACGAGAGTGAACAATATACGAAAGAAATCTTATATTCAATCATAAGGGAGATGTTCCCGACACTTGAAGTCACTATGACGCGTGTCAATACAAATCCCGTCAAATATCTATAAAAGACTATGGCTAAAGAAGTTAAGAAAGATCCCAGCGAACTGAGCGTGGAAGAAAAACTGAAGGCTCTCTACCTGTTGCAGACCTTGTTGTCTGAAATCGACAAAATTAAGACGCTGAGAGGCGAACTGCCGCTCGAAGTGCAGGACCTGGAAGATGAAGTGACAGGTCTTACCACACGCATCGACAAAATCAAAGGCGAGATTGAAGAACTGAAAACGAACATCGCCAACAAGAAGATTGAAATCGAAACGGCAAAAGCGTCGATCGAGAAATATAAGGGACAGCAGGAAAATGTGCGCAACAACCGTGAGTTTGACGTGCTGAGCAAGGAAATCGAATTCCAGACGCTCGAAGTGGAACTTTGCGAAAAGCGCATCAAGGAATATACGGCTGCCGTCAGCGCGAAAGAAGACGAAATCGCCAAGAGCAACGAAGCGCTCGAAGAGAGAGGAAAAGACCTTGAGGTGAAGAAGACGGAGCTTGATGACATCATCTCTGAAACCAAGCAGGAAGAAGAAAAACTGCGCGAAAAGGCCAAGACGGTCGAAGCGACCATCGAGCCGCGCCTGCTTCAGGCCTTCAAGCGTATCCGCAAGAACTCGCACAACGGTCTGGCCATCACTTACGTGCAGCGTGACGCTTGCGGCGGATGCTTCAATAAGATTCCTCCTCAGAAACAGCTGGATATCCGCATGAGAAAGAAAATCATCGTATGCGAATACTGCGGCCGAATCATGATCGACCCGGAACTTGCAGGGGTTGAAGCAGAAAAGCATCTGGATACAAAAATCAGCAGATAAATAATTTTGTGCGGGAGGCTGTTTCAATATGAGAATCCGTTTTCATTTTGAAACAGCCTCTCTTCATTCTTGCGCCAGTTCTGCATATGAGGGAATGTCGGCCAGAAAGCGGTAGCTCCGGGTCTGGTAGTCGATCTGGCAGCAGTAGTGGCTGATTCCGTTGGTCACAATCAGGTAATCTACCTTCAAAACCATATTGTAGCGGGTAATCTGGTCGAATACGTTCTGGGTGATTTCCACATCGGGAGCTTTGTATTCTACAATCATCCGGGGAATAAGGCCGCGGCTGTACAGCACCGTGTCGCACCTCTTTTTAGTACCGTTCAGCGTTATCTGTATCTCGTTGGCCAGAAGTCCGGCGGGAAAATTCTTGTAGCGGACAAGATAGTTCACGAAATGTTGGCGGACCCACTCTTCGGGTGTCAGTGCCACATACTTTTTTCTCAGCGGGTCAAAAATGTAGTTTTTCCCTTCCTTTGCGATAATTTTATGGGGATAAGCAGGTAAGTTTAATGCCAACATTTCGTATTTTTGCGTTTAAAGACAATTTTTCTGTCGCAAAAATACGAAAAGAATATGAAAACCAAGGAAGAAATAGTGGCAAACTGGCTGCCGCGCTACACAAAACGAAGACTGGAGGATTTCGGAGAGTACATTCTGTTGACAAACTTCAACAAATACGTCGAGCTGTTTGCCGCTCATTTCGGAGTTCCCGTACTGGGACATGATGCCAACATGACTTCGGCTCATGCCGAGGATATTACAATCATCAATTTCGGAATGGGCAGTCCCAACGCTGCCATCATCATGGATCTGCTGAGCGCCGTCCATCCGAAAGCCTGTCTTTTTCTCGGCAAATGCGGGGGCATATCAAAAAAGAACAGAATTGGCGATTTCATCCTTCCCATCGCTGCCATACGGGGAGAAGGCACTTCAAACGACTATTATCCTCCCGAAGTTCCGGCATTGCCTGCGTTCATGCTTCAGCGTGCCGTGTCGTCTGCCATCCGTGACCATGCCCGCGACTACTGGACCGGGACGGTGTATACCACCAACAGAAGAATATGGGAACATGATGAAGCATTCAAGAACTACCTGCTCAAGACTCGGGCGATGGCGGTAGATATGGAAACCGCCACGCTTTTCACATGCGGATTCGCAAACCACATACCGACGGGGGCATTGCTGCTCGTATCCGACCAGCCGATGATTCCTGAAGGAATCAAGACTGAGGAGAGCGATTCGCTCGTGACAAGAAACTTTGTCACTGAACATGTGGAAATCGGAATCTCCGCCCTCCGCATGATCATTGAAGAAAAGAAAACCGTAAAACACCTGAAATTTGACTGGTAAGAATGAAAGAAACTACTTACGAAGAAATCGTGCGCAACCTCAAGAACCGTGTCTACGCTCCCGTATATTTTCTGATGGGTGAAGAAGACTATTATATCGACCGCATCAGCGACTATATCCTGGATACCGTTCTGACGGAAACTGAAAAGGAGTTCAACCAGACCGTCCTGTTCGGAACGGATACGGATATGGCTGCGATAATCAATGCGGCGAGGCGCTATCCGATGATGTCGGAACACCAGGTCGTAGTGGTCAAGGAAGCGCAGGGGTTGAGAAATCTGGACGACCTGACTTATTATCTGCAAAAGCCTCTGCTTTCCACGATTCTCGTGTTCTGCTACAAGCACGGTTCGCTGGACAGGAGAAAGAAGATTGTAGCCGAGATTGAGAAGCGCGGCGTACTTTTTGAATCGAAAAAACTCAAGGACAGCCAGCTCCCCGGATTCATCTCTTCGTATCTGAAGCGCAAGAAGATCGAAATCGAGCCTAAGGCTTCCGAGATGATGGCGGAGTTCATAGGGGCCGACCTCAACAGGATGGCGGGAGAACTGGAAAAGCTTGTCATTACGCTCCCATCGGGACAGCGGCGGATTACTCCGGAACAGATCGAACGGAACATAGGAATCAGCAAGGATTACAACAACTTCGAACTGAGAAGCGCTCTCATTGCGAAAGATGTGCTTAAGGCAAACCAGATAATCAAGTATTTCGGGGAAAATCCCAAAAACAACCCGCTGCAGATGACGCTCGCCGTACTCTTTAATTTCTTTTCAAATCTGATGCTCGCGTATTATGCGCCTCAGAGAAACGAACAGGGAATCGCAGCGTTTCTCGGTCTCCGCTCTCCCTGGCAAGCAAAGGATTATATGGCTGCCATGCAGAAGTTTTCGGGAAACAAGGTGCTGCAGATTATCAGTGCCATACGCAACTGTGATGCCAAATCGAAGGGTGTGGGGAATCCTTCGATATCCGATGAAGATCTGCTCCGGGACCTGGTCTTCTTCATTTTGCACTAAACCGGAATCTAAAGAACAGCAGTACGCATTTGCCGGATTGCCAACACAGGGAGATGCGTATTGCTGTTTCCATTTCTACGCCACCATATCTGGAAGTACAAAGGCAGCTCTGACAAATAAAAAATAGGACACTTTCTAATAACATAATTTACATATGTAATCAGAATGCTTCTAAAAAATATGCTTTACATATGTATCTAATAATTTTTATTCCACTTGTAATAAAGGGGTAGGGGATTGTGTATATTTGTCAAATGTAAAGATGGAAATTTGCTTCTGTATATTACTGTAAACCAACTGATTGCATTTGTAAAACGCATAAAGATACAATAAGTGAATATGATGATATAGTATTATAAACCAGTCATTTACTTCCTTTATCTCAAGTGTAGTTTAAAGATTGAGGTGCAACAAGCGTATACATCGGTAAACTAAAGCGGAAATGTATTGGTCTTACATAAATAATTCTCTAATAACCATGTTGTTATGCTAAAAACTGAAACTTATTCAATATGCCTTCACAGATGTATTTACACATGTAAATAATACAGATGTATTGACACATATACATCTGTATTATACAAATATAAACAAACAAGAGTTTGCATTTATAAAACTAAATTCTTACTTTTGTAACTGCGTTAACGCTCAAATTCCAAATGTAAATGAAGGACAGAATCTATAAAATCATGCAAAATGAAGGATTGACCAATGCTGAATTTGCAGAAAAGCTGGGCATTTCTACCTCTTCGCTTTCGCACATTTTCAGCGGGAGAAACAATCCGAGCCTGGAGGTCGTAATGCGTATACACAAGGCGTGTCCTTATGTGAATCTCAATTGGCTGCTTTATGGCGAGGGACAGATGAAAGAAGAGGAAAATCCGGTTCCGGATCTGTTTGCATCAGGCAACAGAACGGCCGAGAATGCGGAAATCGCGCGCAACCCTTCGGGCGGTGCTGATTTTTCCAGGGAAAACGCCTCAGACAATCATGTTTTTCCACCTAAAGAAACTGTAATTGAGAAGATTAAGTACATCGAAAAGCCGCAGCCGAAAATCTCTGAAATAAGAATTTTTTTCGACAACGGCACATTCGAAGTGTTCCGGCCTGAAAAATGACCCGTCAGACAAGCCCGAAGTTCTTCTGTAATTGGCTGCAAATGCTTATCTTTGCATTCCAGAACTGAATTTATCTGACTTGTATGAAAAAATATGTTTTAGACCTTACGGTTACGGAAAATCTCAGCTTGCATGCCAATTATGTATTGATCAAGCTGACTCAAGACGCGCCTTTGCCTGAAATGCTGCCCGGACAGTTTGCCGAGATACGCATCGACGGCTCCAGCACGACTTTTCTGCGGCGGCCCATCTCTATCAATTTTGTGGACAGGGAAAAGAATGAAGTCTGGTTTCTTGTACAGCTCGTGGGCGACGGAACCCGCAAGCTGGCTACAGTGAAGAAAGGCGACACAGTGAACGCGGTGCTTCCGCTGGGGAACGGATTCAGCGTGCTTTCCGACTGCACGAAGAAAGTGCTTCTTGTGGGCGGAGGTGTAGGAACTGCCCCGATGCTTTATTTCGGAAAAGTTCTTGCGGAAAAGGGATTCAAGCCTGTATTTCTGCTGGGAGCGCGCTCTAAAAACGACCTGCTTCAGCTTGAACAGTTTGCCGCCTATGGAGAAGTGTTCACCACCACAGAAGACGGAAGCGCTGGAGAGAAAGGATACGTTACGATGCACAGCATCCTGCAGCGGGAGAAGTTTGACATGATATACACCTGCGGCCCGAAGCCTATGATGGTAGCGGTGGCCAGATACGCCAAAGCAAACGGCATCGAATGCGAAGTGTCGCTGGAGAACACGATGGCCTGCGGCGTGGGAGCTTGCCTGTGCTGCGTTGAAAAGACCGATGAGGGGCATGTGTGTGTATGCAAAGAAGGTCCGGTATTTAATATAAAGAAATTGTTATGGCAGATTTAAAAGTAAAGATAGGACAACTGGAAATGAAGAATCCGGTGATGACGGCATCGGGTACATTCGGTTATGGACTGGAGTTTCAGGATTTCGTCAATCTGGAAGATATAGGCGGAATCATCGTCAAGGGAACCACACTTCTGCCGAGGGAGGGAAACCCGTATCCGCGCATGGCAGAAACTCCCATGGGGATGCTGAATGCGGTGGGGCTTCAGAACAAGGGCGTGCACTATTTTGCAGATCACATCTATCCCCAGATCAAGGACATCAAGACCAACATGATTGTGAATGTTTCGGGGTCGCAGGTGGAGGATTACGCTGAAACGGCATCCATCATCAACGAACTGGAGCATATTCCGGCAATCGAGCTGAACATTTCCTGCCCGAACGTGAAGCAGGGAGGAATGGCATTCGGCGTTTCGGCACACGGAGCGGCAGAGGTGGTGAGCGCTGTCCGCAAGGTCTACAAGAAGACGCTGATCGTAAAACTCTCTCCGAATGTGACGGACATTGCAGAGATAGCACGCGCCGTTGAAGGCGCCGGAGCCGACAGCGTTTCGCTCATCAACACCCTGCTGGGAATGGCGATTGATGCAGAAAAGCGCAAGCCGGTTCTGTCGACTGTTACCGGGGGCATGAGCGGTGCCGCCGTAAAGCCTATCGCACTGCGCATGGTATGGCAGGTGGCCAAAGCCGTGAAGATTCCGGTGATCGGGCTCGGCGGCATCATGAACTGGCGCGATGCCGTGGAGTTCCTGCTGGCGGGAGCGTCGGCCGTCCAGATCGGGACAGCCAATTTCATTGATCCGGCCGTAACGGTCAAGGTTGTAGCCGGAATAAACGATTACCTTGAGCGTCACGGCTACGCTTCCGTAGAGGACATTGTCGGAGCTTTGGAGGTATAATACCGGACATTGACAACGCAATTTCTGTTTTAAGATAAAAGAGGCTCTTTCAAAGATGAATGCTGATTTTCATTTTGAAAGAGCCTCTTTTTATACCTTCTTGTAATCCTCCGGACCATTCTTTTTTACTCTTGGGCAGGAAACACGCCATACCCGGCCGAGCGGTAGTAGTTGCCCAAGGGATTCACATACGACGAGAAGAAGTTCAAGCGCCACCCGCTGCGTTCGTTGTTCGGTCCGGCCAGCCAATATAAGCCGTGACTTCCGACAAGACTCAAACTGCCGTCGGAATAGTTGCGGGACCCTGATGCCGGAAAGAAAATCTGCTGTCCGGTCCTGTTTGCCCGGGCGTAGAAGTTCCAGCCTTTGCGGGCGCTGTCCCAAGTTCCGTTGGCTGGAGAAGTGTTAGAGGTATTTCCTCCCGTTGTTGTAAATCCCGTAAATGCATTGTTGGCAGGAAGCTTGAAACCGACAGGACAAGGATCGTAAACGGTTTTGACGAC
Organism: Bacteroides gallinaceum; assembly: GCF_030373775.1. Taxonomy (NCBI): domain Bacteria; kingdom Pseudomonadati; phylum Bacteroidota; class Bacteroidia; order Bacteroidales; family Bacteroidaceae; genus Bacteroides; species Bacteroides gallinaceum. Next base: position 79,513 of record NZ_JAUDEN010000014.1, on the reverse strand, counting down.
CTGGTTGTCGTTGGCAGAATACGTATTGTTGTCGGCGTTCCACAGGTTGCAGCAGGTGTTGTCACCCGACAGATTCTTTTGCATCACATCGGGCTTGAGTATATAGTTTCTGATACATTCCGTACCATACGGGAATGCCTCCACTTTCATATGAGCGGCAGAAGCGGTGCCGTTTGCATCATACCATGTTTTGTTGCCGTTCCCGCCGTTGGACGGACGGAAAGGGTCCTTGCGTCCCCATTGGTAATAAGGATGATTGCCTCCGGTAGTGACAGTTGAGCTGTTTTGGGAAACGGCAATATCGGCTGTCTGCTCACCGGCAGTAAAGCGTACCTTGCAGCCGCGCGCGCCGTAGGTGACGGTTTCTCCATCACACCATCCGAGAGGGACGGGCATAAACCTGTATCTCACATTCTGGTGATTGGTCACCTCAATGGCATTGTCCACATCCTCGTCCGTCACCCAGATGTGCCATGACCAGAGAACGGTGCCCGAAGCGTCCTTGGCGGCAATCACCGCGTTGCCTTGCTGTATGGTATGCTTGTCTACCTTGAAAGAGATATTCCCGCCGTTGCTTCCTGTGTTGTACCTGATTTCGCTGACTAATGAAGAAGCATCCTGCCAGACCAGCTCCGCATAAGCGGGCGTACAGCCGTTATCCGTGAGATAGGGAGCTTTGATGCCAGCTCCCGCATGGTTGACGAACGGATTCAGGATGCTGGAACTTGACGCTGCGGCAGAGGTATACGCAGAACTGTTGGCTGCTCCGTCCTTGATCGCGTTGCCATACACCAGAGGGAAGGAATAATATCCCGGAGCGCCGATTACGTAGCAGTTGGCGGTATTCTCAACCGCGGAGCCGCCTTTGCCGTTCGCCAGGTTGTAAGGCGTTTCTTCCGTTCCCAGTACGGTCCTCAGCTCCCTTAACGTCTTTGTGTGTGGACTGTCCGTTGTGCCTGTCTGTGCGGCAACCGTAGCGTTGAGGGATGCCGCAGTCGCGCCGCCCGCACCGCTTGACGTGAACTCGGTGAGCCAGCCGGGTCTGGTATCGCTCCATGTCTTTCCGCCGTCGGCAGAGAACTGCGCCTTCCATTTTACGGGTTCTTTCTCGCCCCGGCCGTTTTGCCGATAACTGGTCACACTGTAGGCCTTTGTTCCTCCGGCATAGGTGAAATCGGCAGGTCCGTCGACGGTGAGCACGTATTCCCAGTTGATGGAAGTGGTGGATATCTTATAGGTTACGGTCTTTCCCATCGGCCATACCTGTTTTCCGATGCTTCCGGTCAGGACATGCTCTGTTCCGTCGTTGAGCACCACCTCGATTGCCGCACCGTCGGGGAGTGTCTGAGGAATCATCATGAAGGTTTGCGCATCTGTGGTGACGGCTTCGCCTTCCGTTCCGTCCGAAGCCTTGTCCAGTGTCTGGGAAAAGTCTTTCACCGCACCTGTACCGCTCCATGCGTGCGTTTCGAAATTGTAGGTGCCGGCGGAGTTCACACCTTTCAGCGTCACGCGCTTTACGGTGCCCGCCTTCATGTCACTGCCGCACACAAATTTCACGGCTGTCAGCGCGTGGTGGAAGGTAAGGCTAACCGGGGTGTTGGAGTTGCCCGGGAGTTCGCCGGATGCCGCCACAAGCAGATCCTGCTGGTCTGCCACATCATCAGGAACCGTACAGGAGATGGTCGGAGCTCCGGACGCTTCCCGTCCGGAAAGGCGGTAAGCCTCATTGTCCTTCGGGGCGTAGGCGAAGAATTTCATCCTGTAGGCACTTCCGGGCCAGTAACCGCCGGATGACGGCACCCACGGGCTGCCGATTCTGCCGACCGAAATGTCATACATGTAATTCGGAAGTTCCGTGCCGTTCCAGTCACCCGTATATGAATAGGCCGACACACCGAACGTTCCGTACATGTCGCCGGCGCTTGCCGGAGCGGCACGGGTGGACGGGCCGGCATTATCCGCAAACAGCGGCTCTATGCTGTCGGCATAGAGGGTGTGCAGGTAAAGGAGATTCATACCGTCAGCCTCCAGAGAAGAGACTGACGGACGGGCGTCTTCTGTCGTACCTCTTGTTCCGGCTGAAAGCCAGGCATTCTGGACGTCCGGTGTGAAACGGATACTGTCTGAGATCCGCATCTCATCATTGTCATCTGTGCAAGAAGCCGAGAAGAACAAACCTGAAAGTACAAGGGAGGGAAAATAATGTTTTATAAAATGATTCATACAGTCATATTTTATGTTTGTCGCGGCAAATATAATCCTTGTAAAGGATTCTGCAAGACATGGCGCGTGTACATTCCGTTTCGCTATATCGCTAATAATAAGACTGTTATCCGGACCGTTGATGTACAAAAGCATCCGGTGGCTGATGAAAGAGGAGGAAGTCTGCCGCGGGGACTCTTGACGACGGGCATATATAAAAAAGTGCGGTGCGCCACCACGAACGGCGCACCGCACTTTCCGGCAAAAAGATGACGGCTTATTTTAATTCACTTAACGGCTTATTTTATCTTGCATGACGAATAACTTTAATCCACTTGACGGCTTATTTTTTTACTTCAGCAAATCCGGCCGCAGACGCTTTGTCCGCTCCAGTGACTGCTGGAACTCCCATTCGCGGATTTTCGCTTCGTGTCCCGACAGCAGAATGTCGGGCACCTTCCAGCCGTTGTATTCGGCAGGGCGGGTGTATACGGGCGGTGCGAGCAGATTGTCCTGGAAAGAGTCGGACAAGGCCGACTGTTCGTCGGAGATGACTCCCGGGATGATGCGCACCACCGCATCGGCAATCACGGCAGCCGCAAGCTCTCCGCCCGTCAGCACGTAGTCGCCGATGCTGATTTCCTTCGTGATGAAATGTTCGCGGATACGGTAGTCTATTCCCTTGAAGTGGCCGCAAAGAATGATGAGATTCTGTGCCATAGAAAGCGTGTTGGCCGTCTTCTGGTCAAATTTCTCGCCGTCGGGCGAAGTGAATATCACCTCGTCGTACTCGCGTTCGGCCTTCAGCGCACTTATGCACCGGTCGATCGGCTCGATTTTCATCACCATGCCGGCACATCCCCCAAAGGGATAGTCGTCCACTTTCCGGTAGCGGTCGTAGGCGTAGTCGCGGAGGTTATGTATATGAAATTCGGCAATACCTTTCTTTTGCGCCCGGCTCATGATGGAGCAGTTGAAGAAGCCCTCTATCATCTCGGGCAATACAGTAATGATGTCTATCCTCATGTGTAGTACGTTTCTTTTTTGCAAAAGTACGAATATTTTTGTTACATTTGCGGAAATCATCATCCTTTAATGTCATGACAGAAATAGAAAGAATCGACCAACTGCGCAAGGAACTCCATGCGCACAACCATAACTACTACATTCTCAACGCTCCGACCATTTCAGACAAGGAGTTCGACCGCCTGATGCGCGAGCTGCAGGACCTGGAGGCGAAGCATCCGGAGCATTACGACGAAAATTCGCCGAGCGTGCGTGTGGGCAGCGACCTGAACAAAGACTTCAGGCAGGTAGAGCACAAATACCCCATGCTTTCGCTGGGAAACACCTACTCGGAGGCGGAAGTGACCGAATTTTATGAAAGGGTAAAGAAGTCGCTCAACGAAGACTTTGAAATCTGCTGCGAACTGAAGTTCGACGGGACGTCCATCTCGCTGACATACGAAAACGGAAAGCTGGTGCAGGGAGTGACACGCGGCGACGGCGTGAGGGGCGACGACGTGACAGACAACGTGAAGACCATCCGCAGCATTCCCCTGGTGCTTCAGGGAAGCGGATACCCGAAAAGTTTTGAGATACGCGGCGAAATACTGATGCCGTGGAAGGTGTTTGAGGACCTGAACCGCGAGAGGGAGCTTCGCGAGGAGCCGCTTTTTGCCAACCCCCGCAACGCTGCGTCGGGAACGCTCAAGCTGCAGAACTCGGCTGTAGTGGCATCACGCAAGCTGGATGCGTATCTCTATTACTTGCTCGGGGAAGACCTGCCTCACGACGGGCATTACGAAAACTTGCAGGAAGCGGCCCGATGGGGATTCAAAATCTCGAACGCCATGCGCAAGGTGCATACGTTGCAGGAGATTTTTGACTTCATCAGCTACTGGGACACGGAGAGGAAAAATCTGCCCGTGGCAACCGACGGAATCGTGCTGAAGGTCAACTCGCTCCGCCAGCAGCGCAGCCTGGGCTACACGGCCAAATCTCCCCGCTGGGCGATAGCCTACAAGTTTCAGGCCGAACGTGCGCTGACCAGACTGGAGAAGGTGACCTATCAGGTGGGACGGACCGGAGCGGTGACTCCCGTGGCAAACCTTGCTCCCGTACAGCTCGCAGGAACGGTGGTGAAGCGCGCTTCGCTCCATAATGCCGACATCATCGCATCGCTCGACCTTCACATCGGCGATATGGTTTATGTGGAAAAGGGGGGCGAGATTATCCCGAAGATAACAGGCGTGGATCTGGCTTCGCGCCCGCAGAACAGCGAAAAGGTGACCTTCATCACGCATTGCCCGGAATGCGGCTGCAAGCTGGTGCGCTATGAGGACGAGGCGGCCCACTACTGCACGAACGAATCTACCTGTCCGCCGCAGATCAAAGGGCGGATCGAACATTTCATCAGCCGCCGCGCCATGAACATTGAAGGGCTCGGCCCCGAAACAGTTGACCAGTTTTATCAGGAAGGCATGATCCGCGACGCGGCCGATCTTTATACCTTGCAGGCCGCCGACATCTGCCGCCTGGACAGGATGGGCGAAAAATCGGCCGAAAACATCATCAAGGGAGTGGAGAAATCGAAGCAGGTGCCTTACGAGCGTGTGCTGTTTGCCCTCGGCATCCGTTTTGTAGGCGAAACCGTGGCAAAGAAAGTGGCCAGGGCTTTCCCCTCGATCGACCGGCTTGAAGCGGCCACGCTGGACGACCTGATCCAGGTGGACGAAATCGGCGAGAAGATTGCGCAGAGCATCATCCGTTTCTTCAGCGACGAAAAGAACCGCATCCTCGTGAACCGCCTGCGCGAAGCAGGGCTTCAGATGGAAGCTGCGGCGGAAGACGTGGGCGGCCGCACCGACAGGCTTCAAGGCAAGTCAGTCGTCATCAGCGGGGTGTTCGCCCATCATTCGCGCGACGAATACAAGGCCATGATCGAAAGACACGGAGGAAAGAACGTGGGAAGCATCTCCAAGAAGACCAGCTTCATCCTTGCCGGAGAAAACATGGGCCCCAGCAAACTGGAAAAGGCGAAAAGCCTGGGCATACCTGTGATGAACGAAGACGACTTTCTTGCTCTTGTGGAAGAATAGGATACATATTTTTACATAATACATGCAAAGCGTAAAAAAACGATTAAAAATGCAGGGTAAAAAGAAAATATTCGTACTTTTGTACATCTATTAAAGTGTTTAGAACTCATTTATGATACGCAGAAGACTAAAAGGAATGGGGGTGGCACTCATCACTCCCTTCAATGATGACGGCAGTGTCGACTACCAGTCGCTGATGCGTCTGGTGGAATATCAGATACAGAACGGAGTTGACTTTCTTTGTGTGCTGGGGACAACGGCAGAAACGCCTACACTGTCGGCAGAAGAAAAGAAGAAAATCAAGCAGCTGGTTGTTGAACGTGTAAACGGGCGTGTCCCCATTTTGCTGGGAGTAGGCGCAAACAGCACACAGACTGTTATCGACACGTTGCAGAACGATGATATGACCGGTGTGGACGCTGTTCTGGTGGTGGTTCCCTATTACAACAAACCGTCGCAGGAGGGCATTTACCAGCATTATAAGGCGATAGCCAACTCCACCAAGCTTCCGATAGTGCTTTACAACGTTCCCGGACGTACGGGGGTGAACATGACGGCAGAAACCACGCTGCGCCTGGCGCGCGATTTCGACAATATCGTCGCTATCAAGGAAGCCTCGGGAAACATCACGCAGATGGACGACATCATCAAGCACAAGCCCGAGAACTTTGACGTGATTTCGGGAGATGACGGCATAACGTTCCCGCTGATAACGCTGGGAGCGGTAGGTGTGATTTCGGTTATAGGAAATGCGTTCCCGCGCGAATTCAGCCGCATGACCCGCCTGGCTCTTGCCGGCGACTATCAGAACGCGCTGACCATACACCACAAGTTTACGGAACTGTTCAAGCTCCTGTTTGTAGACGGTAATCCGGCGGGAGTGAAGGCGATGCTGAGCATGATGGGAATGATAAAGAACCGTCTGCGCTTGCCGCTGGTTCCTACCCGCATTACCACTTACGAACAGATGCGGCGGATTCTGGACGAACTGAAGATCAAGTGCTGATCGGTTTGAGATATTAGGCACAGGAAACGGCGGATTGCGAAAGATGCCGTTTCCTGTGCTTTTTTTGTGTCTGGCTGTTCGAGAAAGGGAGAGATAAAAACAAGAGAGGACATTTCCGCTGATGAAAATATCCTCTCTTTGTGATCGCGACAGGATTCAAACCTGTAACCTTCTGATCCGTAGTCAGATGCTCTATTCAGTTGAGCTACGCGACCGACACTTGATGTTTTTTCCTTTTGTGACCGCGACAGGATTCAAACCTGTAACCTTCTGATCCGTAGTCAGATGCTCTATTCAGTTGAGCTACGCGGCCAGCAAATATGGCCAAATCTCTGAGGTGATCGCGACAGGATTCAAACCTGTAACCTTCTGATCCGTAGTCAGATGCTCTATTCAGTTGAGCTACGCGACCAATCTCTTTTTGTTTGACGGGTGCAAAGGTAGGGAGTTTGTTGGATATATGCAAATTTTCGGGCAACTTTTTTCTAAACTTTTTAGTCCATAAACCTGCTTCCAAATATCTGCCAGCCCAATGTCAGCCCCACGTTCCAGTTGTTATTGGGTGAACTGTAGTGGTTTAGGTATGCGCTGATCGATCCGAAGGGCAGGCGCACCACCAGATCCAGTTCGCCCATATATTCGAACCTGGAGAACAGTTTTCCCAGATAGGCCTTGTGGTTTATGTCTTCTTTTATGGGAAAAACCGGAGCAAAGCCATAAATTCCCAGCCTGGCATGGAACACATTGTTGAACTGATAAATGGGGATCACCCCGAATCCTACGTACTGATTGGCCCGGAAAGCTTCGTTGTAGGCCGTCTTGCTATGAGCCGTTGGCGTAAATTCTCCTGCCTGCATCATTGTCGCACGATAGTTCTGGCTGAAGTTCCGCGATGAATAATAGATGTTCAGATAGCTTCCCAGCGCAAAATTATGGCGGAGATTGAAATATTTCTCCATTTCATATGACAGTTGCAGCCACGACTGGATATACTTGTAGCCGTTCTCGTAATCAGCCGATGCCACGCCGGGATAGAAATACTCCGTTCCGGTATAGATGTGGGCCGACAGGCGTTCGCGCCGTCCGGATGTGGCGAACTGGCGGCTGTTAAGCGTGTTGCCGTCAATGGCCACCGAGCCTCCGAATATAGCATACTGGCTTCTGTCGCGTTTCGCCGTATTAAAGTCGATGACATTGGTCTGGAAATACATGTCCTCAAGTTTGGCTGCTCCGATGCCGAACTCTGCCTTCAGGCTGCTCAAGAAAGGGAGCGACATGAACAATTTGACAAACCTTTCTTCCTGTTTGTTGAAAATAGGAGCGTTTCCTTTGTTCAGCAGTTTTTCCTGTTTCAGGTAATTGAACTTCGACAGCGAGGCGACGAGCCGGCAGGATGTCGGTATCTTGGTAGGCAGGTCAAGCCTTCCTGACACCTGAAAGTTGTTGTATATCTGTCCAAGCTGGCCGTCGACGGAAACCTCTTTCGAATAGTTGTTCAGGTTATAGTAAGTGGCTCCTATGTACATCTGGTTGGCTCCGTTAGACCCTACATTGCCTCCTACGCGGAGCGACAGCTCGTCTTCCATCTTCACATCCAGTACAAGCGTGTATGCCTTGTCATACGGATTGTATGTTGCATGGGGAAGTATTTCTGAGATCAGATTGTCTGACATGAGGCGGAAGTATCCCCTCCGCAGTTCTTCCAGCGGAAAGGTTCCGTCCTCGTCTGCATGAAATTCTTTTCTGATGTAGCGCTTCTGGTGTTCGTTTACTCCCCGGATTGTGATGTTTCTGAAGCGGAACTCAGGCAGTCTTCTCTTGAACTCGATGCGCTTTCTCTCTATCATCCGCGAATCTGTGCGCCTGGAGATGCGCTGCTTTATCGAGTCCATCATCTGGATGGTGCGCTTGTAGCCTGCGTCATGCAGTTCGTTGTAACGGTCAAAATCCATCAGGTTCACGTCGGTATATTTGAACGTCAAGAGAATGCCCAGCGAATCGGGCAGCGTATAGTCGGTTTTCTGCATGATCATGCTTTCCAGCTGGCCGATCAGATCCCCTTCTTTCGGCTTTCCCGGATTCGAACTGACTACACTGCCTATGATAATGTCGGGATGAAAAGAGTCAACCATCACGTTTACGGGGAAATTATTGTATATTCCGCCGTCGTAGGCAAGCACGGAGTCTATTTCAATAGGCTTGAACATGGCGGGAAAGCTCATGGAGGCGCGCACGGCGTCACCCAGATCGCCCTTGTCGAAGATGATGGGGCACTTGTTGTACACATCCGATGCCACACAGCGGAAAGGGACGAACAGCTTGTTGAAATCTCCGCTGCATCCGGCGGTCGCTTCTCCGAACAGTTCAAGGAAAGCCAGGTTCATCTGCATCGGGTCCACCACGCTCGAAGGCAAAAACTGGGTCTTCACCTTGTGCAAAGGATTTTTTAGCGATACCCGAATGTTTATGAATTCCGGAGTAGGGGGATTCTTCTTGAAATAATAGATGTATTTTTCCTCGATGCCGCCGGTATACCATCGCTTGAAATCGTCTGATTTGAGCAGCTTCTCCATGTCGTCGGGCGAATATCCCATGGCATAAAGCGAACCGACAATGGCTCCCATAGAAGTTCCGGCAATATAGTCAATGGGAATGTTGTTTTCCTCAAGCGCGCGGATAATGCCGATATGGGTGATTCCTTTAGCTCCTCCGCCGCTCAGCACCAGCCCCACCTTCTGAGCGCAAATGGGAATAGAGAAAAAGACTGTTGCCAGAAACGTCAAGACTGTGAATATTTTTTGCATATAAGTCAGCTTCAAAAAGTATGGTATCAAAGATACGCAAAAAAATAAATTATCTTGACAATTTCAGAATCTTTTCAGATTCATGCCGCAACTTTGTATCAAGGAAATGAAATAAGGTATATGTATATGAAAAGAATGGTTCTATTGGCCTTTATTGCACTAGGTGCGGTCGGCCTCCAAAGCTGTGACAAAGATGACGACAAGAACGTGCAGGTTCCGGATACATTGCGGCAAGCTTTCACGTCCCGTTACCCGAATGTGGCTTATGCGGAGTGGGAACGGAAAGGGGATTTCTATGAAGCAGAGTTTTCTGAGAACGGTTATGAGAACTCAGCCTGGTTCCTGCCTGACGGCACATGGCTGATGACTGAGCGCGACTTGCGCTATGAAGATTTGCCCCAGAATGTCCGTCAGGCATTCGAGTCCGGAGAATATGCCGGCTGGAGAAGAGATGATATAGATGTGATTGAACAGAAGGACATGGAAACCAAATATATCATTGAAGTGGAAATGCAAAATCAGGAATACGATCTGATCTATTTTGAAGATGGAACACTGGTTTCGGCGCAGGCTGACAGCGGAAACAGCGATGAAGGCCGTATGCCGATGGCTCCCCAGCAGGCTTCAGATATAAAGGAAGAAATAGAAAAGCGGTATCCCGGCGCCCGCATTCTGGATATTGAATACGAGAATAGGGGCAGAGTGGAAGTGGAAATCCGTGATGGAAGCATTCAGAAAGAAGTGGTTTTCACTTCGGATAACGCCGGCTCGTATGCATGGGTTCAGACGTCGTGTGATGTAAGGTGGAAAGATATTCCCAAAGCAGTTGCGGACACGATAGAAAACAACCGGAAGGGGGCGGAAATAGATGATGTCGACTTTATCGAAACGCCCTCAGGAAACTATTATCTGGTTGAACTGGAGATGCATTCTGCAGACATTTATTTGAAAATAGATGAGCAGGGAACAGTGCTGAATGCATGATATAAGTCAAAAAATATGCTGAAAAACATAAAAAATCAGCATATTTTATTCATCCTATCAAAATAAAGCGTACTTTTGCAGCGGACTTCCAATCAGATGACGGGATTTTCCGGAGTGATCCGCAGAATCCTTTAACTAACGTTCCGGCCGGGAAGTCGCTGTAAAAGGACAGAGCCGGATAGTATTAACTAAAATCAAATTACATGGTAAAAAATGTAAAATGGTTTTTTGTTGTATTAGCAATCAGTTCCTTGATTTCTTTGTCGTTTGACAAGAAAAAAACTTTAACAGACGAATTGCCCGTCGGCAAGCTGGCTCCTGAGGTAGTTCTCTGTAACGAAACCAAACCGCTCAACCTGCAATCTGCACAAGGGAAATACACCCTGCTGAGCTTTTGGGCGAGCTATGACGCAGCATCGCGTGTAAAGAATGCCAAACTGAATCATCTGGCCGGAAACGATGCGCGCATAAAGATTATTTCCATTTCGTTCGACCGCTATGAATCGGTATATAGAGCGGCGATTGAGCAGGACGGCAATGATTCCGGAAACTGCTATTGGGAAATGGAGGGAGAAAACTCGGATATTTATAAATCTTATGGTCTGAAGAATGGATTTACAAATTATCTGGTGGACAACGAAGGCGTGATAGTCGCCAAAGATGTAACAGCCGATATGTTGGCTTCCTTGCTGGATTAAGCATATCAGGTGTTATTTTTGAAGAGAAAACTTGGATACAACAAAAAGCAAGAGAATGCATCGTTCAGGAAGTACGTGCATTCTCTTTTTATTTTATAGATGCTTTGTAACTCTCAGCAATGTTATTCTACGGGTCATGTATGGTTAGATGTCTTGTTTGATTATAATCGGCATTATGTTTAATTAGATTCATGCAATGGAACAAGGGTCTGCTGCCCTTGTTCCAATTACGCTATTTGATAACAAGTATGGGGGTGCTGGTATGGAAAATCATTCTCCTGGCAATGCTTGGATTAAAAAGTCTGGCAAAGACGTTGCGCTTGTAGTTGCTTATACATAACACATCAATATTATTTGCCTTTACATACTTGTCAAGATTCGCAAGCAAATTATCGCCCGGAATCACGTCATATCCGATTGACAGTTGCGGGTACTGTTTCTTGAAATATTCTTTGATGCCGGCCAGTTTGATCTCATTCCACGTCCGTTTCTGTTCGTCGCTGGTCAGATTCAGGAAAGCGATTTCAAAGCTATAATCCTTGAAAGTGGTAATCAAGGAATCAAAAGCCATCAAATCTCTCTGGTCAAAGTTCGTGATGAGCGCGACCTTGCGAATCTCCTTGAAATTCTTCTTTTTCGCTCCTTCCGGAATTGCATAAACGAAAGTCGGACTTCTGTCGATGATTTCAGCGGTTACGCTGCCTATCAGGTCCATTTCTTTTTCTCCTTCGCCACGGGTCCCCATAATGATGATAAGCGGCTTTTCTGTCCGTGCGTAATGCAGGATTTCTTCTTCAGGAACGCCTTCACGCAACACACACGTGTATTTTACATCCGGCAGCTCCCCTTTAGCTATTTTTTCCTTGATGCTGTCGGTCAGCTTGTTAAGTTGGGCATGAACTGTTTCCAAAAGATGCTTGATACCCATTTCCGGTTCAACAGGCATGCCAAAGCCCTCCGTAGCATATTGGAGGCTAGGCATATAGACCGGACTGAAATAAACGTGCATCAATACGACCTCAGCATGAATTTCGGCTGCAAAGTTGAAACCAAACTCACACGCCTTCATCGAATAATCAGAGAAATCGACCGGAACAAGTATTTTGTTGCTTCGCTGCTTTTTGGGCTTTTCTTCACCTATTTCTTCCGACAGCCAGGCTGAATCTTCCACTATTTTCAAGGCACGCGGCAGATCGCTTTCTTTGATTCTCACACGTACCCCTGACGATATAACCGGCTGAATGAGGTTTACATTGTGGATATACGCTTCAATACCTTCATTCTCAAGAACATTTTTAAGGATCTGAGCCTTCGAGTATGTAAGGATAGCTAAAGTTACAAGTTTTTCTTCCATGGCTCCGCTGTTGTTAGGTTAGACAATAAAAAACAAGAGCTGCCATAAGGCGGAGTGCATTCCGCTCTTCTGACAGCTCTTTATGATTACGCCCGCTGGGCTTCTTTCAAGATGGCTATTGCTTTATCCAGCACAGTTGTATCGTCAAGCATCACCAACCCACCGTCTGGTCCTGGCTCCAAGTGTATTCCAACACATTTGCCGTCCTTGAAATTATGCCCGCCAAAAAAATTGCGAACGGTTTCAACACTCAGATTGAGTTCGTCGGCGATGCGGTGCATGCTACCGCTTGGCAAAGAATCTTTTATCTTTCGCAGCTCATTGAATGTTATTGTCCTGTTCATAGTAATCAAATATTTAAGTGTTCGACGGATATTGTTATTAAACTCGACTTAAAAGTAATGAAAAAATATGACAGACGCAAACCAAATCTGAAGTTTTTCTTATATTTTTTATAAAGAAAGGGTTCGCGTAACAATCATTCCTGCAATTAAAGCATAGAAATAGGTCAGCCACAGAACGGTATAAAGCAGCGTGACATCATCCCTGGAATATCCGGTTGGCGTATACTGTGACGATACATATTGCGGCCGTGAAGAGCACTTTTTCTGTATATAACGGAAAAGCGTATATACCAGCACTCCCACGATGCACCCCTCAGAAGCGCCGAATACAATATCTCCGGGATAATGAACGCCAAGATAAATACGTGAGAAAGAAGGTATTGCCGCCCAAAGATACATCATGACTCCCAACGGAAAGCTGCGGACAAGCAGAGTCACTAACGTAGCCACAACGAAAGTGTTGGCAGCATGGCTCGACATGAATCCAAAGGCTCCTCCCCTATACCCGTTCACCACATTTACAAGATACATGATTTCAGGATCCTGTGTCGGTCTTGGGCGTGCGAAATAAGGTTTGCAGATGCCGGAAGCTATCTGGTCGGCAAGAGTTACTCCCACCGCAAACATCAAGAGTATGACAAGCGATTGCGAGAGCTTGTTATTCTTGAAGATGACATACAGCAGCATGACAATTGCCGGAATCCAAGTCTTAGTGTCTGTCACAATCCACATCACTCCGTCCCACAGCAATGAATCATTGTCATTGAGGGTTAGCAATAAAGATTTGTCGGCTTCTATCCACTGCTGTATGTCCATTATATAAAAGTCTTAAAAATTATCATCAAATGACCTCGATTGAAGAAGCTTTAACCCATCCTACATTTCCATCCTCAAGGCGGATTTCCTTCCATTCCTTCATCGAATTGTCGTCAATGTATACTTTTGTGCCTTCGTGCAGGACAAAAAGGTCTGTCCCGCTCTCATTGGGCGTACTTTTCACTGCAACGGAAGGCTCCATTATGATAGCTCCGGTGCGATTGACAAGTTCGTCCTTCTGCTGTCCAGCAAAGACATTGGAGCCTATAGTGATCACCAGCATTACAATCGCTGCTACAAACCCCGTCTTTCTCAGCCACAGTTGTTTTCCAAAGATATAAAAAGAAAGCGTAATCAGACACAAAATAAAGGAAAAAATTCCGATGAAGCTCCACGACCGCTCGCTCATCGTATTGACAAGGCTTTTATACCACGTAACGATAAACACTTCTGCCGTAGGAGTAATCTGGTCGACGGTCTTGCTTCTGGCCATTTCCAGATTGAAGCGGATGTCAGAATCTCCCGGATTCAGAAGCAGTGCCCGCTCATAATTGAGAACAGCTTTCGCGATATTCTTTGACTTGTAATACGCGTTTCCCAGATTATAGTAAATAGCGGCCGATTCTCCTTGGGTATTCAGAATCTCTTCATACATTCCGACAGCCTCGCTGAAATTGTTTTTTTGATAGGCAGCGTCCGCCTCCTCTTTTGTCACTGCGGCATTGGCAATCTGCACAAAGGTTGCCGCCAGCAGCATGAACACGAAAGAAAGTTTCTTCATATATCAGTTTCTCCTATCCGTTTTTAATGTTTTATACTGTTTTCCATTTTGCTTATCACTTCGACAGACGCGCTGTATACTTTATCCATCGCCTCGTTTTCATTGCCCGGAGCATAACGGGCGAACTCACATTCGTTCAGCGTGTCAATGAATTCCTTTACGAGATTCTCAGAAACCCCGTAGCGTGACAGTTCCATTTCAATATTGTCCTTTGAAAGCTGCGATACCGGAATGCTCAGCTTATCGCTGATATATCCCCACAAGGCTTTCAGCACTTCATCATAAAATTCATTCTTTTTGTTTTCTGCCAGCAGTTTTCCTGCAAGTTTCATGCGTTTTGCAGCCACCTTGTTTGCTTTTTTAGTTTTCACCTTGGCCACATTTGCGTTCTCTTTCGCCTGTTTGCGATAAACAACCACAAAAGCTACAAATAAAACAAACGGTATCAGATACCATATCCAGTATCCTAATGTCCCAAAGAAGAAGTCGCCTTTCGGAATAAGTGACGTATCACCCAATTTGATGAAGCGTATATCTTTGGCAAGCATCTTTACACTTTCTTTATTGGTGAAATCTGCTATAACCTGATCGGCATTGCCTTTTCCTTTGGCTACCTTAACCGTATACTCTTCCGTTTTGAGCGTTTTGTAGCTGTTGCTTTTCAGGTCAAAATAGCTGAATTCTACCGATGGAATCTTGAACTCACCTGCATGGCGCGGAATGGCCAGATATTCAAACGTTTTGGTTCCGCTTACTCCGGCATTCGTCAATTTGGTGTTGTCCGTAGTCTTCGGGTCGTAAACTTCAAAGTCTTGCGGGAAATTGACCTCCGGAGCACTTATAAGCTTCATGTTTCCTGTTCCCGACAAGGTGAGTTTTACCGTAACGGCATCGTTTGTCTTCACATCTGTTGAGTTGATTGAAGAACTCAGCTTAAATTCACCTACAGCTCCCGAGAATCCTGCCGGTTTTGACGGAAGCGGAAGCACATCAATCGTCACTTTAGGAGTTACGATTTTCTTTTTGACCTCGATATACCCTCCTCCATTGAAAAAGGCATCGAACGGATCATCCGAGATTGTCTGCTGGGCAACTATCCCTTCGAATGTAATGGAAGGAATCTCCAGTTTGCCTGTCTGTTGGGGAAACAGCACATACTGGCTCCATACCGTTGTGTTATAATTGCGTCCTTTATAATGCTCTAGCGAGAACGTTTTTTGTTGCGGCAACGGAACTTCTTGTGTATGGAATCCTTTCAGGTCGGGCATTTTGCCTACCAACTGACGCAGATTAACCAGCGTATATACTTTATAGGTCAGCAGAATAGCCTCCTGTTCATGAACACGAGTCTTGCTTGCCGTTGCTGTGATGAACAAGTCATTGTTCGTTATGCGGCTTCCTGCCACCTGCCCCCTTGAAGACGAGGCAGAACCTCCCCCATTGTTACTTCCGGAATTGCCGGTCTTGTCTGGCGGAAGCACCTTGATTTGGATTGTATTTGAGAATATCTTTTTCCCGTCCACCTCAATGCTTGCCGCAGGAATCGTGTACGTTCCTTCTTTTCCGGCCATCAAGATGTACGTAAAGGCCGTAGAGCTGCTGGATGTACGTTTCCCGTTGATTATCTGAATGTTGCTCTGCTGTGAACGGCTTGGTCCCATCAGAACGTCAAATCCCGAAATCGAAGGGGCGCGAAAATCTTTTATGTCTTGCGAATTGACGGTAAATACCAGTCTGAACTGGTCACCGCTGACCACCACGTCCGGCGCATCAGCTGTCAGTCGAGGCTGTTCAGCTGCAAATCCCTGCAACGAAGCGATCACCATCAAAAGTAAGAAATATACCTTTCTCATCATTTATCATTCCGTTTTTATTGTTTCCACTTAATTTGTCAAACAGGATTACCAGTCTTTTTCAAGTTTGCGTCCTTGTATCTGGATCTGTTTCTTTACTTTATCCTGCACATTCTTTTCATCTTGCATCACAGCATTCAGCAGCTGCTCGGCATTTTCTTTCGACATCTGGTTCTGTTGCTGCTGTTGCTGCTGGTTGTTCTGCTGATTCTGCTTGTTTTGATCCTGCTGATCCTTATTCTGCTGTTTGTCATCCTCTTTCTGGTCTTGCTTCTGTTCCTGTTTGTTCTGATCCTGTTGCTGTTGCTGCTGATCTTTCAGCTGTTTTTGGGCAAGCGCCAGATTATACCGCGTCTCATTGTCGTGCGGATTGTTCCGGAGTGCTTCCTTATAGGCCTCAATGCATTGTGGAAGCTGTTTTGACGACTGCAAGATAACCCCCATATTATGATAGATATGCGAAAGTTTCATTTTATCCTTTTCTATTTTGGAGGCAGCGCTGAATTGTTCCATGGCTTCTTTTGCTTTCTGCTGCATGAGAAGCGTGTTTCCCAGATTATACATTGCATCAGCAGACTTGGGATTCTGCTCCAGTGCCTTTCTGTAATCTATTTCGGCTTTTACAAACGAACTGTCATTATAAAGTTTATTTCCGCTCCGCAGATAGTCGCGGTCTGTTTTCTGTCCGAAAACACAAACTGCCAGTCCGCAGCAAAATAAACACATAAAAAACCTTTTTCCACTCATCTTAGTTCTGTTTAAAGAGTTTCACATTTTTGAAAAGCGGATTCCTGCGGTTAAGAATCATAATTTCTACAGCGAGCAAAATCAAGGCAAGCCATGCCAACACCCTAAACTGTTCATCAAATTCAGTGAACACCTGTGTTTCCACGTCTGCTTTTGCCAGCTTGTTGACCTCCGCATTCAAAGCTCTTTCCGCATTGTTCGTGTTATCAACCCTGACATACATGCCATTTCCTGCACGGGCAATCTCACGGCACATTTCTTCATTCAAACGTGTGACAACGACATTTCCGTCTTTGTCACGACGGAACTCATTGCTTCCCTCTACAGGTATTGGCGAACCGTCGGGTGATCCGACGCCCAAAACGAAAACGTGTATGCCCTTTTTGGCCGCTTCTTGCGCCGCTTCGATAGCTCCGCCTTCGTGGTTTTCACCGTCGGTAATCAGAACGATCGCTCTTCCTACTCCATCATTCGGAGTAAAGCTTTTCATAGCCAGATTGATGGCTGCCCGTATATCTGTTCCTTGGGTGGATATCAGTGAGGGGCTTATCGTTTCAAGAAACATCTTTGCCGAAACATAATCGCTGGTGATTGGCAATTGCGTAAACGCCTCTCCAGCAAAAACGATCAATGCGACTTTATCGTTATTGAAGGTTTCAACCAGCCTGGATATCAGCTTTTTCGACTTCTCCAAACGGCTGGGAGCAACATCCTGAGCCAGCATGGAGTTTGAGATATCAAGTGCAACGACAGTTTCTATTCCCTGCCGTTTCACGGTTTCCATCTTAGAGCCGAACTGAGGCTGGGCAAGCATGAAAATCACCATAACCATAGCCGCCAGCATAAGCCAGAATTTCACGTCCGGGCGATACTTTGAAACTTCCGGCATAAGCTGTTTCAGAAGCTCCATATCCCCATATTCTTTCAATCTTTTGCGGCGCCGGTAGTTGGAATAAAAATAAAAGGCTGCCAATATCGGTACAACGATGAGCAGATACAAATATAACGGTTCTCCAAATCGAAACATAGTCACACGTTTTTAAGGGATTTTCTTTAATACAGTATTGCGCAAAATGATTTCCAGCAAGATGCAGACAAAAGCGATGAGAGCAAATACATGATAAGCTTCTTCCCGTTTGCTGAACTCTTTTACGTTCAGTTTCGTCTTCTCCAGCTTGTCGATTTCCTGATACACTTCCTTCAGCTTGCTGTTGCTTGTGGCCCTGAAGTAATTGCCTTCAGTCGTTGCAGCAATTTGCGTCAATACTGACTCATCTATTTCTACGGGCATCTGTACATATTGTACGCCAGCATAAGTAGGCATAGGATAAGGTGCAGTGCCATTGGTTCCGACACCGATCGTATAAACCCTGATCCCGAACTGCTTGGCTATTTCTGCCGCTGTGAGCGGAGAAATGTCTCCCCGGTTGTTTACACCGTCTGTCAGCAGAATGACAACCTTTGACTTCGCCTTGCTCTCTTTCAGGCGGCTTACTGCATTGGCCAGTCCCATTCCGATAGCGGTTCCGTCGTCGATAAGCCCGCGTTGGGCCATTTCACAGTTTATATTCTTGAAGAGATTCAGCAGCACACCGTGGTCAACGGTCAGCGGGCACTGTGTGAAAGCTTCCCCCGCAAAAATAGTCAGACCAATATTGTCGTTAGGCCGGCCGTTGATGAATTCTGCTGCAACTTCTTTGGCGGCCTCAATCCGGTTCGGCTTCAAGTCCTCAGCCAGCATACTCGTCGATACGTCCACAGCCAGCATGATGTCGATACCCTCGATTTCGGTGTTCTGCCAGTTGTCGGTCGTCTGCGGACGTGCCAGCACCAGCGTAATCATCACGAATGTAACGATACGCAGAAAAAACGGCGCATGAACGAGATAGACTTTCCAGCTTGCCGGAACTTTCATGTACATGCGTGTCGTTGACACCTGCAGCGAAGGTTCGGATTTTCTGTGCTGCATCACATACCATATAATATAAGGTATCAGCAGCAAAAGCAGAAATAAATATTCAATATTAGCAAAAATCATAGCTTCAACTTTAATTTATCAGAAGAAAAGGTCGATAATATGGCGCACGGTCAGGTAAAGACCGGTTACGGCACAGATTCCGGCAACGGTAATGCTGTACAGCAAGGCAATGCGTCCACGTTTCGAACGTTTTTCTTCCACTTTTATTTCCTTAGGCTCTTCTTTCTTGCCTGGCTCCTCCTCGATTTTCGTCTGGTTGATGAAATCGATAGCCGTAACCAGGTTCATGTCGTTCTCGTTAATCAGCGGTGAATGTTTGGCGAATTTCACCAGGTCGGCCGTTGAAAACAACACCTTCAAGTCATTGATCGATGCCTGGTCCTTTTCCTCAAGCAGCCGCTCGATTATCTCTGCCGATGTCATTTCCATCGCATTGAAACCGAAACGTTCCTTGATGTAGGTACGTATCACGTCTGTCAGTTCGGTATAATACTGCTTTGGATCTTCTTTCCGGTAATTGTTGTCGGCCTTGATCGTCTCAATCTTCTTCATCGCCGAAAGATGCGGAGGAAGTTTCGGCTCAACCTTTATAATGCGTATAATCGGCTTGTTGTTGCGATAGCGCACAATCAGGAAAACAGCCAACGCACCTGCAATGAGAAACAGCAGGACCGAATAAATCAGCGGTGCAAGGTCGTCCAGTGTCAGCGGAACTTCATGAATCGTTTTAGGTCCGAAAAACTGATCCGGATGCAGCGTATCGACCGGAACCGAGTATACTTTCAAAGCTAAAGCTGCCGACTGATATTCCTTATTGTCAACCGTCACTTTAAAAGGCGGCAGATAGTACAAGGCTGAATCGAACGAAGTTACCGTATATTCCTGGGAAACCAGCCAGCGTTTGTTGTCGTTCAGAAGTTGTGTATCGGGTTTCGCAATCTCCAGAATCTCTACTCCTTTCACCAGCGTATCTCTCAGCAGCGGCAAACGCAATTTCTGATTTGCATCCATACTCACCTGCAACTTTATCTTGGCCTGTTCACCTATAAGCAGTTGGAGCGAATCAATGGCAGCTTCAACGGTCACCTGCCCCTTTGCAGGAATTGCGGCCATTATCAGACAGGCTGCACAACAAAGCAGTTTCAGCATTCTCCTGCCTTCAAATAATAAGCTATGTTTCATTTCAATTTCGTTTAGCAAATAAGTTCAGCAATGCTTTCACATAGTCCTGATCTGTACGCACGGATACTGAATCCACATTGCAGTGAGTAAATACATCATTCAGTTTCTGCTGCCGCTGAATCCACCATTCGCGGTGCGCCTTCCTCAAGGTTTTGGATGATGTGTCAATCCATTGCTCATGTCCCGTTTCGGCATCCCTCACCCGCATCAGTCCGATATTGGGGAGATCTTCCATTCTGCGGTCATAAACCTGAATAGCCACCACATCATGCTTGCGGTTGGCAACGGTCAGCGCATTCTGAAAATCATGGTCATCAATGAAGTCGCTCAGCATAAAGGCTGTGCACCGCTTCTTCAGCACGTTCGTCAGGTATTCAATGGCACACTGCAAATCGGTGCGCATACTCTGCGGATGGAAATCCAGCAGCTCCCGTATGATGTATAAGATATGCTTGCGGCCTTTCTTGGGAGGAATAAATTTTTCAATCCTGTCTGAAAAAAATATCACTCCGATCTTATCGTTGTTCTGGATGGCCGAGAAAGCAATGGTTGCGGCTATTTCAGTCAGCATGTCTTTCTTCATCTGGACGGTTGTACCGAAATCCAGACTGTTCGACACATCCACCAGCAGCATTACCGTCAGTTCACGTTCTTCTTCGAACACCTTCACGAATGGCTTGTCAAAGCGAGCTGTTACATTCCAGTCAATATCACGTATGTCGTCACCGTATTGATATTCGCGTACTTCCGAAAAGGCCATACCTCTTCCTTTGAAAGCCGAATGATACTGCCCCGCAAAGATATTGTTTGAAAGTCCCCGGGTCTTGATCTCTATCCGGCGGACCCGTTTCAATAGTTCACTTGTTTCCATTCCTTTGGATTTTACAGTTGGCAGAGCGGCCGGACATCAAACGATGAGAACCCGCGTTCCGGCACGCTCCGATAACTCTTTTTGTCAATAGCTGGTCCTTTTCTCCCATTTCTTCCGAAGGCAAGGGCATCAGGGTACTTCCACCTTGTTCAGAATCTTGCTGACAATTTCATCGGAAGTCACGTTTGTAGCTTCCGCTTCATATGTCAGGCCGATGCGGTGGCGAAGCACATCGTGAGCCACGGCACGCACGTCCTCGGGAATTACGTATCCGCGGCGTTTGATGAATGCATAACTGCGTGCGGCAAGAGCCAGATTGATTGAAGCACGCGGAGATCCGCCGAATCCGATCAGCCCCTTCAGATCCTTCAGGTCATATTTCTCCGGATAACGGGTTGCGAAAACAATGTCTGCAATGTACTGTTCAATTTTTTCGTCAAGATATACCATGCGGACAATCTTCCGTGCCACGATGATATCGTCGGCCTTGATGATCGGGCGCACCTCGCGTCTTTCTCCTGAAATGTTCTGGCGGATGATTTTCTTTTCTTCTTCCAGTTTCGGATAATCGATAACCACTTTCAGCATGAATCGGTCGACCTGCGCCTCAGGAAGCGGATAAGTTCCTTCCTGTTCGATGGGGTTCTGAGTTGCCATTACCAGGAAAGGGCTTGGCAGGTCAAACGTTTCTTTTCCAAGAGTTACCTGGCGTTCCTGCATCGCTTCGAGCAAGGCACTCTGCACTTTTGCCGGAGCACGGTTGATTTCATCGGCCAGCACGAAGTTGGCAAAGATCGGTCCCTTATTCACAACGAACTGCTCGTCTTTCTGGCTGTAAATCATTGTACCCACAATATCGGCGGGCAGCAAGTCAGGAGTAAACTGAACACGACTATATTTTGAATCAATTAATGAAGCCAATGTTTTGATTGCAAGAGTCTTTGCAAGTCCCGGAACTCCTTCCAGCAATATATGTCCGTCCGACAACAATCCGATCAGCAAAGATTCTACCAAGTGTTTCTGACCCACGATCACTTGATCCATTCCTGTCACCAAATTAGTAACAAACGCACTTTCACGCTCGATGCGTTCGTTCAATTCTCTAATGTCAATAGCTTCTGCCATAGTTTTCTTATTTACCTTTTTGTTCTTCTTTTTGTCATAAATCAGTCTTCCAGACACCCTTGTCTGAAAGAGCACCCAAAATTAAGGTATTCCATTAACAGAAGCAACAATTGTTCATTAAAAAATACAGACGGCACAAGGCTTTTAAGCCTTATTGAACTAAAGAAAATTAAAATTGACAAGATTCATCCCTTTCTGTCCGCACGAAATACGGAACAGAAACGGCTGCTTTGAGATTAGTTTGCAGGAATCAGTCGGGGAATCCGGACGACTGTACCTACGGGCACATTGTCTGGATCGGGAATGTTTTTTCTGTTATATCTTGCAATATAAGGCCACAGCTTGCGGTTTCCGTAGAAACGCTGAGCCACTTTTGCTAGTGATTCTCCCCTGCGCATGACGTATTCTGCGAGCGTTTCTTTCATCTCATATTTTACGGTGTCAGACAACGGCTTGTTTTCTTTTGCCGGTATAGCGGCCTGCTCAGGTGCCGGCTGCTCCGAGGCGCTTTCCGGAACATACTCTAACGCCAGGGTGTCGCTGCTTGCGCTTTCATCCATTCCCGTTTCCTGGCCTTCAATGTATCTTATGACAGATTCCGGAATATACCTTCTTCCCGACACCAAAGCCCATACGATACTTCCTCCCAGCAGCACGCCGGCCAGCAATATGACAGCCAGCATACACCAGGGGATGCGAGGCTGTTTTTCCTGTTTTGGCTTTTCGGCTGCATCCGCTTCCGGAGCTGTTTCAGAAACAGGAGTTTCTTCCGGCTCACCCTTCTCGCGCACCGGTTCGTCCATATCGTCAAAATGTACCCCTTCTTTTAGTTCCACCGATTCAAATTGGGAAAAAGGCCTGTTGATTAAACTGCGCAATGAATCATCCGGAACAAAAGAAACGTCAGAATCGATAAGTTTAAATGTGCCCAGTCCCTTGATTTTTACATACTTGTCCTGAATAAGTGCATTTTTGACGGCTGCAAAAAAAGTGCCGGCGAATGCATCGCTTCCATTCTGCGGCATCAAGCAATGCATTTCGGCAGGAGCAGCGCCTGACTGAAACTCAGACTTAAAGACAAGGTTCAAGCTCGGAGGAACCAGATAGCGTTTGCCTGTGACGGGATCAACCGTAATGTGTTCAAGCGTTTTTTCCACTTCAAACAAGCCGAGCCCTTCCACAGCCACGGTTTTTCCTTCCTGCAAATCCATCGTCATTGCATCTATCAGAGAAGCCACCGAATGTGAAGCTTCCTCTTCCGTATATCCCAAATGCCGGGACAGCTCGCCTATCAGTTCTCCGTTGTTCATACCCTTATTCAACTAGCGTGGCATACAGATCGAAATCGTCCGCATCCACGATCTTGGCCATATGGAATGATCCTGTGTGCAGCAGATGGCCATCGGCTGCCTTTATCAGGACTTCCGGATCCACTTCCGGCGAATCAAACTCTGTCCGTCCGATATAGTATTCTCCCTCCTTGCGGTCTATGATAACCTTGAATGTCTTTCCTATTTTCGCATGGCTCAGTTCGCCTGATATTTCCTGCTGAATAGCCATCAGTTCGTCCAGACGTTGCTGTTTCACTTCCTGAGGAATTTC
The DNA here is from genome assembly GCF_030373775.1 of Bacteroides gallinaceum. NCBI lineage: Bacteria > Pseudomonadati > Bacteroidota > Bacteroidia > Bacteroidales > Bacteroidaceae > Bacteroides > Bacteroides gallinaceum. The sequence continues at coordinate 56,062 of NZ_JAUDEN010000014.1, read as the reverse complement.
GTCTTTGTAGTGTCTGGCCGAATAAGTGCCTTCTTCTTCCGAATAGGCAAACGCACCCATACGGTCAAACCGCACCTTCCGCACAAAGTCCTTCAATTCATCAAAGTCCTGTTCGGTTTCTCCGGGATACCCCACCATCAGTGTAGTACGCAGGTGAATGCCCGGCACTTCTTTCCTGAACCGCTCAATCAGCGCGTAAGTTTCGGCTTTGGTCACATGCCTCCTCATTTTCGACAGCATATTGTCACTGATATGCTGGAGCGCGATATCCATGTATTTGCATACGTTGTCGTTCTCCCTCATCACCCTGAATAAGTCTTCGGGGAAATGAGCCGGATAAGCATAGTGCAGGCGGATCCATTTCACGCCCGGAATCTGCGCCATGCGTTCGATCAGCTCCGGAAGCATCTGCTTTTTGTAGAGATCGACTCCATAATAGGTCAGTTCCTGCGCAATGACCTGAAACTCTTTTACTCCCTCTGAAACCAAAAGCTTGACTTCCTCGAGAATTTCTTCCATCGGCCTTGAAACATGATGTCCGGTTATGATAGGAATGGCACAATAGGAACACTTCCGGTCACAGCCTTCCGATATTTTCAGATAGGCGTAGTGTTTCGGTGTAGTCAGATGCCGTTCAACCGCAAGTTCCGGACGGAAAGCCTTACCCAGATCACTGATCAGCTCATTCCAGTTGAACTTCCCGTAAAACTTGTCTACTTGGGGGATTTCCATCTGAAGATCTTTCAAATAGCGTTCCGAAAGACAGCCCATCACATACAGCTTCCGCAGCCTGCCTTCCTCTTTTGCCTGGCAGAACTCCAGAATCATGTTGACAGATTCTTCCTTTGCGTCACCGATGAACCCGCAAGTGTTGATTACGGCAATCTCCCCTTGCGGACGCTCACTGTCGTGAGTCACCTTATATCCGTTTGCTTCGAGCTGCTTCATCAGCTTCTCCGAATCCACCAGATTCTTTGAGCAGCCCAAAGTGATGATGTCAATTGTGTTTTTTCTCATTTTTCCGTTGTTCCAAATAATGAATCCACGAACTCACGGCGCCGGAAAATCTGCAAGTCTTCTATTCCCTCGCCCAGTCCGATGTATTTTACCGGAATCTTGAACTGGTCGGAAATGCCGATAACGACACCTCCCTTAGCTGTTCCGTCTAGTTTAGTAATAGCCATTGCGTTTACCTCTGTGGCCAGCGTGAACTGCTTGGCCTGTTCAAAGGCGTTTTGTCCTGTCGAACCGTCGAGCACAAGCAGCACTTCGTGCGGAGCGTCGGGAACAACCTTCCGCATTACATTTTTGATCTTGGTCAGCTCGTTCATCAGTCCCACTTTGTTGTGCAGGCGTCCAGCCGTATCAATGATAACCACATCCGCGTTGTTGGCGGCGGCAGAACTGAGCGTGTCGAAAGCCACGGAAGCCGGATCAGCTCCCATTTTCTGTTTGATGACGGGCACTCCCACACGTTCTCCCCAAATCATGAGCTGTTCTACAGCCGCGGCACGGAATGTGTCGGCTGCTCCCAGATAAACCGACTTTCCGGCTTTCTTGAACTGGTAAGCCAGCTTTCCGATGGTGGTGGTCTTTCCCACCCCGTTGACTCCGACAACCATAATTACGTATGGCTTTTTGCCGGCAGGAACGCTGAAATCGTCCGCGTCTACCGTATTGTTTTCCGTAAGCAGCGCTGCAATTTCCTCCCGAAGGATATTGTTGAGTTCCTGCGTATTCACATACTTGTCCTTCGCCGCCCTCGCTTCGATGCGTTTGATAATCTTCAGCGTGGTTTCCACCCCGACATCAGAGGTTATCAGCACCTCCTCCAGATTATCCAGCACCTCATCGTCTACTTTTGACTTTCCGGCTACGGCACGGGCTATTTTTCCGAATACACTTTCTTTTGTCTTAGACAAACCTTTGTCTAACGTTTCCTTCTTTTCCTTGGAGAAAAAACTAAAAAATCCCATACAGTTGTCTTTTTATATTAGCGATACAGCATGTATCATACCGCAAAGATAAGCAAAATACACATATTTTAGAACAAATCGGCACAAAATTAAGATTATGCCCTGAGAATTAAAAAAAGGCATGCCCTGCTGGGGACATGCCTTTTTCATCTCGGCGTATGTTTGCCTGATAATTATTTCTTCAAGAATTCCTGTACTTTTTCGTTAGGAACCATCTGTTCATCAAAAATATAAGCGCCTGTTTTCGGAGACTTAACCATTTTGATAACCTTCGTATAAGAACGACCTTCCTTTCCGGTCTGGAGGGTTGCGACTGTTTTCTTTGCCATAGTCTCTTATTATTTAATTTCTTTATGAACTGTTACTCTTTTCAAAATAGGATTGTACTTTTTCAGTTCCAATCTTTCAGTGGTATTTTTTCTATTCTTAGTTGTGATGTAACGAGAAGTGCCCGGCATACCACTATCCTTCATTTCGGTGCATTCAAGGATTACCTGTACTCTATTACCTTTAGCTTTCTTTGCCATAGTCTTTCTCTTCTTTTAATTAACCAATAACTTTGATGTCTTTCCAATTGCAGAAACCTTTGGCAACCGCATCGTTCAGCGCAGCGTCAAGGCCCTTCTTGTTGATAATACGCAAGCCGTTAGCACTTAATTTCAAGCTAATCCAGCAATCTTGTTCTACATAGTAGAATTTCTTTGTAAACAAGTTCACATTGAACATTCTTTTTGTTCTTCTTTTTGAATGTGAAACATTGTTGCCTACAGAGGCTTTTTTTCCGGTAATTTGACAAATTTTCGACATTTCTATCTAGTTTTTATAGTTTTATTTCATGGTTCCTTAAAACGGAGTGCAAAGTAAGCCATTTAAATTGACATACACAAGTATTTTGCAAACAAAATACACTTTTACTCCTCATTTTCTTGCTTTTGACACAATTCGAGCAACAACTGCAGGGTTTTTGCCGTTGCAGCCTGTATGTTTTTGTCACGTCCTTCATCGTCTGTGAGCTTGGCGGTCAACACCTTTTCTTTGTTTCCGGCGGCCACCCAAATTGTCCCCACGGGTTTGTCGGGCGTTCCCCCTCCCGGGCCGGCGACACCCGAAGTGGCTACGGCATAATCCGTATGAAGCACTTCCATCGCTCCGTTTACCATTTCGACTACAGTTTCTTCGCTCACGGCTCCTTTTGCTTCGAGCGTTTCTTTCTTCACGTGCAGAAGCTCTTCTTTCACTTCGTTGGCGTAAGCCACCACCCCGCCTTTATAGAAACGAGAACTTCCCGGAACCGCTGTAATGATGGCGGCCACATTGCCGGCCGTACAGCTCTCGGCTGTAGACAGCGTGAACCCTTCTTTCCAGAAGTATTCACTGATCAACTTGCTTAATGTTTTGGTTTCTACTGACATAAACGTATGTTCTAAATAAGTTTTACTTTATTGTCACCCGCGAGTATGCAGGTGCGTCTATCGGGCAAAATTCCTTGTCCTGATACTTGAAATAGCCGGTTATGGCAATCATTGCCGCATTGTCGGTGGTATATCCGAACTTCGGGATGAAAATGTTCCAGCCATATTTTTCGGCATGGGTACGGAACGCGTTGCGCAGCCCGTTGTTGGCCGACACTCCTCCTGCCACGGCCACCTCCTTGATACCCGTGTCTTTCACAACTTTGCGGAGCTTGTCCATAAGAATGTCGACAATGGTCTTTTCCAGCGATGCGGCAAGGTCGGTCTTGTGATGTTCCACAAAGTCGGGATCTTCTTTCACCCATTCACGCAGCGAATAAAGAAACGAGGTTTTCAGGCCGCTGAAGCTATAGTCATACCCCGGTATGTGCGGTTTGCTGAATGCAAACGCTTCCGGATTTCCCTGGCGCGCCAGTCTGTCGATAATCGGCCCGCCGGGATAGCCAAGCCCCATCACCTTCGAGCATTTGTCGATTGCTTCTCCTGCTGCGTCGTCGATGGTCTGGCCGAGCACCTGCATGTCGTTGTACGCATTCACGCGGATGATTTGCGAGTTGCCCCCCGACACGAGCAGGCAGATGAAAGGAAATTCCGGCTGATGAGGTTCTTCGTCCTTTTCCTTTATGAAATGTGCCAGGACATGCCCTTGCAAGTGGTTGACTTCGATCATCGGAATACCCAATGCCCGCGAAAATCCTTTGGCGAACGAAACGCCGACGAGCAGAGAGCCCATCAGTCCGGGACCTCTGGTAAATGCTACGGCGCTGAGTTCTTCCTTTGCCACTCCTGCACGCTTCAGCGCCTCGTGCACAACCGGCACGATGTTCTGCTGGTGCGCGCGCGAAGCAAGTTCGGGCACTACGCCCCCATATGATTCATGCACCGCCTGGCTGGCTATGACGCTCGACAGCAATACGCCGTCTTTGATGACTGCAGCCGAAGTGTCGTCGCACGATGATTCTATACCTAATATTATAATGCTCATTGTTTTTAATATGTCAAGATTTCAACACCATTTTCCGTCATCACAAAAGTATGTTCCCATTGCGCGGAAGGCAGTTCGTCTTCCGTCACCACAGTCCAGCCGTCTTCTTCATCAATGAACACCTCCCACGTGCCCATGTTGATCATCGGCTCGATCGTGAACACCATGCCTGGAACAAGCAGCATGCCGGTACCTTTCTTCCCGTAGTGCTCAACGTCTGGTTCTTCGTGAAACTCAAGTCCGACCCCATGTCCGCACAGGTCGCGCACCACTGAAAATCCGTTTTTCTTCGCATGCTTTTCAATCGCATGCCCCAAATCGCCGACAAACGAGAAAGGCTTGGCAGCCTCCATCCCTATTTCCAGGCATTCCTTAGCCACCCTTACCAGCTTTTCTTTCTCGGGAGTTGTTTTTCCGATAATGAACATGCGCGAAGCATCGGCATAATACCCGTCAAGAATCGTCGTGCAGTCAACATTGATGATGTCGCCTTCCTCCAGAATCTCCTCGTCGTTCGGTATTCCGTGGCACACCACTTCGTTGATTGAAGTGCAGCAGCTCTTCGGAAAGCCTTCGTAGCCCAGACATGCCGGAATGGCTCCGTGGCTCACCGTATAATCGTACACGAGCTTGTCAATCTCAGCCGTGCTCATTCCTGCGTGTATTTCTTTCTCTACCAGATCAAGAACGGCCGTGTTTATCACGCCGCTTCTCCGTATGCCCTCAATCTGTTCGGGCGTCTTGATCAACTCACGCGACGGCACAAGGTGTCCTTTATTCTGAAACGACAGCACTTTCTTGTCAAGTTCGGTGAGCTCGGCTCCTTTGGGAACCCTCCAGTTTATCTTGCTTTTTCTCATACATTTCTATCAAATGGTCATGCAAAGTTATAAGAAAAAAATGGAATAAAAGCCTAATCTCATGCAAAAACGAGGCGACCCGGCCAAAAATCCGGCGGATAATGAATACACAAAGGGATGAAGGCTCACTTTCAGGATTCCATGTTGCAGACATGTTTCGGCAACGACGCGGGATTAGTCTATTTCAAACATATAATGTCCCAAATGTATGATATGGCAAATTCTATTTCTAAATAATTATTTAAATTCTTGCAATAATGGAAAATTGTTTTTATTTTCGCTATGTCAATAACAAATTACAACAAACTACAAAATTTTCAATCTATGATGAACAAGAATCAAATCGGAGAAAATGCAGGCATTGTATGGAAGCTCCTTTCCGACAATGCACATTGGGACTATGAGAAGCTGAAGGATGCTTCCGGATTATCCGACAGAGACTTGAATGCCGCCATCGGCTGGCTTGCACGCGAAGACAAAATAGACTTCGACATTGACAACGGTCACGACAGACTATTCCTTCACGTAAATGTCTATATCGGCTAAATAAAAAGGGTATGCCGGCCGAGGGGAAGGGCTTCGGGCATACCCTTTTCTTTTTGTTGTTTCAGATGATTTTCTTCACCGTGACTCCGGGGAAGTCATGGAGGAGAAGGAGCAGCAGCCCTTCTTCATCCAGTTGCTTGGCTTTTATGACAAGCGTTACGCTATACTTCATCTTTCCGTTTTCCACCACTTTTTCCATTTCATACGATGAGATGCGGAAGTTCTTTCTGCTGAAGTCAGACGACACCTGCTTTACCACATCTTCATTGTCTGCAATGAATTCCACGATCATGTTGCGCATGCCGAGGCTCTTGAAACACCTGCTCAGCACTTCCAGACCAATCAACGCGAGCACGGTGGCCGCCACTCCGATTCCATACATGCCGGCTCCGATCGCAAGGCCGATGCCTGCCGTGGCCCATATGCCCGCCGCCGTGGTCAGTCCCCTGACGATCTGTTTCTGAAGCAGTATGATCGTTCCTGCCCCGATAAAGCCGATTCCGCTCACCACTTGCGCGGCGATGCGGCTCGGATCCAGGCGCACCAGATCCTTTTCGAGCACGTCGGCAAATCCGTACTGCGAAACGATCATCATCAGCGCACTTCCCAAGGCCACCAGAAAGTGCGTGCGGTAGCCCGCTTCCTTGGCGCGGTACTCACGTTCAAGTCCGATCAAAACTCCCATTACTCCTGCCACAAACAGGCGGAGGATAAAGTCTGCATAAACGTTCATAAGTCTATCTTATTTGAGTTGTTTCGAAAGATACGAAAAAAAATGCAGAATCCATCCGTGTCTGCCGGTAAAAATGAGTGCCGACTGAAAGCCGAAGTCATTCGGCATCCTGCGCCCGGAGGTGGATAATCTCAAAAAGTTTTTATAACTTTGCCCCACTTTTCCAAAAACTGAACAATGTACATATTCCGATCCATACACGAAATAATCAATACCGTCGCCGCATCCAGGACGCTGCTTACCGAAATGTTCGAGAAACGGAAAACCTTATCTTTCCGCTATTCCGATGCGCTGGCACTCCTGAAAGACGACGAAAACCGGCTGAAGCTGCTTCTTGAAAAAGAAGTGATACGGCAGAACGGAAACTTCGTGGAACTGGACGCACGGTTCATGGACTTTTTTGAATTGCTGCTAGAAGCGAACGAGGAAATCAATACGGCGGTTATCGACGAGAACATCGAATACCTGCACGAGCTGATGGACTATTACGCCAAGGAGCGGATTCCTTCCCGGAAGGAAAGCTACGTGCGGAATATCAAGATAACGTTCCGGAAAATCGCACGCACCACAATCCGGAACATCATGAACCTGCAGACCAGCATAGACCACGCGTTCAAACACGAGCCCACATACCAGATAAAAATCGCAAAGCTGGAAAACCTCGACAAGAAGCGGATCAACATACAGCGGCTCATCGACACGACCGAAAACCTGATCCTGCACGACGAAAGGAAATTCTTTCAGGAGGCCACGGACGAGGAGCTGAAACGCATCCTGCTCGAACTGAGAAGCGAACTGCAGCTTTCGGCTCACAGCCTGATACGGGCGCAGCAGGACATCATCAACTACCTCAACCAGATAAAGAGCCAGGTGATTCTGGTAGAAAAGATCAGAAAGGTGAAATACCTGCACGACACGTTCGAACTTCGCGCCAAAAGCAACCTTACAGAGGTGGTGGAACGGGAACATTCGGTGCTGCTGGAAGGCAATCCGCCGTCTTCGTTCAAGCTCTCGCTCGGATATTTGAGCGGCGACGAGGCACGCCCGGTGATTCTGAAGGTGCTGAAGAATCTGCAATACCGTGAAACCGCACGCAGCAACGAAGCGGGAGCTTTCAGCGAAGAAGATATGGAGGCCGCCGCCGTCTATCAGGAAGCCATCGATCTCGATGAAACGGCAGGCTGTTATATCCAGGCGCAAGCACAGGCTTTATGGAATCATCCGGAGAAAGATCCCGAAGATTTGTTCTCTTTCCTCATGCGTTATTCTTTTCCGCGTGAAGTGGACGACCGGGAACGCACGACGCTGTTCTGCCAGATCGTTTCGCTCTACGAAAACCAGTTGCGCATTACCGACCGGTACGGCGTGTACAAAGAATACGAATATGCCAAAGTATATCCGGCATAATCTTTATATCGACTTATTCAAACAACATCAATGGAACTGAACATTAGAATTCCCGACCATACATCCGCCATTTTCGACTACCTGCAAAAAGGGCAGTTTGTCTGCTCGAACAGTTGCAGCGAGTCGGTCCGCGACATGTATGACATGATTGACGACGATTACGACGCGCTTTCGCTGTTCTTCTCTCAGATAGGCTATACGCTGGAGCGAGGAAACGAATACTTTTATTTCTCACGCACGGAGCCGAGGGCTACGCTCGAACAGAAAATCCTGAGGGCTTACTATTGGATTGATGTGCTCGACCTTTTCAAGACCTATGATGAAACGTTCGGCGCGGGGTTCCGCTTCCAGCCCGAACAGATTCTGGTGGAGGCAAACATCAACGCCACGCTGCAGAACAAGCTCGACGGCATGAGAAAGCATTTCTCTGACAGAGATGTGCGGAAGGAGGTGCTCGACAACATAATCCGCCTGCTTGTCAAGGAATCGTTCATCGAACTGGAAAACGAGAAGAACAACACCTACAAGGTGCTGAGCTCGTGGCATTACCTGGAGCGACTGATAGAAAGCATTCAAATTTATGATGACACAGAAGAAGACAATGAGAAACCTGAATAGAATCATATTTATAAACAGTGCAAACATACCGTATGCCGACGATATCTATCTGGACGGCAACGTGCATTTCATCGGAACGCAGGGCGTGGGCAAGAGTACAGTTCTGCGGGCCATCCTTTTTTTCTATAACGCCGACACACAGAAGCTGGGAATCCCGGTGGAGAAGCAGAGCTATACGGAATACTATTTCCCTTATTCAAACTCGTATATCGTGTATGAGGTGGCCACAGAGCATGGCTTCTTCTGCATTCTCAGCTTCAAGTCAATGGGAAGGGTCTGCTACCGCTTCATCGACTCTCCGTACCGCAAGGAGTTCTTTATCGATGAGAACCGGACGGCATACAGCGGAACCGACCGTATCCGTGCCGCCCTCGATCAGGCTGAAGTGGACTATTCGCGCATCATCTACACGTACGATGAATACAGGAACATTCTGTACGGAAACGGAAGCGACCCCGAAATGGACCGTTATGCGCTGATGGAAAGCAGGCAGTATCAGAATATTCCCCGCACCATACAGAATGTGTTTCTCAACTCCAAGCTGGATGCGGAGTTCATCAAGAAGACCATCATTTCTTCGATTAACGAAGACGAAACGGCCATCGACCTGAACACGTACAAGGAGCATCTGAAGAATTTTGAAACGCGGCTGCATGATGTGGAAGAATTCCAGAAACGCGAAACGCAGAAACTGGTGAAAGAAATCACTTCTCTTTCACGTCAGGTGTCGCGCCAGCAAGCTGCCCTGGCACAAGGATGCCGCGAACTTGCCGCAGCTCACCGCAATGCGGTGGAGGCACTGCCGCAATGGACGGAAAAGAAGCGGAAGGCCGAAACCGAACGGAACGGATTCATCGCACGCCGGACAATGCTCCAGGAACAGTCGCGCCAGCGTTGCGACAAGATGCAGGAAGAACTTGCCGTGCTGAACAACGAATTGCAGAAGGCGGTGAAAAAGGAGGAAGAATACGCAGTCCAGCAGATCGGATCGGTCATCGAACGTTCGGCAAGAAAGGATGAATGGAAAAACCGGAGGCAGGGACTCACCGAAGAACAGCGCATACTGACTTCGCATTATACGGAAATATCAACCAAATACAAGTCGCTCGTTCAAAACCTCGACCAGCAGTGGAACAAGATTCACGAGGCGAAAATCAGGCAGATCGAAGAATTGAACAACGACAGCAACAGGCGGATCGAAGAGGCACGCCGCCAATATGAGGCGGATACGGAAGCGGTATACCAGAAATTCGAGGAGCTTTCGCTCCAGCTGCATCCCGAAAAGAGCGCCGGACAGAATGAACTGACTGCCCTGAACTATCAGATGGAATTGTGCAGGAAGGAACGCTACTTCGAAAAAGAGCAGGAAGAGCTGAAACACCGCATCCAGTCGTACACGGGGCTTCATGCGAGCAAGCGCAACCGCATTGAAAATTCTCAGCTGGTCATCAAGGAGCTTACCTTGCAGTGGGAAGAGGAGCTGCAGAAAGGGCTGAAGGAGAAAGACGAGGAGATGATGCGCCTCCAGGCCGAGCAGCATAGCCTGCGCCCGAGAGTGGACGAGCTTGAGGTGTTTCTGAGGAACAGCAAACGCACGCTGCAGGGATGGCTCAAGGAGCATAAGAAAGGATGGGAGGACAACATCGGGAAACTTTGCGACGAATCCATCCTCTGGCAGACTGATCTGGCTCCGCAACTGGCGGCAGACGGCGGGAACTCATTCTACGGCATCAATCTCGCGCTTGACGCTGTAGACAGGCACATCAAGTCGATCAACGATTATCAGGCGGAAAAAGAAGCGGGCGAATGCAGGCTTAAGGAAATAGCTTCTGCCGTCGGTCGCCTGCAAGAGGAAAAAGAAATGCTGGCCGACCAGTTGAAGGCTAAGTACCAGCCCAGAATCAAGGAACAGAAAGACATCATCAGCCTTCAGGAATATGAGATTGAGAAACTGGAACAGCAGTACCAGCAGGATATGCTTGACCTGGAGGAATGGAAGAAAAAGGCAGAGGCCGAATGCGGAAAGAAACTGGAGGCTCTGCAGCAGAAAAAGACGGGACTGGCGGCAGAATTGAAGCGGATCGACGAAAAGCTGGGAGGACTGAACGAAGAAAAGAGCAGGGAGCTTAACCGGCTGAAGCAGGAATGGAACGCGCTTCAGCAGCGCATCGCCGGTGAAAAGCAGCGGCTCGCGGAGTCGGTCAAAAAGGAGGACGAAGATGAAAAGAGGCGCATCAGCGCGGAGAAGGCGGAATACGAGTCGCAAATGAAGCAGGAACTCCATTCGCAGGGGGCTGATACGGAACGCCTCCAGCAGATAGCGGGGCAGCTGCAGGACATCGACCGGGAACTGCTTTTCATCAAAGACCATGCCGCGCTCATCATCGAGTACCGGAAAGACAAGCGCGACCTGATCGACAACATTCCGGAATGGAAGCGCAGGCGGGACGCGCAGAAGCAGGAGCTTCACCTGGAGAAAGAAAATCTGAAAAAGGAAACGGCATCGCTTCAGGAAGATATAGACCGGCTGGACAAAGAGGCGCAAGCGGCCGAACAGGAAGAGGCGCGTCTGCTTGCCGACCAGGAGGCTTTCGGCAAGATCCCCGCATACGACTGGTTCAAGGCGCATCAGGATATTTTCAGCGAAGACAGCCGTTATCCGGGAAGCACGGCCGTACCCCAGAAGTCATGCACAGAGCTGATCGCCGAACTGAACCGCGCAGACAACCAGTATCTTGTGCTGCAGAACCGTTTGCGCAAGGAGGTGAATCTCTTTACCGGACATTTTGACGAAGACAATACGTTCAAGTTCCAGACCAAATTTACCGACGACTGGGAATATGTGCGCTTTGCCGACGAGCTTTATGATTTTGTGGAAGAGAACAAGATCAGCGAGTTCGTGCGGCGCATCAACAACGAACACTCGGACATCTTCAAGCGGATCAGCATGGACGCTTCGATGCTCACAGCTTCGGAAGATGACATCCAGCATCTGATCGGCATGGTGAACAAGGGTTTCCAGACCTGCAACTTTGTAGGTGTCATCCAGTGCATCGAGATGAAAGTGGAAGAAAGCAGCAACCGAGTTGTGAACAGCCTCAGGGCGATCCACAAATACTATTCGGAGCATGCCTACGACCTGATCCCCGGCACCAACCTGTTTTCGTCCGAGAACGAACAGCTGGTGAAGCAGGAAGCCATCGCCCTGCTCCGCGATTTCATCAAAGAGATCCATGCCTGCCGGTATGATTCCGTCCGCCTGTATGATTCGTTTGAGCTGCGTTTCCGCATCATCGAGAACGACAATGACACAGGGTTTGTAGAGAAACTGTCGAATGTGGGATCGGAAGGAACGGACATTCTGGTGAAGGCAATGATCAACATCATGCTCCTGAACGTGTTCAAGGAAAGCGCATCGAGAAAGTTCAAGGACTTCAAGCTGCACTGCATGATGGATGAAATCGGGAAACTGCATCCGAACAACGTGAACGGTATCCTGAGATTTGCCAACGACCGGAACATCATCCTCATCAACGGTTCGCCTACCGAACTGAACAGGGATGCCTACAAGCACGTGTATCTGCTCACCAAGGGCGCGCAGAGCAAGACACGCATCGTACGCCTGATCTCCGACCAGAAATTGTAGTTGTCCGGAAAGGCCCGCGGATTTGCGGAAACCGGGGCAAAAGACGCAGCTTTTCCGAAAACAGTCTTTATCTCCAGTCTGGAGATATGTATCTTCAAGCTGGAGATGCATGTCTTTAGGCTGGAGATTTGCATATCCAAGCTGGAGATAAAGATTCCCTGAAAAATTATTTTCTTCTCCAAAAGCCTGCATTCTTATTTTTATTCTTATATTTGCAGACGACAAAACAAAGGGGTGCCCTACCGGACGGGCTGAGATCATACCCTACGAACCTGATGCGGTTAGTACCGACGAAGGGATTGTTCGCTAAAGTTTCTTTTCTGATTTTCCCGTCCTTCTGCGCCTCTTTGCAGTTTTCATCCTTAAACCCAACTGATTATGAAAGTATTGGTAAATAACAAAGAAACGGAACTGGCGGAAGGAAGCACCGTTGCCGACCTGGCCCGCCAGCTGGAACTGCCGGCTCAAGGAGTGGCAATCGCACTGCACAACCGCATGGTGCCGCGCACGCAGTGGGAAGAACAGACATTGCAGCCGGGCGACAGCCTGGTGATCATCAAAGCTGCATGCGGAGGGTAGAAAATGGAACTTCAGTTCATTACACATTTCACCGCCAAGTATTCTTATTCTGACTCGGCACGCATTGCCCTCGAAGGAGGGTGCCGGTGGATTCAGCTGCGCATGAAAGACGCGGATGTGGAAGAAATCGAAAAAGAAGCGCTGCGCATCCAGCCGCTCTGCAGGGAATATGGCGCGACATTCATCCTTGACGACCAGGTGGAACTGGCGAAAAAGATACATGCCGACGGCGTGCATTTAGGAAAGCATGACATGCCGGTTGCCGAAGCGCGCAGGATGCTCGGAAAAGGCTACATCATCGGAGGAACGGCAAACACGTTTGAGGACGTGAAGGCGCACGCTGAAGCCGGAGCCGACTACATCGGATGCGGACCGTTCCGCTTTACCACAACCAAGAAGCAGCTCAGCCCGATTCTCGGACTGGACGGATACCGCGAAATCATTGCGCGCATGAAAGAGGAGGGAATCTCCCTGCCTGTCGTCGCCATCGGAGGAATCACCTATGATGACATCCCGGCTGTCATGCAGACCGGCGTGTCGGGCATTGCCCTGAGCGGCTCCATCCTGCGCGCGGAAGATCCTGTGGCCGAAACGCGCAGAATTGTTTCGCTTGTCAGCCAGACAGCAATCTGAACAAACAACAACAAAACATAAACAGATAACCGAAATGAAAAATTTAGTCATTGCCGGCAAGGAATTCGGCTCACGCCTGTTCCTTGGAACCGGAAAATTCAACTCCAATGAAGTGATGGAAAAATCCATCCTGGCTTCGGGAACAGAAATGGTTACCGTGGCCATGAAACGTATCGAACTTGACAACAAAGACGATGACATGCTGAAGCATATCGTACATCCGCATATCCAGCTGCTGCCCAACACATCGGGCGTGCGCACTGCTGAGGAAGCTGTATTCGCCGCCCAGATGGCACGCGAGGCGTTCGGCACCAACTGGCTGAAGCTGGAGATTCATCCCGATCCGCGCTACCTGCTGCCGGATTCGACCGAAACGCTGAAGGCTACCGAAGAATTGGTGAAGCTGGGCTTCGTTGTGCTCCCCTACTGCCAGGCTGACCCGACTCTGTGCAAACGCCTGGAGGAAGCCGGCGCGGCTACTGTGATGCCGCTGGCCGCACCGATCGGCACAAACAAAGGACTGCAGACGCGCGACTTCCTGCGCATCATCATCGAACAGAGCAACGTGCCGGTGGTTGTTGATGCCGGAATCGGCGCTCCGAGCCATGCAGCCGAAGCAATGGAGATGGGCGCGGCGGCCTGCCTCGTAAATACAGCCATAGCTGTGGCCGGAGATCCGGTGGAAATGGCAACAGCCTTCAAGGAAGCAGTCATTGCCGGACGCCGGGCATACGAAGCCGGACTGGGAATCCAGACAGAAAACTTTGAGGCTTCGGCTTCATCTCCACTCACCGCATTCTTAAACGATTAACGATAACCTTCAAAATCTCTCCGATATGGAAAAAGACAACAGAGCCTACGCACATGCAGAGAAAGCCTACATGCAGGGAACAATATTTCCGTTTGTCAAGGTGGGCATGCAGAAAGTGAACCTCACCCCTACCGTTACCGTAGTGGACGGAAAGAAAGTGACAACTCCCAATGCGCCGGTCTATGTGTATGACACGAGCGGACCGTTCAGCGACCCGAACATTGAGGTCGACCTGAAAAAGGGATTGCCCCGCATGCGCGAAGAATGGATCATTTCGCGCGGTGACGTGGAACAGCTGCCTTCCGTCACCTCAGCATACGGCAAAATGCGCCGTGACGACCCGTCGCTGGACCACCTGCGCTTCGAGCATATCGCCCTGCCCTACCGCGCAAAAGCCGGCAAGTGCTGCACGCAAATGTATTATGCGAAACAGGGCATCGTGACTCCGGAAATGGAATACGTGGCCATACGCGAAAACATGAACTGCAAGGAGCTGGGCATCGACACTTATATCACTCCGGAATTCGTGCGCGACGAAATCGCGGCAGGACGTGCGGTGCTGCCTGCCAATATCAACCACCCGGAAAGCGAACCGATGATCATCGGACGGAGCTTCCTCGTGAAAATCAACACAAACATCGGAAATTCTGCCACAACTTCAAGCATCGACGAAGAAGTGGACAAAGCGGTGTGGAGCTGCAAGTGGGGAGGCGATACGCTGATGGATCTTTCTACAGGCGACAACATACACGAAACGCGCGAATGGATTGTGCGCAACTGTCCCGTGCCGGTAGGAACCGTACCTATTTATCAGGCACTGGAGAAGGTGAACGGCAAAGTGGAAGATTTGACTTGGGAGATCTACCGCGACACGCTGATCGAGCAGTGCGAGCAGGGAGTAGACTATTTCACCATTCACGCAGGCATCCGCCGGCATAACGTGCATCTGGCCGACAAGCGTCTTTGCGGCATCGTGTCGCGGGGAGGTTCCATCATGAGCAAATGGTGCCTGATACACGACCGCGAATCGTTCCTCTATGAACACTTTGATGACATTTGCGACATCCTTGCGCAATACGACGTGGCCATTTCTTTGGGCGACGGCTTGCGTCCGGGCTGCATTGCCGACGCGAACGATGAAGCGCAGTTTGCCGAACTCGACACGATGGGCGAACTGGTGGTGCGCGCATGGGAAAAGAACGTGCAGGCGTTTATCGAAGGCCCGGGACATGTGCCTATGCATAAGATCCGCGAAAACATGGAACGCCAGATCTCGCATTGCCACAACGCGCCATTCTATACGCTCGGCCCGCTTGTAACCGACATCGCTCCGGGATATGACCACATCACTTCGGCCATCGGCGCTGCGCAGATCGGATGGCTGGGAACTGCCATGCTGTGCTACGTCACTCCCAAAGAGCACTTGGGACTTCCCAACCGTGAGGATGTGCGCACAGGAGTCATTACCTACAAGATCGCCGCTCACGCCGCCGATCTAGCAAAAGGACACCCCGGCGCACAGATCCGTGACAATGCCTTGAGCAAGGCTCGCTATGAGTTCCGCTGGCGCGACCAGTTCCACCTGAGTCTGGATCCCGAACGGGCATTGGAATATTTCAATGAGGGCCGCCATACCGACGGTGAATACTGCACGATGTGCGGACCGAACTTCTGCGCGATGAAGCTCTCAAGGGATCTTGCTTCAATCAATAACAAACAATAACATTGATAACGGAATGACCGGCAAAGGGAGTCCGGTCATTCCGCTACCGACCGCAAACTTTTAATTGTTCATTCACAACATGTTTAGTGACGAATTAGAAAAAATAAGCTGGGAGAAGACAACCGAAGCCATCTATTCGAAAACCGAGGCGGATGTGCTCCGCGCTCTCGGCAAATCTCATTGCGACGTGGATGATTTCATGGCTCTCATCTCGCCGGCTGCCGAAAAATACCTGGAGCCGATGGCACGGCTCAGCAGGAAATATACGGAAGAACGCTTCGGAAAAACCATCTCGATGTTCATTCCGCTGTATCTCACAAACTCATGCACAAATTCATGCGTATATTGCGGATTCCATATCAGCAATCCGATGGCGCGCACCATTCTCACTGCCGAAGAAATCGAAAACGAATACAAGGCGATCAAGAAGCTGGCGCCTTTCGAAAACCTGCTGATCGTGACCGGAGAGAATCCGGCCAAAGCGGGCGTGCCGTATCTGGCAAAGGCGCTCGATCTGGCAAAGCCTTATTTCTCGAACCTGAAGATTGAAGTGATGCCGCTCAAGACAGAAGAGTATGCCGAACTTGTGAAGCATGGAATGAACGGGGTGATCTGCTTTCAGGAAACGTACCACAAGGAGCGGTACAAAATTTATCACCCGCGCGGCATGAAGTCGAAATTCGAATGGCGCGTAAACGGCTTCGACCGGATGGGACAGGCAGGAGTTCACTCCATCGGAATGGGCGTGCTGATCGGACTGGAGGACTGGCGCACGGATGTCACCATGATGGCATACCACCTGCGCTACTTGCAGAAACATTACTGGAAAACAAAATACAGCGTCAACTTCCCGCGCATGCGCCCTGCCGAAAACGAAGGATTCCAGCCGAACGTCATCATGAGCGACAAAGAACTGGCGCAGGTTACTTTTGCCATGCGTATCTTTGACCATGATGTAGACATATCCTATTCAACCCGCGAACCGGCTTATATCCGCGACCACATGGCTTCGCTGGGCGTGACGACCATGAGTGCAGAAAGCAAGACGGAGCCGGGAGGCTATTACACCTATCCGCAGGCGCTGGAGCAGTTCCACATAAGCGACGACCGCACAGCGGCTGAAGTGGAAAAGGCTTTGAAGGCCGTAGGGCGCGAACCCGTATGGAAGGACTGGGACGCCTCGTTCGATCATGTGTCCCACATCCGCCCTGCAGCAGTGCACGGCTGAAAATAGACGAACAGCAAAACCCAACCAGAGGCACCGGAACGCAAGCGGAGAAACGAAGGAGGCTTGCGCCTTTGCGCCTCTGGTTCCAACACGTAAAGAAACATGCTCATGAACACACTATCCCCACACGAAAAAGAACGCTACAGCCGGCAGATTCTGCTTGAAGAGATAGGCGATGAAGGCCAGCAGAAGCTGAAAGAAGCAAAAGTGCTGATTGTCGGTGCAGGCGGGCTGGGCTCGCCCATAGCCCTTTATCTGGCAGGAGCCGGAGTCGGTCACATCGGCCTGGCAGACGACGATGTGGTCAGCGAAAGCAATCTCCAGCGGCAAGTGCTCTATTCAGAAGCCGAAACGGGAATGATGAAGGCACTCTGTGCGCAGAAACGGCTGAAGGCCCTGAACCATACCATTCAGGTTGAAGCTTATCCTGAAAGGCTGACACCCGCCAACGCTGCCCGGATCATCGCCGAATATGACATCGTTGTAGACGGATGCGACAATTTCGCCACCCGCTATCTTATCAACGACACGTGCGTGCAGCTGAACAAACCTTATGTTTACGGCGCTATCCGTGAGTTCGACGGGCAGGTAGCCGTTTTCAACCATCAGGGAGGACCTACCTACCGCGACCTGTTTCCCGATGAGGAAGGGATGTTTGCGCAGCCGCACCCGTCGAAAGCTGTTCTGGGGGTTACGCCCGGCATCATCGGGTGTGTGGAGGCCAACGAAACCCTCAAGCTTATTCTCGGATATGGAGATACGCTGAGCGGAAAACTGTGGCACATCAACCTGAAAACGCTGGAAACGCACACGATTTCCCTGTAAACATTAGGATAATTTGGGCAAGCGTATTAACTTTGCGCGACTTTTTACGAATTTGAATGAAACTGATAGTTATCACAACCCCCAATTATTTTGTCGAAGAAGACAAAATTCTTACGGCTTTGTTCGATGCAGGGCTGGATATTCTTCATTTGCGCAAGCCGGATACGCCGCCTGTCTATGCAGAGAGGCTTCTGACACTGATTCCGGAAAAATACCGCAAACGGATCGTCGTGCACGACCACTTTTATCTGAAGGATGAGTATAACCTGAAAGGAATCCACCTGAACCACCGCAATCCGCTGGTTCCCGACAACTATACCGGGCACATCAGCGCATCGTGCCACACGCTTGAAGAAGTCATGGCCGACAAAAAGACCTGCGACTATGTGTTCTTGAGCCCTGTCTTCGACAGCATTTCGAAGGAAGGACGCCATGCTGCCTTTACTCCGGAGGGAATACGCGAGGCGGCGGCAAAAGGCATCATCGACAAGAAGGTGATCGCATTGGGCGGAGTGAACGAAGAGAACATGCTGCGTATAAAGGACTTCGGATTCGGAGGAGCCGCCGTTCTCGGCGACCTGTGGAACAAGTTCAATCCCGCTTCCGACTATAACTACCAGCCTCTCCTGGCCCACTTCAAGAAGCTGAAGGAGCTGGCAGACTGAATCCTGCAACAAATTTCTGTCCGATAACTTGTCTGCTTGACAGAAATGGACTAACTTTGCATCATTATAAGGCAATATATCTATATAATCAAATGAGCGCAACAACACCTTTTAAAGTATTCTCGGGTACAAATTCGAGATACCTTGCTGAAAAGATCTGCAAGAGCCTGGGATGCGAACTGGGCAACATGAACATCACCCACTTTGCCGACGGCGAATTTGCAGTATCTTACGAAGAATCAATTCGTGGACAGTATGTATTTCTGGTACAGTCGACCTTCCCGAATTCAGACAACCTGATGGAACTTCTCCTGATGATTGACGCGGCGAAACGCGCCTCTGCAAAGAGCATCATCGCCGTTATCCCGTATTTCGGCTGGGCGCGTCAGGACCGCAAAGACAAACCGCGCGTTTCCATCGGCGCAAAACTCGTGGCCGACCTGCTGAGCGTGGCTGGAATCGACCGTCTGATTACGATGGACCTGCATGCCGACCAGATTCAAGGCTTCTTCGACATCCCTGTCGACCACCTGTACGCTTCAACCATCTTCGCTCCCTACATCCAGTCACTCAATCTGGAGAATCTGGTTATCGCAACGCCCGACGTAGGCGGATCGAAGCGTGCCAGCACCTATGCGAAGTTCCTTGACGTGCCTCTGGTGCTGTGCCACAAGACACGCGAGAAAGCAAATGTCGTGGCTTCCATGCAGATCATCGGAGATGTGAAGGACAAGAACGTGATTCTGATCGACGACATGGTCGACACAGCGGGAACCATCACCAAGGCGGCCGACATCATGAAGGAAGCAGGAGCACGTTCCGTGCGCGCAATCGCTTCACACTGTGTCATGTCGGGCCCGGCTTCAGAGCGTGTACAGAATTCGGAACTGGAGGAAATTGTCTTTACCGACAGCATCCCCTACTCGCTCCGTTGCGCGAAGGTGAAACAGCTTTCCATCGCCGACATGTTTGCTGAAACAATCCACCGCGTGATGACAAACGAATCCATCAGCTCTCAGTATCTGATCTGACGGAAGCGGAATCAAACAACATAACATACAAGGAAGAGGACGTGCCGAAACTTTTCTCTCTGGCACTTCCTCTTTTCTTTTAGAAACTGTTTTGAATTTATCGTGTGCTGATTTGGGATGAGTTTTTGAGGCATTTCCGTTTGTGTGATGAGGAAGATAGCGGGCTATCTGACGAAGAACAGAAGCGGAAAAGACCAAAAAATAGCCCAAAGCACACACGAAAACGAACACATCAAGCCAAGAAAAACTTTTTGGAGAAATTCAAAACAGTTTCTTAATCTCCCTGCACTTCTATGAAGATTCTCTGGCTCGACCTCAACAGTTCATACGCACATTCTTCACTTGCGCTGCCCGCGCTTCATGCGCAGGTGATGAACAACACCGGATGCAAGTGGGAAGTGGTATCGGCAACCATAAACGAAAATCCGGGAATGATAGCCGGGGCTGTCGCCGGACTCAAGCCCGACCTTGTAGCAGCCACCTGCTGGCTCTTCACTCACGAAGCGCTGATGCACATACTTGCAAGAGTGCATGCGCTGCTTCCCGCCTGCGCAATGGCACTGGGAGGACCCGAATTTCTCGGCTGCAATGAACGCTTTCTCAGGCAAAACCGCTTTGTCGACGTTGTATTCAGGGGAGAGGGGGAAGAATCTTTTCCGCAATGGCTCGATGTGTGGCAGGAGAAAGAGAAATGGACGGACATAAAAGGGCTGTGCTACCTCGACGAAAAGGGGGCGTATCACGACAATGGACTGGCGCGCGTCATGCACTTCGACCGCCTTGCCCTGCCGGAAGAGAGCCCCTTCTTCAACTGGGGAAAACCGTTCGTGCAGCTCGAAACGACACGGGGATGCTTCAACACATGCGCTTTCTGCGTGAGCGGAGGAGAAAAGCCGGTGCGCACGCTGCCCATCGAAGTCGTACGGAAACGGATTGAAACCATCAGCAGCCACGGAATAAAGAATATCCGCATCCTTGACCGCACGTTCAATTACAGCAGCCGCCGCGCCAAAGAACTGCTCGGCCTGTTCCGCGAGTTTGCCGGCATCCGCTTCCATCTGGAAATACATCCGGCACTGCTTACGGAAGAGCTGAAAGCCGAACTTGCATCGATGCCGAAGGGACTGCTCCATCTGGAAGCCGGCATACAAAGTCTGCACGAAGATGTACTCGCTGCCTCACGCAGGGCAGGCGATCTGAACAGTTCGCTCGAAGGGCTCCGCTACCTCTGCTCACTGGACAACCTGGAAACGCACGCCGATCTGATTGCGGGACTTCCGCTGTACCATCTGCAGCAGATTTTTGACGACATCCGGACGCTGGCGTCCTACCATGCCGGCGAAATCCAGCTGGAATCACTGAAAGTGCTGCCGGGAACCGAAATGCGCCGCCGTGCCGCAGAACTGGGCGTATGCTATTCTCCGCTCCCTCCCTACGAAGTGCTGCAAACACGTGAAATTACACCGCATGAGCTTCAGGCAGCCCGGCAACTGTCACGGCTGATCGACGGATTCTACAATGCAAAAGCGTGGCAGCAGATAACCCGCAGGCTCATTCTGGGAGAAGAAGATTTTCTGAAGCATTTGCTGGAACACCTCATCGCGAGGGGGGTAGCCGACCAGCCGCTGGGACTGGAACGTCGCGGAGTTATTCTCTACGAGTTCTGCCGCAGCCATTACCCCGCTTACCTTACCGGCGTTGCGCTGGCATGGATCGAAGCCGGCATGTCGCTCAAAAAGGCTCCTGCCGAAAAGGTGCGCACCAAACACGTTGCGCCTCCCCCGCAATGGGATATCCGGTTCGGGACATACAAAAAGGAGATGCGCCTGTGCTGTCTTTCCGATCCGGCATCCGGCTGCTGCTACTGGTACGGATTTGAAACCGAGAGCCAGCATCCGCTTCCGGTGTTCAAGGCCGTTTCGCCGGCAGACGGAGGCGAATTTTCCGGCCAGGCAAGCCATTGAAAAAACGGGCGGTCACCGAAGAAAGCCTGAATATTTTCGGATAAAACTGGAAACCACAACGTGGTTTATACAAACCGCATTGTGGTTTTTGCAAACAACACTGCCGTTTATACAAACCACAATGCGGTCTGCAGTTCTGAACAGGCAGCAATGGCATTTTTGCGCGCAGATTGTGCTGTTTCTATTGCATATTTCATTTTTTTATTCCAATTTTGTAATGCCCGCTCCCTTCAGGAAAGCGGCAAAAGCAGCAAACCCTTTAATAGAAAAGACTATGAGAAAGAATTTCGGCGCAAAGCCTTTAAGCTATCCCCAGCCTGTATTCATCATTGCCACATACGATGAGAACGGAACTCCGGACGCGATGAACGCGGCATGGGGAGGCATCAGCGAAATGAACGAAATCAGCCTGTGTCTGAGCGCAGGCCACAAGACAGTGAAGAACCTGCTGAAAACCGGTGCGTTTACGGTAAGCATGGCCGACGTGCCTCACGTGGCAGCCTGCGATTATGTGGGACTCGTATCCGGGAATAAAGTTCCCGACAAGTTTCAGCGGGCCGGTTTCCACGCCACGAAGTCGGCTTTTGTCAACGCCCCGCTTATCGACGAACTTGCCGTTGCGCTGGAGTGCAAGGTAAAAGACTACAATCCGGACACGTGCATCTTGAGAGGGGAAATCGTAAACGTCAGCGCAGACGAGCGTGTGCTTGACGAAAACGGCAAAGTGGACGCGGCAAAAGTGGCTCCCATTGTATTTGATCCGTTCAACAACGAATACCTGAGAATCGGCGAAAAGGTGGGCAAAGCCTTTGCGGAAGGCAAAAAGCTGAAATGACATGAGCAGGCGGTCCTCATTCTTGACCGCCGCCCTTCTCGGCTTTTGTCTGGCCGGATGCGGGAAAGTCAGAAGGCCTCACCTGCTCCCACCCCGTCCGACCGGGCGTTTTCCGCAACCGGATAACAGGCGGAAGCCTAATGCCGGTCCTTAAAAAATGACAGTCTAAACGCATTGTTTTTGAGAAAACATTTGTTTTCCTGACAAAAAAGCTATACTTTAGAAGCAACTTATCACTTTAAAAGTTATTATTATGAAAAAGTATGTAGCAGAACTTGTCGGAACAATGGTTCTCGTACTGATGGGATGCGGCAGCGCCGTATTCGCAGGAGGAGTGGCCGACACAGTGGGTGCCGGCGTCGGAACAATCGGAGTTGCAATGGCCTTCGGATTATCCGTGGTAGCGATGGCGTATACAATCGGAAACATATCGGGGTGTCATATCAATCCTGCCATTACACTGGGGGTATGGCTGTCGGGAGGAATGAAACCGAAACGCGCGCTGATGTATATGCTCTTCCAGATTGTGGGTGCAATCATAGGCTCGCTGATTCTGTCGCTGCTGGTTTCTACCGGCACACACGACGGCCCTACAGCAACCGGCTCAAACACGTTCGACCCGGGAAACATCGCGCAGGCCTTTATCGCTGAAACGGTGTTTACCTTTATCTTCGTGCTGGTTGTATTGGCCACAACCGACCAGAAGAAAGGCGCCGGAAACTTTGCCGGACTCATCATCGGACTTACCCTCATACTGATCCATATCGTATGTATCCCCATCACCGGAACATCGGTCAACCCGGCACGCAGCATAGGTCCGGCACTGATGGAAGGCGGACAGGCCATGGAACAATTGTGGCTCTTCATCGTCGCTCCGTTCCTGGGAGGCGCAATCAGTGCAGGCGTGTGGAAGTTTCTGAAGACCGACGACTGAAATGTATCCGGGAAACAGCCGGACAACTGCCAATAAATGAAGGTGTGTTCCGATCAGAGAAACCAACGTCGGAACACACCTTCTTATATCCCGCAGCCGGAGGCTTCGGTCAGAACAGCGTCGTGACTTCAATTCGGCTCAGCGTACTGTTTATCCGTTCTACATGAATCTGGGTATGGATCCGCTCGCGCAGACTGTCTACATGACTGATGATGCCGACCTTCCTGCCCCCCATCTGATGCAGCCGCTCCAAGGCATCCATCACGGTGTTCAGGTAATCGCTGTCGAGCGTGCCGAAGCCCTCGTCGATGAATAAGGTGTCGACCGACAGACTTTTGCGGTTGAGGGAAGAAAGTCCGAGCGCCAGCGAGAGCGAAATCAGAAAGCTCTCTCCGCCGGAAATCGTGGATGTCGGACGGCATACGCCGCCTTCATATTCATCACGGAGCAGGATTGTCAGCGATCCCGGCTGGCATTCCATCCGGTACCTGTCGGTCAGACGCGCAAGGTAGTGGTTGGCACCCGAAAGCAACTGTCTGAGCACATAGCTTTGCGCTATATTGCGGAACTTTTTCCCGTCAGCGCTTCCGAACAAGGCAGACAGCCTTCCCCATCCTTCCGCTTCTTTCCGTCTGGCCTCAATCAGCTCTATCAGATGCTTCATCCGTCCGGCATTCTCGGCATTGTCCTTCTGTTTCTGCGAAACGGCTCCCAGCTGGCGAGTCAAGTCAGACACATTTGCTTCCAGCCGCACCATTTCTGCAGCGAGAGATTCCTCTGTTGCCTCTTCGCTCATTTCAGGCCGTATGCCCAAATGCGCTTCCAGCTCATCGGCGGCGCGCCGCATTTCCGTCTGCCGGGCAACCAGGTCCTCATCCAGCTTCCGAAGCTTTTCCCTTTGCTGTTTCACCTCCTCCGGGCTGCGCAACGCCAGCTGCTCCAGCCTGCCGCCGGAAATCTCGGGATGCGAAGCAAGAAAATCCGCCAGCTTCCCTGCCGCTTCCTCCGCCCGCTGACGCGCCTGCAAGAGCCTGCTTTTCCCTGTCGCTACAGAAACGAGCAGCGCGTTCCAGCGGCTGCGCATACCTTCAAATCGTTCCGCTTTTTCGGCATGAAGCTCCTTCCATCCCGGTTCCCTGTCGAGTACATTCTTCCTGATTTCATCAACAACCTCCCTTTCCTGCACATATGTGTCCATCAGCTGTTGCAGGGATGTCCGTTTTTTATCTTCGGCGACATAGTTCCGTGACTTCATGTCCAGCTGGCGCATGAATTCATCCGGACTGTCTTTTCGGAGCTGCTGCCATGTCTCGGATGCTACCAGCGGAACGATATGCTTTTCCATATCCTCCGATGCGCTCAGCTCGCGGGCAACCGCATTCTCCCGGTCACGGATGTCAGCGTCCAGCCTCGCCAGTTCTTTTTCGGCAGCTTCCTTTTCGCTCCGTGCGGTTTCGGTTGCGCGGGCCAGGCTGTCTTTCACCTTCTGCAGCCCCATTATCTTTTTATGCAATTCATTGACCTCACCCCAGCGTGCCATCAGTCCATCGTGAACCGCCGATTCCGTCTGAAGCAGATGTCCGACCGCTTCCATCTTGTTTTCCGCATCAGACACTTCCGGATAGGCTGCACATAACAGAACCGCATTCTGCGCTTCCCCGAAGAACTTCTCGGCCTGCTCCTTCTTTTTCTGCTGCGATTCCGCCAACCGGACATGCGACAGATAGTCCGCTTCGTTCCGTTGCAGCTTGCCGGTCACCTCTTCAAGCTTCGCCCTGCTCTTGTCAAGCTCCTTCTTTACCGGTTCAAGCACCGACACGAAATGCTCGTCCGGTTCAAGCGGCGACAGAATTTCCCGTCCGCAGACAGGGCACACATCTCCTGCCGACAAACGCCTCCGCGCTTCTTTTGCCCAATTCTCGCAAGCCATTTCCTGCTTGTCGTAGATTTCCTGCATTTTGTCCGCTTCTGATTTTGCGGAAGCCACTTCCCCCGCCAGACCTTGCCGGACTTCTTCAAGCGATTTCAGTTGCGCTCTCAACTCATCCAATGTTTTTTCCGCTTCGTCAAGCTGAGTTTTCCGCTCATTCAGACGGGCAACCGCTTCCTTCAGCGTTTCCAGTTCGGCCATACGCTTTCCGGATTTCTCCAGATCAGCTTTCAGTGCATCAGCCTGCATGGCTTCCAACTGTCTGCCGAGCATGTCGACCTCCGCCTGCTTCCGTTGTTCTTCCTCCCTGGCTTTCTCATGGAGGCTGTTCTTTTCCTCAAGCGTCGCCGCCTGCTTCTGACGCTGTTCTGCCAGCTTCTGCCGTCCGGCCAGCCCCTCTTTCACTTTCCGCTGCGAAGCCAGCAGCTGCCGCTCAAGCGAAATGATGGCCTGCGACTGGCTGTACATTTCCTCAAAACATTTCTCTTGCGCCAAGAACGCTTCGGTCTGTGCAATAAATCCCTTCACGTCATCGATTTTCCGGTCGAGCCCTTGCCTGCAACCCAACAGGCTCATGTACTCCTTTTCAAGAAGATTCAGCTCAGCTTCAGCCTCCCGGACAACGCCTTGCTGTTCCTTCTGTGCGGCAAGGCATCTTCTCGCCTCCTCCGTGATGTCCCAATCGGCAACCAGCCTCCGGCTCTGCCTGCACCCTTCCGACTCCAGCTCCTCTTGCATTTCCCGGCAAGCCCTCACCGCCCTTTCGCTTTTCATTTCCAGAGCCTTCCGGTCTTCCATCCACTTTTTCCGGACGGTTTCCCGGGAAAGATCCGCTTTTTCCTGTTTCAGCCGGCTGTCGAGCCGTTCCGCTTCCTCCTGCAACGCCTTCAGTTCCTCTTCAGAAAGCAGCACAATCCCTTCCGTCCTCGCCTGCAAATTCGCCAGCTCGGCCTTCATTTCATTCTGTATGGCATAAATCTCCCGGCTTACCTTCGAATAAATCTCGGTTCCCGTCAGTTTCTCAAGGATATTCGACTTGTCTTCTTCCTTGCTCTTGAGAAATTTGGTGAACTCCCCCTGTGCAAGCAGCGTTGTCCGGCAGAACTGCTCGAAAGAAAGTCCGATTCTCCGTTCAATCTCCTGCCTCGTGTCGGTGGCGCGGGCAGTTATCTGCATCCCGTCTTTCTCCGATAAAGTCCACGATATGCGCTGAATCCTTCCGTTGCGGTTTCCGCGCGCTCTCGCCACACTCCATTCGGCCACCAGTTCATGCCCGTCAGAATCTGCAAATTCCAACGCGACAGATGCGAGCGTACTGTCACGGCGCATCAGTATGCGCGGGTCGCTGATACCAATGTCGTCAGACTGTCCTGAAAAGTCGCTGTCATAAAACCGTTCGTTCGCCGACTGCACCAAACGCGGAGTCGTATTATAGAGAGCCAGGCAAATGGCGTCGAGTATGGTCGACTTGCCCGCCCCGGTCGGACCGCAAATAAGGAAAATGGCATCCTGTCCCAACGGTCCGTTTTCGAAATCAATCTCCGCCTGTTCGATGGAAGCGATGTTCCTGATCGTTAATTTCTGAAGTTTCATAAATGACTGATTTAGTTTTTGCTGCACGGAGGCAGTCAATCGCCGGCTTCCTTCACCCTACGGACAGCCGTGTCCAGCATCACGCGCAAATCTTCACCCATATCCTGTCCGTACTTGTCCTGATAGTAGACCGATGCCACCTCCTGAGGCGACAGAGTCAGCAATTTGTCCGCATCGATAATGTGCAGGCGTTCTTCCTGTTCCGCAGAAACGCGCTCCCATTTGTATCTGCAGAAGCGGCATTTCTTTCCGCTCACAATCCGGTTCGCGCGCTCCATGCAATAAGCCGGAGGAACGTCCGCTATCCGCACAAACAGTTCGATGTATGCCTTTTCCTCGTCGGGCACAGCCTCCAGCAGTTCCAATGCCTCCTCTATCGGAACCGCCTTGTCCGGAATTACCTTCAGAGGCCATTCCGTAGCCAGCGGAACTGTACGGATTGCCGGGATGGACCCGTGCGAGTCCAACTCGACAATGCTGACGGAATGCACATAATCTTCATCGAAACTGACGGCTACAGGCGAGCCGGAATAACGCGCACGTCCTCCTTTCAAGGTTTGCGGGCAATGGATATGGCCCAAAGCCAGGTAATCGTAGCCCGTTCCCAGGACGGCGATATCAGTATATTCCATGCCTCCCCTTCCCTCATCGTGTCCGGTCACGTCGCTCCCCGTTACGGCCAGATGCGCCGTCATTACCACCGGAACACCGCTGCTGTTCCGTCCGGCAACTTCATCGAGCAAGGTCTGGAAGAATGCCTGCTGACGCTCCAGCCTCGGCAGGTCCCCGCCAAGTGCCGGGAAGTTCTGCGGAAACACATGCGGGACAGCCGCCACATAGCCTTTCAGTTCCCCGCCGCTCCCTTTTATCTCCACGATATGGCGGTCGAGATTGATTTTTCCGTCTTTCCTTTCAATCTGCCCGATAACGGACACGCCCGCATACTTCCACAGATTAGACGCTACTTCCAGTTTGGAACTGCTGTCGTGATTGCCTGCCGTCACCACGATCTGCATCCGGGGACATGCGTTGTGTATAGCGAGCAGCGCGTCGGTAAACAGACGCTGGGAGGCAGCCGAAGGATTGCTGTAATGGAACACATCTCCGCTTACAACCAATGCGTCGGGCTGCTCCTCCCTCACGATTCCGGCCAGTTGCGACAGAAAATGCCGGTGTTCCTCTGTCCGGTCGTACTCATAGAGCAGATGTCCCAGATGCCAGTCGCTGGTATGAATGATCTTCATCCGTCACAGTGTTTTGGGAGGATACATCGCATTCCACCATGAAGCGTCATCTTGCAGCCATTTGGCAAACCATGCAAAGATCGTATTCTGCCACAGGATGCGCCGGCTGTAGTCGCGGATGTGATGGTTCTGCCCGTCTACAACCACCAATGCCGTTTCACGTCCCAGAAGCTTCAGGGCCGTATACATCTGGATACTTTCGCCTACCGGCACATTCGTGTCGACTGATCCATGGAGGAAGAGCAGCGGCGTATGTATCTTGTCGGCATTATAGAGCGGACTGTGGTCCACAAACAGTTCGGGGTTCGCCCACGGATAACTGTTGGCACCCGAAACCTCACTGTACGAATAGCCCCAGTATCCCTCTCCCCAATAGCTGGTGTGGTCGCTGATCCCGGCATGTGATATCGCCGCAGCAAAGATATCCGTCTTCGTCTGAAGATACTGTGTCATGAAACCGCCGTAAGACGCTCCAAGGCAGCCTATCTTCTTGCCGTTGACATAGGGATGGGCATTCACGAACTTCTTCGTCCCTTCGATGATGTCGTCGGCCACATAATCGCCGAACGTATTGACATGGCGCGCCGAAAACCGCTGTCCGAAACCGGTCGCCCCGCTCGGCTGGACGACATAGACCACATAGCCCTGCGCCGCATAAGCGTGGAACGGATAAAGCGTATCGAAGTTGCGGCTCGTCGGACTGCATCCGCCGTAATAGTAAACGATCATCGGATATTTCTTGCTTTCATCGAAATAAGGAGGCAGGTAATATCTTCCGTAAATGGTGTCACCTCGCGAGCTGACAAAGTTCCAGTCTTCACATCTGCCCAGCCGTATGCCTTTCAGCAGCTTTTCGCTCAGATCCTCCCGCAACTCCGCCTTCTGCTTTTTCAGGTTCATGGTATAGATGCGGTGAGAGTTTGCGGCACTTTCGCCGTAGAATGCCATCACAGGAGCCTTGTCTGCCAGTGAGAAAGCAAGCACCATCTCTTCCGGCACATCCAGCAGGGCAATCTTTCCGCTCGAAGGATCAAGCCGGTACAGCGAATAGCAGTCCCTGTTTTCGGCCGTGAAATAAATCTGTCCGTCCGACAGGTTCCACTGCACACTCCGGACGCTCGGATTGAACGTGCGTGTAAGCGGAGTCACCTTCCGGTCGGCAACATTCATCAGAAACAACTGGCTGTCGATCATGCTCGGTGTCTGTCCCTTTTCCACATTCATCCCCACGCCGCCCAGCGCTTCGGGAGATCCTTGTATCAATACCTGCCGGGCATCGGGAGCAAACAGCGCATGGCTTATGAATCCGTCCTCCTCAACCAGCGTGTCAACCTCCAGCGTCTGCATGTCCATCCGGTATACAGAGAAAAGCGTAGTGGGGCGTTTGCCCATGCGGTGAGTGGAAACCATCAGCAACGCTTCGCGTCCGTCGGCAGAAATGTCGCTCACCCACGCGTTTCTGTAGCCGAAAGTCAACGGCTGCATCAGCCCCGACTTCAAGTCGTATTTCGCCACATACGTGCGGTTTCTCCATCCCGGCTGGCGGTCGTCCGGATCAATTACCTCATAAATTTCCTGCCGCTCTTTCGGTCCCTCCTGCACAAGCGTATAAAGCAGATAGTCTTCTGCCGGCGAAATGCTGAAATTCCCTTCCGGAAGACCTTCGGCAATCACCCGCTCGAATCCTGTCGCCGGACTGACGCTGACGAGCTGCCTTCCGGAAACGCCCTGACGGACGAAATAATAATCTCCCGAAAGCGGCATCCAGCGGATCGCGTCAGAGCGCCGTGCCACTTCCTTCCCCGTAAGCGTTTCCTTCACGCAGTATACGGTTTCCGACCTTCCCTCTTTCAGACTGGTGAAATAAGTGACAATCAGATACTTTCCGTCGGGCGACACCTGCACGCCGGCACACTTGGTTCCGTGCATGGCATCGGCCAGCGTATAGAGGCGGCTCTGCCCCTGGTGCAAAGAAAATTCGCCGTCCGAATCAACAGACACTTTGGGCTTGACCGATTCGCCCGGAGCAGACAGGTATTTCAGCACCACTTCGTGCGTGCCCGGTTCAAGCGCCATTTCCTGTTTGTCTGTCAGCTTTCCGTCAACATACAGCTGCCAGTCCTTCACTTCAGACACATTGAACTTCGCTTTTCCGTAGGCCGTATTCTCCAGATCAAACTGCATCAGATGCAAAGCATAGCCTTCGGCAGGCGCAGAAGGCAGCTTGTCCGCATCCGATACGGGAGCCTGGCCTACAGCGTCAAGCGACAGAGGGGTTTTCAGCAAACTGGCAGCGGACCAGGCTTTCGCGTTGACATCCGTACTGTCTACCAGCAGCGGACGGCTGACAAGATAAGGTCCTGCATACCTGTATGAAGTGATGTCCAAGTGTCCTTTCGCCTGCACGGTCAGACTCAGTCCCAAGGCGCAGGCAAATAAAAATTCTTTTTTCATGTCGATCTATCTGTTTTTTATGGCTGTATAAAATAAGGAAATGAATAATCCCAATAATCCCTACAAAGATAACGTTTCTTTTCAAGAAGCCCGTTGTCCGCCGGATTATCTTACAAAAATAAGCAGATTTGAGTATTCCCGCTGACGGTCAGAGAGCTTGGCTTTGGAGGCTTCGGCTATATCCTCTTGGAAGATGGTATCGGCAGGAAGCATGTTCGGCTTAAATAACTATGTGTTATTGTTTTTTCACAGTAAACTCTAACTTCTGAAGCCCCTTTTTATGGACATTCGCAAGGATCAGTGCATAATGGACCTCTTCACCGGACTGCATGGATTGAATACGGGCAAACTCATCTTCGGGTATAACATCCTTGAACATCGGACCGGATGATCCGTTGCGTACCAAACGAATCTCATCAGTAAACGGAGACAGGACAAACGAATAAATAGCCATGTAAGGCACGGACTCAAATTTCACCCAATTCGGATCTCCTTTGTCAAGGACATCTTCCAGCCATATACGCGCTGCATCATAGGATGGCAGCGATGAGCCAGAACCGTCATCATAGAGTATTTTACCATTTCCGTCGACAATATATCCCTTGCTGACGGCATATTTCTCAAAAGGACACAAATCATGGTATTCGATATCTTCTTCTGACGTTATCTTCTCATCAACCGGAACTTCCGGTTCCGTGACAACTCTATCCTCAAGAATATGGATAAGTGAATATGTACGGTCGGAAGCATCCGCAGGTGGATTTGCAAGGATTGTCCGTTTTACTGAAAGATAATATTCGTGTCCTCTTTCATAGGTAAAGCCCTCGATGCTGTTGAATCCAAGAGGCTCCCATACTCCGGGATTATCTTCCGACATGACGAGCATACACTCAATGGGCTGTTCGCTGCCGAAAACAGAGCTGAAACCTGTTTCCGAAGAAACGGACATTCTGATTTCCTTAACCGCATCTTGGGGCTCATCATCACTGCAAGCTGATATCCCCAACACAGTAACTAACAGAAATGAAATGATTAACCTGTTCATATTCTAACTACTATATTCTTGATTGACTCTATCAAAATGTTAACTATATAATGAAAACGTGAGCCAACTATGCCATCTGAGCGTGCAATTTGAAAATTTCCTATGTTTCCAAATACTCGATGCGCATAACGCTTCTTTGATTTATCATATGTCTTGGAAAGAGTTCCTCTCACTAAATACAAAGATAGCGAATTTCCGTTATACACAATCTTATTTAAATAAGAATCAGTGGTTTTATACCTATTTCTCCATAGCCGTATTTTTGTCCTTCATTTCTTATATTGCTGATATTCAGCAGTAAAAAATTCTCTCACATGGAAAAGTATTCCGTGCTTTGGGAATAGCTACCGCCACATTGGATTTAGGTCCGGAAGGGAAAGTCGCTTTGTGGCAGGAATGAAAAATACAAGGATAAAGAGGGTGTCAAAACAAAATTTGGCTATCAAAAAGCAATGTCATGGGAACGAAGCAAAACATGCAGCATGTATCAGCTTATGTTTCCGAAATTGACTTTGCTGAACGTTGTTTCTTCGCTTTGTTCATTATTCCGTCCGGATTCATCCGTATTTAAACGAATTCCGCTATATTTGTATCTGCATAAACAGCGGAGAAGCTCTGTCCGTACAGATTCCGCCTGTTTCAAAAACAGATTCATGTCATGAAAAAAAGAGTGAAAACCTATCAGACAATCCTGCTGGCTCTGCTTCTGGCAGCAAGCAGTTGCGGAACAACAAACACCGGAGCCATCCTGGGAGGGGCTTCGTTGGGAGGCAATGTAGGCAGTGCCCTGGGAGGGCTTATCGGTGACAGCAGGCATGGCTGGAGAGGCAGCTACCGCGGCTCGGCCATCGGAAGCATCGCAGGCACACTGGCAGGAGCCGCCATCGGAGGTGCACTGACAGCACCCAGGCAGCGTGACAAGTCGGAAGACGGAGTTTATCAGCACGAGCAAAGCCAGGAACCGGCCTATTCGCCGGCGGCTCCAGTCCGCCAGCAGAGTTTCTACACCCTGCAAATACGCAACATCCGTTTCATCGACGAAAACCGGAATCATATCATTGAGGCAAAGGAAAACAGCAAGGTGATATTTGAAATCATGAACGAAGGCAGCGAGCCGGCATACAACGTGATACCCAGCGTCACCGAAACGACGGGGATGAAAAATATCCACATCTCGCCTTCCATTATGGTTGAAGAAATCCTGCCGCACAACGGAATCAAGTATACGGCAACCATCAGTGCCGGAAAAAGGCTGAAAGACGGGAACATTATCCTCCGGCTTGCCGTCACCGACTCTTACGGGCAGGAATACGCTTCGCAAGAGTTTTCTCTGCCCACACAGCGGTAAAGGGCAAGGAGCACCGCTATCTCTCCCTCTCCGCAAGCAGGCATTCCGCTTCTCTGACCATATCCGCAGGAATACTGAAGCGGATATCTCCGGCATGCGGGTTTACCGATGCGATGAAATGCGGCCATTCCCTGCGATAGACCTCTTTCATGTGGCGGTTGGCGATGTCCGTTCCCCTGAAGCTGTATGTCATGTTGGCCAGCCTGTCGCACAGCTTGACAAAAGGAGCATAAGGCGTTTCGCGTATGCCGGCATAATAATGCGCTCCCGCACGTTCATCACGGGTTCTGCCTTTGTCGTTGGTAAGCGCATAAACGATTTCGGCAGCCGCCAGCGCCTGCCGTGTGTCCATAAATGCCTCTGCCTCTTTCCTGACGTCATTGTAGGTCAGGCGGGCATCCTCAATACTGTCGTGGAAATAAGCGCCGAACACCACCGGAATGATATCTTCCTCTGAAGACACGACCTCGTGGCCGTATTCCATGGCAAAGTCTGCAACCATCGACAAGTGAAACCCGTAAGGGAACTTCCTGTCGTACTTCTGGTTTACCGCTTCGTGCAGCATACAGGCCCTGTCGCAGATGCGGCCGAGTGTATCCGCATGGGCCCGCAGGCAAATTCCGAACTGTTCCTTGTTCATAATCCAGCCGTTAAAGAAATACACTGATCAGAGTCTTAAACAAAAGAGCCACAGAGGTAGACATCGGATTTCAAATGCATCATACCCTGTGGCTCCATATCCTTTTTTCAGCTACGGCGCACCCGCGTCATAGAAGATTTCATCAATAAGCGCGCGCAAAGAGCACACGGCGTGCGGAAGGCTTTCCTGTAAGCATGTCCACGCCCGGAGTCAGGCTCTCTTCGTCAGCATCGAAAGGCAGACAGCGGATGGTAGCTTTTGTTTCTTCCTTGATACGGTCCTCCGTTTCCGGTGTACCGTCCCAGTGAGCCAGAATGAAGCCGCCCTTCTCGATCTGTTCCTTGAATTCTTCGTAAGTGTCTACCTTGACAATATGTTCGTTGCGGAACTTCAGCGCTTTCTGGTAAATGTTTTCCTGGATTTCCTCCAGCAAGTTCTTTACATATTCTTCGATGCCTTCGCACGAACGGGTTTCCTTTTCCAGCGTATCACGGCGCATAACCTCGATGGTATTGTTTTCCAGGTCACGTCCTCCCACAACCAGACGCACGGGAACTCCCTTCAGCTCGTAGTCGGCAAACTTGAATCCCGGACGCTTGTTGTCGGCATTGTCGTACTTCACAGAAAGACCCATTGCACGGAGTTTGCTTACAATTCCTTCTACCTTGGCATCAATCTGCTTCAACTGTTCGTCGTTTTTATAAACCGGAACAACGACAACCTGGATAGGAGCCAGATGCGGAGGCAGAACCAGTCCGTTGTCGTCCGAATGTGTCATGATGAGCGCTCCCATCAGACGGGTAGAAACTCCCCATGACGTAGCCCATACATAATCAAGCTTATTGTTTTTGTCAACGAACTGCACGTTGAACGCTTTTGCAAAATTCTGTCCGAGGAAGTGGGAAGTCCCGCACTGCAATGCCTTTCCGTCCTGCATCAGGCCTTCGATTGTATAGGT
Organism: Bacteroides gallinaceum; assembly: GCF_030373775.1. NCBI lineage: Bacteria > Pseudomonadati > Bacteroidota > Bacteroidia > Bacteroidales > Bacteroidaceae > Bacteroides > Bacteroides gallinaceum. Next base: position 21,379 of record NZ_JAUDEN010000014.1, on the reverse strand, counting down.
ATCCAAAGCTCCCGCAAAACGCTCGTTCGCCGATTTCACACCCTTGATAACCGGCACGGCCATATATTTCTCTGCAAAATCGCCATAAACGTGCAGCATTTTCTGTGCTTCAGCCTCTGCTTCCTCGCGGGTGGCATGAGCCGTATGCCCTTCCTGCCACAAGAATTCCGCCGTGCGGAGGAACAGACGGGTACGCATTTCCCAGCGCACAACGTTAGCCCACTGATTGCACAGGATAGGCAGGTCGCGGTAAGAGTTGATCCAGTTCTTGTAAGTGCTCCAGATGATGGTTTCGGAAGTCGGACGGATAATCAGTTCTTCTTCCAGTTTGGCAGCCGGATCTACAATGACTCCCGAGCCGTCTTCCGCATTCTTCAGACGGTAGTGAGTGACTACCGCACATTCTTTCGCGAATCCTTCTACATGCTCTGCCTCACGGCTCAAATATGATTTTGGAATCAGCAAAGGGAAATAAGCGTTCACATGTCCCGTTTCCTTGAACATCTTGTCCAGCTGCTGCTGCATTTTCTCCCAGATTGCATATCCGTAAGGCTTGATGACCATGCATCCGCGCACCGCTGACTGTTCGGCCAGATCCGCCTTCACGACCAGGTCATTATACCACTGTGAATAGTTTTCACTTCTTTTGGTCAGGTCTTTTAATTCTTTTGCCATAACTTTTATGTTGTTACATTTACTTTTTATCTTTACAAACCGCAAAATTAGTAAAAAGATTCATTCTGCGGCCTATTTGAGGATGGATTTATTCAAAACGGATGGATTTAGCCGGATGAATTCGGCTGATCAGGTACGACGGCCCCACCAGCATCAGCACAGAAACAAGCAGCGTGCATATATTCAGCAGAACCACCCAGCCCAAGTGAAGTTCAACGGGAACCGCACTGACATAATAGGTGGCGGGATCAAGTTTCACCGGTTCAAGGAAATACTGTATGCAGCACAATCCCAGTCCGACGGCATTTCCCCAAAGCATTCCCCTGCCGATGAGAAAGACCGAAAAAGTCAGAAAGATTCTTCTCACCGATGCATTGTCAGCTCCAAGGGCCTTGAGCACGCCGATCATATTGGTGCGTTCGAGAATAATGATCAGCAGTCCGGAAATCATGGTGAATCCGGCCACTCCTGTCATTAGAATCAGAATGACCCACACGTTCGTATCAAGCAAATCCAGCCATGCAAAGATCTGCGGATAAAGCTCTTCAGCCGTGCGCGAACAATAAGGTTCTCCGTAACGGTCGGTTTTGTCCCCCAAGGCTAAACGCACTTCATCGTTCACGGCACCGGTCTTCCCGTATTCGCCGACACCAAGTTCAATACCGCCTGCCTGGTCCGGAAGCCAGTTGTTGAGCCGGTTAACCGTGTACAGATCCGTGATAAGAAAAAAATCGTCGAAAGCGGAAAAATTTGTCTGAAAGATACCGGAAACAGTCAGCCTCCGTGCGCGGATATTATCTTCCACAAAGTACGTGAACATACGGTCGCCCAACTTCAGCGAGAGCTTGTCGGCGACGGAACGGGAAACAAGCACTGAATTGCTTGCTGCCGAATCCGAGAACGCGGGAATGGCTCCTTCCTGCAGATGAGCCTTCAAATAAGTCCAGTCGTATTCTTGGGCCACCCCTTTCACAATCATTCCCTGAAAATTGTCGGAGGTCATGATCATTCCCGGTTTCGTGGAAAACCGCTGCACATGCGTGATCCCGGAAATCCCCCGGAATACATCAAGCAGGCTGTCTTCCGCCACAATCGGATTCACCTGGTACAGATCCGCTCCGTCGATACCGGAAACCACGATATCCGCCCCCATGCCTATCACTTTGTCGCGCACCTGATGCTTGAAGCCGATGACAACCGCCACCGAAACGATCATCACAGCCAGCCCGATCGCAATGCCGGCCATCGCAATGCGGACAGCCGGCTTTGACACCTCTTCCTTTCCTTCTTTGCTGCGGTAAATCCGCCGGGCTATAAAGAATTTCCAGTTCATGGTCAGTCGTCTACTCGGCCGGGATATGCCTCAAGCGCCTTGCGCAGAATAAACAGTGCGCGCACCAAATCTTCTTTTTTCAGCACGTATGCCACACGCACCTCGTTCTTTCCTCCTCCGGGCGTCGTGTAAAAGCCGCTGGCAGGAGCCAGCATCACGGTTTCGCCTTCATAGTCAAACTCCGACAGACACCATGCGCAGAATTTTTCGCAATCATCCACCGGCAGCTTGGCAACTGTATAAAAAGCACCCATCGGGATGGGAGAATAAACACCCGGGATACGGTTCAATCCGTCAATCAGACACTTGCGCCGTTCCACATATTCGTCGTAGGTTTCACGGCTGTATTCTTCCGGCTCGTCCAAAGAAGCTTCTGCGGCAATCTGGCCAATCAAAGGAGGACTCAGCCGTGCCTGGCAAAACTTCATCACGGCCTTGCGCACCTCTTCGTTCTTCGTTATCAGTGCTCCGATGCGGATGCCGCATTCCGAATAACGTTTTGAAACAGAATCAATCAGCACCACGTTCTGCTCGATTCCCTCCAGATGGCAGGCAGAGATATAAGGAGAACCGGTATAAATGAATTCACGGTACACTTCGTCGGAGAACAGGAACAGGTCGTATTTCTTCACCAGGTCGCGGATTTGGTTCATTTCCCGGCGCGTATACAGATAGCCGGTCGGGTTGTTCGGATTGCAAATCAAGATTCCCTTGGTGCGTTCGTTGATCAGTTCCTCAAATTTTTCCACTTTGGGCAAGGAAAAGCCTTCATCGATGGTAGTCGTCACCGTGCGTATAACAGCGCCTGCGGAAATGGCAAACGCCATATAGTTGGCATATGCAGGCTCCGGAACAATTATTTCATCTCCCGGATTCAGGCAGCTGAGGAAAGCGAAAAGCACAGCTTCCGAACCGCCCGTCGTAATGATGATGTCGTCCGGGTCCAGATGAATGTCATATTTCTCATAATAACCGACAAGCTTTTCGCGGTAGCTGCGGTATCCCTGGCTGGGACTGTACTCCAGCACCGTGCGCTTGATATTTCGAATCGCATCGAGGGCCGCTCGGGGACTGGGAAGGTCAGGCTGACCGATATTCAGATGGTACACTTTGATTCCTCTTCCTTTTGCAGCTTCAGCCAGCGGAGCCAACTTGCGTATCGGCGACTCCGGCATTTCAGTTCCTCGAATGGATATATGTGGCATATTTTTATAAATTATTTGTTTTTGAAATGCAAAGATAACTTGATTGCCGTAATTTAGCAACAATACGTTTGAAAAATTAAACAGAATGCGGATATTCATTTACTTTAACTCCTTTTCAGTTAACCGTTGACTGCTTTTCAGAAAAAAAGCCGTATGTTTGCTTCAGAAACAAAAAACATCAATAGGTATGAATCTTTATCTTATTATATTCAATGCCGATACTTACCGGAAAGAGCAAGTGTATGAGGCCCATAAATCGCTGTTCGTGGCGCTCGAAAAATATTTCACGCTGCATCTGGTCAACTATACTCAAACCGACGATATCCCTTCAAATGCCTATAAACTGGCTTTCATTGCCAGCGGAGGAGTAGAGAGCGCTGTGGTGCGCAACTTCAGCCTGCTCCCCTATCCCATCACGCTGCTTACCGACGGCTCAAACAACTCATTGGCCGCCGCACTTGAAATATCGGCCTGGATACGGACACGCGACATGAAAGTGAAAATTATCCACGGACATCCCGATGAAATGGTGAAACAGGTGCTGCTTCACCACAAGGCTTTCGCCGCCAAACGGAGCCTGAAAAACAAACGCATCGGAGTGGTGGGCACACCGGCTCCGTGGCTCGTTTCAAGCCATGTCGACTACCTGCTCGCCGGACAGCGCTGGGGAGTGAGCTATGTAGATATCCCCATCGAGGAAGTGGAAAAGAACTTCTATAACACGACCGATGACGAAATCGGCATGGAAGCGTCCAGACTTGTTTCACGCGTGAAAGCCATTCAGGACGTTACTCCCGAAGACCTGTACAGAGCAATGAGGCTGCACAAAGCGGTGAAGGACGTATGCACGAAGCATAAGCTGAGCGCAGCAACCGTATCCTGTTTCTCGCTTATTCAGACATTGAAGACAACCGGATGCCTGGCCCTTTCGCTCCTGAACGACGAAGGCATTCCTGCGGGATGCGAGGGCGACCTGCAGTCGATCATGACATTGCTTATGGTGAAGGAACTGACCGGACAGCCGGGGTTCATGGCAAATCCTTCGTTCATCGACACAAAGCGGAATGAAGTGCTGCTGGCCCACTGTTCCATTCCCACAACAATGACAGACGAGTTTATCATCCGCACCCAGTTTGAATCGGAAACAGGAATCGGCATCCAGGGAATCATGCACGAAGGTGAAGTGACGCTGTTCAAATGCGGGGGAGAATGCCTGGACGAATATTTTGTATCTGCCGGATATCTTACCGCAAACACCAACCTGGTGACTTGCTGCCGGACTCAGGTAACGGTCAAGCTCAACAATCCCGTAAGCTACTTCCTGCAAAACCCCTTGGGCAACCATCATATTCTCATTAAAGGGAACCACACGGAGGCCATCCAGGAATTTATGCAGCAGAACCGGTGCAAGCAGCGCGAATGACGGATTTTTGCATAAATTATTTCGCTGTTTCATTATTAGTCGTATCTTTGTAGAACAGATACGGCCGATGTCCCGTTGCCTTGCAAACGGAAAAAGTTTGTGAAAACAATCCGTCACTTCAAATGCTGCGGTTCTGTCTTGACGACTTTTTTACAGTGCAGCAAGACTCCGGACACGTTCCTATTCATTAATTATAAAACGAACAGACTATTACGAAACAATTATGATGCATAACTGGTTTGAATGCAAAATCCGTTACGAAAAAGTAGCCGAAAACGGCATGAACAAAAAAGTGACGGAACCCTATCTGGTAGATGCGCTCAGCTTCACGGAAGCCGAATCGCGCATAATTGAAGAAATCACTCCCTTCATAAGCGGCGAATTTACTGTCGCCGACATCAAGCGGGCGAATTACAGCGAACTGTTTCCTTGCGAAGAAGACGCTGCCGACCGGTGGTTCAAGTGCAAACTGTATTTCATCACACTGGACGAAAAAAGCGGAACAGAGAAAAAGACGGCAACCAACGTACTGGTACAGGCCGCCGACCTGCGCGATGCCGTAAAGAAACTCGACGAAGGCATGAAAGGGACAATGGCCGACTATGTAATTGCATCAGTGGCAGAAACCGCTATCATGGATGTATATCCTTATTCGGCCGAACCGGACGTAAAGCCGGAATTTCCCGAAGCGGACAAAAGATAACAGATAAAGACAGATTGCCATGGACATTCAGAAAAACATAAAAGAAGTGCTTGCGCAGCTTCCTCCGCATGTCCGCCTGGTAGCTGTTTCCAAGTTTCACCCCAGCGAAGCGATCGAAGCAGCGTATGCGGCAGGACAACGGATCTTCGGCGAAAGCAAGGAACAGGAGCTGAACCTCAAGCAGGAAGTTCTCCCCAAAGACATCGAATGGCATTTCATCGGACATCTGCAAACAAACAAGGTGAAATACATCGCTCCTTACATCGCCATGATTGATGCGGTGGACTCCTACAAACTGCTGGCAGAGATCAACAAGCAGGCTGCCAAATGCGGACGCGTAATCCCCTGCCTGCTGGAGATCCACATCGCTGAGGAAGACACCAAATACGGTTTCACTTTCGACTCGTGCAGGCAGATGCTGGACGAAGGCAAATGGAAAGAACTGACGAATGTGGCAATCAGCGGAGTGATGGGCATGGCGACAAACACAGATGACGAAGCTGAGATATGCAAGGAATTCGCGCGTCTGCACGACTTCTTCAACGAGCTGAAGAATACTTACTTCAACGGCATCGATACCTTTAAAGAAATTTCGATGGGCATGTCGCACGACTATCAGCTTGCCGTCAGGGAAGGAAGCACAATGGTACGCGTGGGCAGCAAAATTTTCGGTGAAAGAGTCTATTGACCGGAAGATTTCACACAAGGCATTGCCGGAAACCGAGAAGCAGAACAGCGTCAAGGCAACCGCCGGCAACGCTGTACAAACCTGCGATGGAGAGTAAAATGACAATTTAATACCATAAACACATGCTACAACTGAAAACGACTTTTGCGGGGCTATCGCTCGAGAATCCGATTATTGTCGGGAGTTCCGGACTGACAGACAGCGCAGAAAAAATCAAGGCAATTGAAAAAGCGGGAGCTGGAGCTGTCGTACTGAAATCAGTGTTCGAAGAACAAATCAAGGCAGAAAGCGGACACATGGACGGATATGGTTCGCCCGAAGCGGAGGATTACCTGCAGACGTATGTACGCTCACATGCGCTGAGCCATCATGTAGACCTTATCAGAGAAGCTAAAAAAAGTTGCCGGATTCCGGTCATAGCCAGCATCAACTGCTACAGCGACAGCGAATGGACAGATTTTGCGCGGCTGATGGAAGAGGCTGGCGCTGATGCGCTGGAACTGAACGTGCTCTCGCTGCAAACAGGAAAGGAATATGCCTACGGCAGTTTTGAACAGCGGCATATCGAAATCTTGCGTCACATCAAAAAAGCCGTGAACATTCCGGTCATATTCAAGCTGGGAAGCAACTTTACGAACCCGGTCGCGCTGGTCAATCAGCTCTATGCCAACGGGGCGGCCGCCGTGGTTCTGTTCAACCGCTTCTACCAGCCAGACATCAGCATCGACAGTCAAAGCCTGACTCATATCAGTGTGTTGAGCAATCCGCATGAACTGGCAGAACGCATACGCTGGACAGCCATCGCTTCGGCAGAGGTGCCGCAGCTGGATTATGCCGTATCCGGCGGAATATATGACGGGAAGGGCATAATAAAAGCAATTCTCGCAGGAGCTTCTGCTGTAGAAATTTGCAGTGCGTTCTATCAGCACGGATTGGAAGAAGCAGAAGCCATGAAGCAGACATTGGCTGAGTGGATGAAGGATAAAGGATATGAATCGGTAGCCAGCTTCAAAGGAAAGATGAATGCCTGCACCGTAGGAGAAGTCAATCCGTTCGAACGTACCCAGTTCATGAAGTATTACAGCGAATACAAAGGGTAATTTTCAATATTCTGAAATGCCAAAGGCACAAGAGGATGCGATGGTACTCACCGCCGCTTTTCTTGTGCCTTTGCATTCAAGGCTTTCTATATCCGGATTGTTTTCTGCTCTGGCCTGCACGTTATCTTTTCAGCAAGCCCACTTTCAGATTCAGCTTGAAATAGTAAGTCCCGTTTTCACGCTCCAGATACCCGTACCTGTCCTTCTCCGTAGAGCCTTTTTCAAGACGTGTATTGAAGAACAGAAAATCGGCAAACGTCTGTCGGAATGCACGCTGATAGCAAAGCACTTCTCCGTTTCCGGTCACAAACAGCATCCCGCCGATAGCCGAATCGGTTCCATTGTACAATTTTGCCGGACGCATGCCGGACGCTATCGCCAGCAGAAACTCCTTGACCTTATATTCATAGAAGCCATGTTTGCTGATCAGTTCATCCTTTATTTTAAGCGGATTAACTTTCTTGATTTCTTCTGTAAGTTCGGACACTCTGGTGATTCCGTCAAGCCACATCAGACGTGTCATTTCTCCCAGCAGACGGCCCATATGCAAGTCAATCATCGACACGTTGCTGCGGAAAATTTTGTCGGCCACGTCATTGTATTTCAATACGCCTCCCAAACGCTCAATCATCAGCATCCGGGAAATCACATCGTCCTCCTCGCCCGTTGCATTGATTTTATTGATGGTCGGCGAAGAAAATTTAACTCCCGTCTGCTCAAACTTGAAGTTGGCAGCACGCCCCCCGTCAAGCAGAGGAAACATGACACCCAGGCGGGAACGCACGGAAAAGCCCACCAGAGGCGCATTTTCCGAATAAAAAGCAACGCTCAAGTCCGTACGGTCTTCAGTTTTCGCCTCCATATCGTAAATCAGCACCTCATCCAGAAACTCCTCCACCCCATCCGGAGAAGTCACTTCATCTCCTTGGGTATTCCGGATGCCGTCCAGAATCAAGTCCGCCACAGTTGCAAAGTCTTCACGTGGAATCCGCTTGTCGATATTCTCTCCCTGTATGCGTATCTCATCCTTTTCCACGATATAACGCCGGATACCGTCGTGTTCCACGCGCTGCACCATCGCCACAGGCAGACACTGAGCTACATTCTTCTTAACATCGGGAGTGCCGGAATATACATGACCGTCGGCCAACAGGCGGAAAAATGCATACAATTCCCCCCATTCTCTTTTGGTTGCTTCAAATGCCATTTTCTTCTACATTTTTTAATTCAGCGCAAAGGTAAACAAAAAAGCCTGTTAACAAAAGCGCACCACACCATCCAATTCCATAAAAAAAGTTATTCACGCGTTTTTTACAGCTCCCTTATTTGCGAATAACGGAAAAGTCCGTATCTTTGCAATGTGTTTTTCATAGTATTAGATTTAAGGTTAACAAAGGTTGGAGTACAGCGGTACTCCTTTTTTTATGTCCGCCCGTCTGGATATTCTTCCGAAAAAACTTTCTGATTCTGATTTTTAATGTAATTTTGCGAACCAAATTATCGTATATCTTATGGAACAACCCCAACTGAACGAACACAACAAGCAGGAATATCCTCCCATGCATACATGTGAGCATATCGTGAACCGCACGATGGTCAATCTTTTCGGATGCGGACGCGCTGTTTCCGCCCATATCGAACGCAAGAAAAGCAAACTCGACTTTGCTCTGCCGCAGGCCTTGACGGACGAAGATATTGCACGGATCGAAACAACCGTGAACGAAGTCATCGGCCGCCACCTGGACGTGACAACCGAATTTATCACACAAGAGGAAGCCGCCGCTCGCTTTGACATGAAAAGACTTCCCGAAAACGCTTCCGATACAGTACGTATAGTCAAAGTGGGCGACTATGACGACTGCCTTTGCATAGGCGCACATGTGCAGAACACTTCCGAAATCGGCACGTTCAAAATCATCAGCCACGACTATAAAGACGGAATCTTCCGCATGCGCTTCAAACTCCTGTGATATGGCAAGGAAGAACAAAAAGCAATCTGGAGGAGGCCTAAAAGGATTCATTCTGCTGGCGGCGGTTATTGTCGGGGCACTCTACATCCACCAGAACGGAGAGAAAGTGTTCACGCCCGAAACGGCTAAGGCTATAGAGAATAAAACCGGCACTGCCGAAAACGCTGGAACAGAAGCGGGAGATGACGGCTTCTCCCTGCAACTGGAAATCCCGAAGACAATCAGGAAACGGAATGAAATTGTAATCGGGCACGTGGGCTACACCGTATCATACAATGATGTCTATAAAACGCCGAACTGGGTGGCGTGGGAACTGACAAGAAAGGAAACTGCCGGTGACGAAGGGCGTACCAACAAGTTTCTGCCGGATCCGAAACTGCCCGAGCCTCGTGTCGTAACGTCCGACTATACCAATTCGGGATACGACCGCGGACACATGGCTCCTGCCGCCGACATGAAATGGAGCAAACAGGCGATGAAAGAGTCATTTTATATGAGCAACATCTGTCCGCAAAACCGGAAACTGAACCGGGACGACTGGGGCGACCTGGAAGAGAGCTGCCGCAAATGGGCGGAGAAATACGGGACGGTCTACATCGCCTGCGGACCTATTTACGATACAAAGTCGCCTAAGCGTATTGGAGAACACAAGGTTGCTGTCCCCGACCGCTTCTTCAAAGTGGTACTGATCTACAACCGGAAAAATCCGATTGCCATGGGATTCCTTTTTGAAAACAAGGCACATCACCAGCATCTGAAGAACTACATGGTAACAGTAGACCAGGTAGAAGAAGCTACAGGTCTGGATTTCTTCTCTAAAGTGCCCGACAGCATAGAGAAACGCATCGAAAGCACCATACCTGAAGGCATTGACTTCTGACATTGCTTTTCATCACAGGATTGCACGGGTCTGTCTGTCCATGCCGTGCAATCCGTTCCGATTGTCAGACCTGTTCGCTTGATTTATGTACCACAAGCTACTGTCCCACTTTCTCCGCCAGCGTTTTCACCAGGCGGTTATGATCGCGCAAATCGTTGCGCAAACTGTATGAGCCGTCCTTGTCTACCAATACGTAGGAAGGAATGCCATCTATGTGGAATTTCTTGCAAAGATAGTTCCATTGCTCGTCATTCAAACGGAAATGTTTGCCCTTGATGCCGGGAATCATGGTCTTATACTTTACAACAGGCGATGTTTCATTGGCTATATAAATCCATACCAGCCTGTCACTCTTCAGTTCCGTGTCTTTCAGAGGCTCGATTGCCTTGATCGAGGCACGGCAAGGCCCGCACCACGTGTTCCAGAAATCCACAAACACAACCTTGCCCTTATAAGGAGCCACAATGGCATCGAACAAGTCTTTTACAGGTACATCGGGAGTGTGCTCGATAACCGCCTTGTCTTTTACGGCTTCTAGCTTCGCGGCAATGTCTTTCTGCATCGCTTCCAATGCCTCGACATAAAAAGCAGAATCTTCCGGACCAAAGACTTTCAGGTCGGCTTGCGTCAAAGTGCCTTTTTGAACCTTGTCAACAAGAAGCACATATTTTCTCAGAGAAGGAATCAGTCCCGTCCGTATTCCGGCCGTTTCCATCCATGCTCCATCCGAATATACGACATTCCCGACATAATCAGAAACTTGCGCTCCCATCAGAAGCTGCGGATTATTCACATCAAACAGCTTGCAGATCTCCGCCTGGTCTTCCGGCTTCATCGGTTCAATGCCCTTTATCGGATTGCGGTTCCATTCATTGTGCATACACCGGTAATTATGTTCGCGGAAGTAATTGCCGCCCAGCATCGCCGCAACGGCTTCTTCCTGCAATGACAACTGCATCCATGCTTTCATAAGCGGCGGCAGGCTATCGGCTGCAATGCTGTCCGACAAAGCCTTATAAGTATCGGTAACGTGTGCAGCATAGGCTTTCGATGTCATCCTGTAATCTGCAAACTTGCCGTTATAAAGGTTCATAGACCATACAGGCCAATCCGTCCGGCTGGAGATCAGATTGTTCAGACTGGCATACGTGCCTTCGGCATAAAGGGATCTGAAAGGTTTTGCAACCGCTCCTTTACGGCGGGATACGATACGCTGTCCACTGCCCCGCTGGTCTATATAAACAACAGCATGTTCCCCGGGAGCCACCTGTATGCTTCCGGTCATGGGCAACAAAACCTCAGCCGGGCCATATTGCCGGAATTTGAATATTGCCGTATGCGTTGCCGAATCAACGGGAGCAGTATATTCCTCTTGCACGCCATTCAAGGTGTTTACATATATATTCTGCTCCGTTCCCAATTCTTTCCGATGATGAAGCAGTCGCACCTCGAGCGTAGTTTCACCGCTCTTGAAAACAGGTTCAGGCATCGGAGCATTACCATCCAGCTTCAAAGCTTCGGCAGGAATGCCTTCAGGAATGTCATAGGTTTCCTTCCCCGTCAGATCTACGCCGAACAGCTTAAAGCAATCAGCACAGTCCGACTCGATAAAATCAAACGAACGTGTCCGCTTGGGCAAGGGCTGGAAGAAAAGCATGAAAGAAGCCTCTCCCGACTCGGGCATCCAGAACAGCGAATCGGGCGTGATGCCTTGCGCATCGGTCAGCGCATATTTCTCACCTTCTGCACGAAGATACGTCTTCGAATCGATACGAATCCAATAGTGCGGCCGGAAATACGCATTGACATGCACTACCGTAGCGGTGTCGTTCAGCTCGACTTTGGCAATGTCGAGCGTTGTTGTGTTGGCACTCTCAATCAGCGGGAAATCCACAGTCTTCGGTCCCGTATGGCAAGCCGTCAGCATCAAGGCCGGCAAAAGCGATGCCACAAATGTACAGTTGATTTTCATTGTTTACACTTATTTAATAAATCAGTCATATCATTACTTCAGTCACGACCTGTCCGTCGAACAGGTTAATGATGCGGTCGGCATAGCTGGCATCGTGCTGCGAATGAGTTACCATCACGATGGTGGCCCCCTCCTTGTTCAGTCTGGTAAGCAGGTCCATCACTTCCTTGCCGTTCTTCGAATCCAGGTTGCCGGTCGGCTCATCGGCAAGAATCAGTTTGGGATTGGCCACCACCGCACGGGCAATCGCCACACGCTGCTGCTGTCCTCCCGAAAGCTGTTGCGGGAAATGCCTGGAACGGTGAGCTATTGCCATACGATCCATAGCCTCTTCCACTCTGCGCTTACGCTCGGCCGCCGGTATGCCCATATAAAGCAAGGGCAGTTCGATATTTTCGTACACGTTCAGTTCGTCAATCAGATTGAAACTCTGGAACACAAAACCGATGACTCCCTTGCGAAGCGACGTACGCTGCGACTCGGTGTATTTCGACACCTCCACACCGTTCAGGCAATATGCTCCGCCGGTCGGATTGTCCAGCAGTCCCAGAATATTCAGCAAGGTCGACTTGCCACACCCCGAAGGACCCATAACCGCCACAAACTCGCCTTCTTTCACTTCAATACTCACATTGTGCAACGCCCAAGTTTCCACCTCATCCGTGCGGAACACTTTCTGCAAATTTACTGTTTTAATCATAATATAAGTGCGCAAAATTAAATAATATCATTAGAAGCACAGATTTTCGCAGATTAATGCAGATAATCAGCACAATAATCTGAGAAAGTCCGTGTTAGCCTGCGTTTCTGAACAGACCGGTTTTGTATAAACTGATTCTCAACATCTACTTATCTCTATGGCTTATTCTTTTTTTATCGTATCGGCCGGATTTATCCGCATCAGCTTTATTATCTGCCACCCTATCGCCATCGCAGTCAACAAAGCCATGACCGCAAACAGAATAACGCCCCACTCCCATCCATACACAGATTTCAGTGAAGATCCTTCCAACAGATTGGCCATAGCCAGTTTCAGCAGCGGATAAACCAACAGATACATGAGCAGAAACATCGTTATGTATGACTTGGCAAATAACATGGCAATATCCCTGTACGAAGCTCCGTTGATTTTCCGGATGGCCACTTCTTTCCGGCGGGTTACAGCGTCCATCGAAATGGAAGAATACATACTGAGTATCACCAGCATCAGACTGACCGCAGCCAATATCCACATCACCGCTTCAAGCGTATCCATCATCGAATATACGCTCCGGCTGCCGAACTTATATACGTCCAAGGGCAAAGTGTATGGAACATGCTTCTGGCAGACCGCTTTTACCTTCCCCATCACTTTATCCGCATCCTGCCCGGAGGCAACTTTCAGCAGCCAGGTCTTGAAATCCTGTGCCGGGAAAAAGACAGAACCTGCAATACGACTGTTTCCCGTTACATTCTTGTACAGTTCTTCATAAACTCCGGCTATCTGATATGCCTTGCCGTCCAGCCTGATCATCCCCTTTACATGCTCATGCCGCATAAGCTCCGCAACGCTTCTGCTGACGTAGACAAACCCTTCGGTTTCCGTTTCCAATGCCTTTCCTTGCAGGGGGATATGGAAAAAACTGAAATAGTTCGGATTGCCGGCCATCACCTTGAGCCTGACTTCCGTACTGTCCTGCTTCATGAAAGTGATGAATCTGTAAGAAAGCATTCCGTCATCAGAATCCTCATTGAGGGAGGTCTGCCCTTCAATTTCCGGCATACGGTTGATTTCCGCATGTATTGCGTCCCAGTTATTCCGGATAACAGCCGTAGTCATGTCTATTGCAATGATCCGGTTTTCCTCTACCTTTCCCGAAGGATAATACAGCCGGCTTCCCAGTTCATCATACGACAGCCGGACAATAATCACAGCTCCGAGGAATCCCATGGACACAAACAACTGTATGCAAATCATCACACAGCGGAATCCATGCCTCCGCCCGTTTGTACGGATCCGATTGACAAGATTCACCCGGCGTACACGCCACACCGGACAAGCGACAATGAACAGACAGATGAAAAGAACCGCAAGATAAAGTCCGCCCTGCACCAGATAACAGTCTTCCAGCACAAACCAGCCCATGTTTTCTTCGGGCAAAAACGGAAAGCGGGAAACCAACAGCTGCAAGCCTTCAAGCAAGACCTGCGACAGCAGGAAAGCAAAAGACAACATGCAGAACACTTCGACAAAAAGCAGACAAAATACGCCCTTCATGTCTGATCCCATACTTTTGCGCAGGGCCAGCTCATGCTGGCGGGCATAAAACATCTGGAAAGTGAACTTCAGGAAAGTGATCAGTCCCGACACCAGAATCAGGGAAGCGAGAAGGAGAGCCAAAATCTTCGCGATTACCGTATTCGTCTGCCCGCTTACCGGCGAAGCGTCAACTGTCACCGTCTTTCCTTCCTTGTCCCACGCTAGCCGTTTCAACGTTTCGTCCAGACCGGACAGCATTTGCCCTTCCGGAATGAAAGCATGAACCTGCAGCCAGGCATACGGCTGCAGCTCAAGCGGGAAATAACAATCCGCATCCAGATTCAGTCCGTCTTTAGGCACATCCGCCACGTTCACTATCCGGTAATCCCTTATTCCGTTTTCCGGCATGAAGGAAGCAAGGCGCACAACCATACCTATGGGACTTCCTCCCCGGGCTATCCTTTCAGCAAACTCAGACGAAACAACAATCTCATCCGCCGACTTCGGCAGAAAATTTCCATACAGCAGCGGCAGGTTGAAATAACGGAAAAAGGAACTGTTCGTCACTTTATACCGTACAATATACGGCAGGCTGCTCCCGTCTTTTCCGATGACATCCGCATCCGTGCGCATTGTAGCGGAGTGGACGGAAACCGAATCCAGTATTCCTTCCGTACGGAAAAGCAGTTCGTCCACATCCGCCAGAGCAAACGGCATGTCACCCCCCGTTTCTTTAGTGAATGCCATGATGCGGACATACCGTTCGTGTTCCGGCAATCTGCTGTAAGCGTCTGCCATACGGTCGACAAACAGATATGCCAGACTGAACACGACAATGCCCACAGCCAGACATAAAGCAGAAATCATGCTCTGCACCTTATACTTCCACAGATTCCGTACCGCTATTTTCAAATAATGTCGTATCATCATACTCCGTTTTTTATTCTTTCTTTATCATTTCTGCCGGACTGATGCGGGCAATGCATACAATGCGGGTCACAACCGTCAGGGTTGTAACCGCGGCCACAAACAGAAACACGCTTATCCAGAACCAGGCTCCATACTGAAAAAAGATACGGTACATCTGCCCCCAGTATCTCATGAATCCATAAAGCAGCGGAAAAACCAGAAGAGCCGTCATCCCGCCTATCCCGATATAGGTGCGGGCAAAAAGCCACATGATCTGCCTTGCGCTTGCACCATGCACCTTGCGGACGGCAACTTCCTTGCAGCGGCTCTCCGTATCAACCGTTATGGCCGCATAAACCCCTAAAAGCGTAAGGGTCACACATACCGCTGCCAAAAAGAGAATGACGCCTTTCAGCATGCTTTCTATCCCCTGTTGCGCTTCAATGTCATCCAGAAAAGTAGTGATGCGAGGTTCTATCGTATGAGGCAAGGCTTGCCGCAATAGTCCGTAAACATACACGCGCACTTCGTCTGTCTGTCCTGCATGGCATTTCAGGTAACAGTGCCCCACATACTGACGAAAATCGGCAAGCTGGAATACATATCCTTTCTCAGCAAACGCCCCTCTGTATGCATCCGTTACAAAAGAACTGCTTATTCCGGTCACTTTATAGCCTTCGTTGTAATACCCGTAAAGCGTAGTGCCTAAAGGCACCTGCTGAAACTTTGTGCGCAGCTCCTGTGCGAAAGCCTGATCTATCACCAGTTCGTTGCCGGTATCGGGTATTTTGCCTTGCAGCATGGGAATATGCATAAACCGGAAAAAGTTTGGAGGTACGGAAAGAATATTGACCGGAGTTTCCTCCTTATCGCGCCGGGAATCCGGCTGGATATAGAACACATTGCCGGAGGCACCCTGTGTATAATCAACGTCTGACAACAGGCAATCTTCCACCCCGGCACATTGTTTCATGCGCTCTATCAAGGCAAGCTTTTCCGCCTGCTCCATAAACGGGTAATCCAAGGGGATGCTCAATATCCTGCTTTTCTCCTGACGGGTCAACGTACCGAAGAGTGCCGATGTGGTTTTATCTGCCTGCAGATAGAGTGCGAAAGACAAGGTGACAAATATCCAACAAATGAAATACTGGATGGCAAGCATGATGTTGCGCACCCGATGCTTACCCCGTCCGATACTTATGCCGCGGATGCCTGTCTGGATATTTATCCGACGTGTACGTGCCACAGTAAACAAGCATACACCCAAGCTGCCTGCCAGCACCAGCAGCAGATATTGGGCACACTGGTATTGCAATACTTGGACATCAACAGCAAGTTCAAAGTTCATCACAACGATGTGCAATACGGGTGCCAACAACTCTATCAGGACAAAGACCAACAGGAAAGCTATCAGCACCGTCAGTGCCGCCTGAACAAATAATTGCCCCAACAGATGTGCGTTGCCTCCCCCGAATACTCGCCGGAGACTGTACTCGCCGCTGCGTGCCAAGAAAGTCCCCACCTGAAAATAAAAGAAATTGAGCAACCCCACCAAAAGCACCAAGCTCCCGATAATGCCGGCAATCCACACGATATACATCGTACCACCGTACTTCCAATAGGCATAACCTAAAGGACGGACATGCACATCGAACTCCCTGCCGAACATCTGCAAACCCAATCCCTTGGTGCGAAGGTCTGCTTCCAGTTCCTTCCGGCTATCTTCCCCTCCTTTCAGCAATACATAACCCATACCTCCCGTCACGTCCTTTCCCTTCCATTGCAGCCTCCCATCGCTATCATTCAACACCAGCATGGCGAGAGACTGCATATACGTAAAACTATTATTGGAAGGAATATCTGCCATCACCGCCTGCACGGTATAGCCGATGCCACTGTTCGCACCCGCAAAGGCGAACCTCAACGTGGTGCACAAACGCTTTCCGATGGCATCCTGCAAGCGGTTGCCATAGATGCGCCGCGCAAAGGTTTCCGACAAGATGACCGCATTAGGCGTATGCACGGCAGCTTGCCACGAACCCGCCAGCACATCCACACCGAATACTTGACGGAAACACGTATCTACTTCCATACATAGCATCGGGTCGAACGGCAACATCTCGTCGGGCTTCACTTCTATCTCAAACGAACGATAGCCAGGATACCCCAGGTATGTAAAGGCTTCTGCTTCCATCCCGTTCAGGATACGCAACTTATCTATCAGTTCCGGAGGCACTCCAGCCAAATCTGTCGCTCCTTGGGGTTCCTTCATCGCAATCTCGCCAATACGCTCTTTCTGAGGGAAGCATTGGTCGGTTGCCCACATCAGCCGACATACATACAGGCAAATGCTGAAGCACAACAAACATACCGCCAGCCCCACGATGCCAATCGCGCTCTGCACCTTGTACTTCCACAGATTCCGTACCGCTATTTTCAAATAATGCCGTATCATTTTAGTTTATGAGTTTTTTAAGTTTTATGATCATACACAACGCCCTACATCTGCAGGCTTCCCGTCAGTTGTTTTCCGACCTCATCACCTCTGCCGGATTGATGCGCGCCGCCTTGCCCACCTGCCACCAGAGCGTGCCCAACGAAATCAGCCCTACCAGCAGCAACGCCACGATGAATATCCATGCCGAAAGCGGTGCCTTCAGCACAAAGCTCTCGGTGTAACGGCTGATAATGAACCAGGCCAGCGGAACCGCCGCCGCAAACGAAGCAAGCAGCACTTTCAGGTATTTTCCGCCAAGCAGCCAATAAAGGCCAGCCAAGGTAGCGCCGTTCACCTTGCGGATAGCGATTTCACGGTAACGCCTGCGGATGTCGAAGAGCGAGATGCCGAACAGCCCCATGCACGACACCACGATGGCGATAAAGGCGAACACCGAATAGACCGTAGCTATCTTGCGGTCGTGGGCATACTGTTCTTTCACCACATCCGAAAGCCATGCATGGTCGAACTCTTCGGTTCCGTAGATTTCCTTCACCGTGCGGCGCAGGTACGCCAGCAGCTCTTTTTCCTTGCCCGGGTGTACGGCGATGGAAATCTTGCCACGTTCGTATCCTCCACTTATGACATAAACAATGGGCTGTACGCCACCGGTCAACTTACCGAAATAGCAATCGGCAATTACCGCCGCAACGGGCATCAGTTCCAACCCACCCTTCTTTACACTGCCATCAGCTCCAAAAAACATCCAAATAGGAGTTTCGGCCCTGACAAACGCTTCTTCCCTATCGGCATAGCCGAATAGTTTCATGGCTTCCTCGTTCAATGCTATCTCGCTACGGGTTACGTCACGTATCTCATCCGGCAAGTCGCCATCAAGCACTTTCAATCCGTAAAAATCAAAAAAAGCTGCAGGAACAAACAATGCCTTCACCGCTACCTTTTTATCCTTTTCATTAAAATAATTTATTTGAACTTCAGAAGTGATTTCATTAAACGAACTGCATATCCACGAATCAATGTACGGACACTCGTCCAATGCCTTCCGGATCCTTTCGATACGCTCGTTACGTGATTTTCTCCGCTCGTCCGTTTCATTCCCGTAATTCCAGTTTTCTTTCTGCAGATCTGCCTCCAATATTCCTTCCGTGCGGAACCCCGGAGGCGTATTGATCAAGAAATCAAAATGACGGTTGAAATAGACAGACAAGACTACAAGCACCACCGTAAAGACATACTGGATGCCCAGCAACACCGCACGTGAGGCAACGGAATAGCGCACCGGCACATTGCGCATGGAAACGACAGGCGAACGATAACCGTACTTGATATAAGGATAAGCCGAAGTGAGCAAAGGCAATGCCACAAGAACGCCCGACGACAGCCATCCGTCGAACCAAGTGTAGCTTACCGGCTCTCCCAACAAACGCTCTACCGGAACTGCTGTAACCTCTATCAGCACCCATGCCACGAAGAGCGAGGCAAATACCAGCGCGAAATTTTCCAGCCAGATTTCCACGAAAAGCGAAGAACGCTTCAGCCCCAACACCTTCTTGATGCCATATTCGCGCCAACGCTTCACCAGCGTCACCATATAGAGATTGATAAAGTTCAAGATGCCTACCGCCAACAACAAGATTATCACTCCCGACAAAATCAGCAGGTAAGACTTGTCGCCGTGGTTCATCAACGATTTCTCCACGACAATGGAAGGATCGAAATAAAACTGTTTCCAAGGAATAAACCGGTAACGCATAGGACCGGAATATTTCGTATCGCGATAAATGCCGCTCACCTTGTTTATCGCATCCAAACCGACACCCGGCAATACGCGGACCATTTCGATACTCATCCGGCTCCAATCCTGCAAACCGCGGGAAACCAACACGTCGAATTGCCAAACGGTTTTATTGGAAGGGCTGTCTATCACTCCTTGCACGACAACAGATATGCCATCGTAAACCAGCACCTTTCCAAGAGGATTCTCCCGTCCGAACAGTTGTTCGGCAAACTTGCGGGTAAGGATGCCTCCCTGACTGCCTTGCATCGCCACAGTCCCCGCCACTACCGGATAAGCGAAGAAACGGAAGAAGGTAGAATCTACCGCCAGCATATCGGCATTGTAAGTGCGGTTCTCATACAAAATATGTGTACGCTCATTGGGAACAACCAGGCAGCGTTCCGTTACCTGCCCGTCGGCAAGATAAACCGAATCCATATACATTCGGGCACTGGGACACCAATTGCCGTGCACGTCTGCCAGCGGCAACACCACCGTTTCCGGATGAATGCAATTAGCGTCCACCGTAAGTTCGCGGTGGATGTAGCGCAGCAAGATGATGCTGCAAGCCAGGCTGAACGCCAGCCCCGACAAGCTGATGAGGGTATAGGCCCTGGCGCGCGTCAGATGACGCAATGCGTATCGTAATGTCTTCATATAGCTTCTTTAACTTCTTCTTCAAAACACCAATTCTTCGGCATCGCCAAAGTTATCATATCCCGTGGTAATAACCCAATCTCCAGGCTGCAAACCTTCGGTTATTTCATATTGGCGGGGATTTTGGCGGCTGATGGTTATCGGAACCTTCACCGCCCTGGTGCGGTCGGCATCCAGCTTGAATATCCAGTTGCCTCCCGTCTGCTGATAGAAGTTGCCGCACGGAATCACCACAGCCTTTTCGGGCTGGCCCAGTTCGATCTGCACGCGGAAGCTTTTGCCCAGCCGCACGTTGTCGGGCATGGCTCCGGTAAACACCAGGTCGACATCGAAGGTGCGGTCCTTCACTTCCGGCACCACCTTGCTCACACGGAGCGGATAACGCCTGCCCTGATAAGTCACCGAAGCGGGGAGCCCTGCCGTTATCCGGTCGACGTAGTATTCGCTCAGTGCAACATGAATCTTGAACTGGTCCAGCACCTTCACCTCGGCGATGTTCTCGCCGGAAGCCACCTGCTGGCCGGGCGTCACCTTCACGAAGCTCAGCTGCCCGTCGACGGGAGCGCGCACCACCAGATCTTCCGTCCTGCCCAGCGAACGCTCCCACTTTTTCCGTTCCCATTCCCTGTCGTTGAGCAGCAGCTCTTTGCGGATTGCCGTCATAACCGAATCGCTTTTCAGCCCTTGCAGCTTGAGGCGAGTCGACTCCAGTTTGTAGCGGTATTCGTCGGCCGATACCTCCAGCTGCGCCTTGCTCCGGACGCCCATCCTGTATTCTTCTTCTTCGAGCGCGAAACTCTTTCTGATTTTGCTCAGCTCGTATTCCGCCTCCAGTGCCTGCTGCTTGAGCGTGAGTGTCTTCTGCTCCATTTCAATGGTCTTTTCCTCATACGAGATGCGCTGTTTTTCCCACTCGTCGCGCTGGTCTTCCAGATCGCGCATCAGATCGGGGTTGGTCAGCGTGAGTATGGTGTCGCCCTGTTTCATCAGACTCCCCTCTTCCGCAACAATGCGTTCCACATTGCCGCTCTCGCGCACGTTGACCATGAGGGTAAGAATGGGGTGAACCACTCCTTCCACATCTACATACTCCAGAAACTCATCGTTTTTCACTTCGGCCACCTGCACCGATTCCGGATCAATGCGCAGCCTGCGCGGACCGGAAGCAAGCACCGTTGCATAAACAAGCCCGCCCGCTACGACTATACCTGCCGCCAGGCGGTAGCGGTAGCGCACATACCAAGGTTTCTTTTCTAGCTTTATATCCATTTTTCTATAACAATTTGCTGTAAAACAAACAGTTGCCACATCCTCAATTCCGGATGTCCTGCCATCTTTATCTCTTCACTCCAGTGATACGATCTCTTCATTGCAGTGATACGATATCCTG
>NZ_JAUDEN010000013.1:0-106618 GCF_030373775.1 Bacteroides gallinaceum | reverse complement strand
TTATCCCACTTAATGCTATATCATCTTATTCACAAGTTGCTCCCGAAACAATCGGCCAACCTGGATTCTGATAAATCGGAGAATCATCCACACTTGCTCCATCTGAGGAAGTAATCAAAAAGTGCTGAACAGCAATTGGATACAGATAATGCGCTTCAAAGAAATAAAAACCATTATAGTATTCATTTGTTGAAGTTTTTCTGTTCGGCAGTAAATAATCCCCATCAGAAGGAGAAGACACATTATTGTCTGCCTCGTCTGCCTGATCATATTTCAGAAGAGATTCACCTGTTTCGCTATCAACGAACAAATCTTCCATCGGACCAAATATCTTAGCTCCTTTCAATTGATAACCATTTAATTGATCCATTGCCCTCCAACGAATCAAATCCATATAACGGAATCCCTCACCTATGAATTCACAACGACGTTCACGGCGGATATTATATAAAGTAGCGTCCACAATTTGCCCGTGAGAATATGCTCCCCAGTCATTTTCGGCCTCCTGTGCCATATCAGTGGCTGCAATTGTACTATTATAGTCCTCATCAACCCCCGCACGCTGGCGTAGCTTTCTCCAATATGTATCAAGTTTCGTATCATTCAAGTTTCCGTATCTCAAATAAGAAGCCTCTATATAATTCAAGTAAGCTTCAGCCGCACGATAAACGACAAATGCTGTCTGATCCTGCCCCAGCACTTGATCATTATAATCCATCGAATGCCCTTTTCCCTGAATATAACCAGTAGATGTGGCATTTCTGGAGTCTGATATATAAACACGGGGAGCCGTCGGAAACGTTTCAGGAGTAGTAATATTTTCTGTCGCTTTCACATCTCCGGGTGCTTTCATAAACAACTGCCAACGCCAGTCACGGCCAGTTTTTGTATCACTTATGTAATCATCACCAGCATATCCGCTATTTGCATCATACCAAGGCAAACCATTCTCCATCAAAAAAGCTTTTTCAAACTGCGCTGTATAACCGGTATTTCCGCCATGGTACATATAATGATTAAAATGATGCGTAGCATTCAATGACAAGCTATACTCACGGTACATAATCACTTCCGAGTATTCGCTCGGGTCATGAGAAGCAAACATGTCATAGTAATCATTTGCACTCCCATCATCCGGCATCGTCTTATTATTTGAAGTCAACTCTACAGCATCCGCCACTTGTGAAGCCGCATCCATCGCTTCATCCAGAAAGAAATTGATTTCACCTTCTGCAGTACCTTCATCATTCGGAAACTGGTAATTCTGTCCATACTCCTTTTCTGCACCCGGCCATCCGGATCCGTTCGGAACCAGAGCTGTTCCGGCATGATATTTTTCCCAAGTGGCTTCAAACAAGGCGACACGTGACTTCAACACCAAAGCCGCATTTCTGGTGATACGGGTTTTGGCCGGACTGTTCGTTGACAATTCAATAGCCTTATCCAGGTCTTCCAAGATAAAACGCGCCACCTCATTTCTCGGCTTGCGGACAGAAGCTTCCGTCAGCTCCTCCATATTATCAGACAGCGTATTCTCCACAATCGGGAAATCACCCAAAGTGCGCAAGCGATAAAAATATTCCAATGCGCGGAGGAAATGCGCCTCCCCCAAATACTGTTCAATGTTTTCAGCCGATCCTGAAATAGAGACCTCCTCATAACGGGGAGTGACGGTTTCAATGAAATAATTCAGCGCATAGATATTAGTAAAGTTCCACTTTCCGCCTGTCTGCCCGACAGTCCATGTATCCTGCAAATAGCGCCCGTTTGTTCCCTGCTGGTTATCTGTCGCATCGTCATCATAATATGGCGAACCGTTCTCACTGCCATAATGGCTCGGAAGCATGCCTCCCTTGTCATCGCTGTCCCCGTCATAATTGTCATAATCCGCATAATAATTGTCCACATAAGCCTTCAACTGGTCTTCACTCCACAGGTACTGTTCGGGTGACACGTCAGATTGGGGCTCCTCGTCCAGAAAATCATTACATGCAGCCAAGGCAAACAACGAAACGCCCATAAACAGTCTACCTGCAACTTTCATAAAGTCATATTTTTTCATAATGTACATTCTAATTAAAAGTTAACACTCAAGCCAAATGAATAAGTACGCGACAACGGATACACAGTACCTCCCTGCTTGCCTATTCCGACAGTTTCGGGATCCATTGTCTTGCTCAGCCCTGTGATTGTCCACAAGTTCTCACCCGAAACATATACCCTTACATTCTGCAGACCGATTTTCTGAATGATATGCTTCGGGAACGTATATCCCAGCTGCAGATTTTTCAGCCGCATGTAGGCAGCATTCTGCAAATAACGGGCCTGCGTCTGATGATTTTTGTTGCTGAACAAAGGACGAGGATAATATCCGTCAACGTTCGCTCCCAAATTAGACGATGTGTCCTCCGCACGGAAATAATCCATATGCTCTTTGAATGCAGTAGACCACCACTGCCCGCTTCCGGTCACGCCCCAAAACACCAAGATGTTCTCTCCCGGAGCATAATCACGCTTCAGCACTCCCTGCCAGAACATGGAGAAATCCAAGCCTTTCCATTGGAAATCCAATGTAATGCCCGTGCGGAAACGCGGCGTTTCGTTACCAATCTTCTTCAAGTCACCATGATCGCCCAAAGTGTTACTTCCGTTATCAACTTTACCGTCGCCGTTCAAGTCGGCATACATAATGTCGCCGGCCTCCCATTTCGTGCCAATAGCAGTCTGTCCGCCGTTCGGCAAAGAAGCTAAATGAGCGTCCATTTCCTCCTGCGTCTTTGCGATGCCGATCGTTTCATATCCCCAAATCTCACCCACCAATTCTCCTGCAATGTATGTATCCAATGAATTTGTCGGATTTGCATAGCGGTCAATGCGAGTCTGGCTGTCGGAAACATTCACTTTCACTCCGTAGCTGAAATCACCGATTTTGTCTCTCCAGCCCAGCGAGAGTTCCCAACCGAATGTTGTCAAGTCGCAGTTATTAGTCACTGGCACATCAGTTCCCAGTATAGCAGGAAGCTCAACACCAGGGCCAACCATGTTTCTCGTCTTGCGCCAGAAGTAATCGAATGATCCGGTCAAACGGTTGTTGAACGCACCGAAATCAAGACCGAGATTGGTATTTCTAATTTTCTCCCAGGTCAGACCCGTAGAAACCAACCCAGGAACGGTTGCTGTATTGGGGAATGCACCGTCCTGCAGCCATTTACCGTTACTGGCGGTAACCGTCATAATCTGATAAGTAGGATACCAGTTAGTTGTGTTCTGATTGGCAAGTTCACCATAGGAGCCTCTCAATTTGAATGTGCCGATGTAATTGGCCAAATCGCCCCAAAAAGCTTCGCGTGCCATATTCCATCCCAAAGAGAAAGACGGCGTCCAGATCCAACGGTTTTCTTTGCGGTAACGTGAAGAACCATCATATCGCAGATTGAATTCAGCCAAATATTTTCCGTTATAGTCATAATTGATTCTCCCAAAAAATCCGGCGGTCTTCCAGTTCTTATAGATTCCGTCGATAGTGTAATCATCCACATCAGTGGTTTGTGAGAGCACCGGAAGGTCAGAGGTGGTCAGCCCGGCACGTTCTGCGGTCACATCCCGATAATTCATCATTTCGGCCTGAAAACCAGCCATCACTGTAAAGTTATGCAGGTCATTTAACGAAAAATTATAATTCGTGTATAAAGTCGGATTCAAATAAGTTTGTTTCAATGAATATTCCGAAACTGAAGGTTTAGTTGCGCTTGTCGTACTTGGGATATACGTTTCTTCCGGATTGTCGGCATAATGCGCATAAGTAACCAGCTCCTCCTCATGTGTCCAATCATTGTCAGTCTTGATGTTCATTTCACCGATAATATTCCAATTCTCTAACGGAGTAATCGTGAACCGGAACTGCTGAGAAAGAATGTCATTCTGTTCTTTATGCCGCCCACCGTCTTGCAATGCAGAAATATAGTTGATATCGGCCATCAGATAACCGTTCGGATCATATTTGGCACGGACGGGACGAGCACGACGAAGAATATTATCATAAAAGCCGTCATCCATCGTGGTAGGCCTTCCATAATCAGTACGTACATAGCGGCTGGAGTAATCCACTTTCAACCATTTGTTCATCTGAGCACTGAACTTGCCTGTAAAGGTATAGCGGTTATAGGTGTCCTGGCCGTAACGCATGAACCCCTTTTGCCCCATGTAGTTTCCGGAAACATAATAAGTCAGCTTGTCCGTTCCTCCGCTGACGCTGATGTTGTGTTCTTGTGAAGGAGCCATGCTTTTGTAATATTCTTCCAGCCAGTCGACGTTGGCGATGGTGTAATCATAGTTCCATTTGCCTCCGGATCCTTCCCCCATACTACATCATCGGTCTTTCCCTCCATATAATCCTTCACCTGCTGCATATAGTCGGTTTCATACAGGTGGTTGCCGGAGTTGTTGAACTTCGCCTCATCAAACAAGTTTACAAACTCCCACGAGTTCGCCATCTCCGGCATGTTCAGCGGAGTCTGGAAACGCACGTTCATGTTATAGTTCACTTGCGCGCGCCCTGTCTTGCCGCTTTTCGTCGTCACCAGAATAACGCCGAACGGAGCGCGGGATCCGTAGATGGAAGATGCGGCAGCATCCTTCAGCACAGAGATGCTTTCAATATCCTGCGGGTTGATTGTGGTCAGGTCACCCTCCATGCCGTCAATCAAAATCAACTTCTTCCCCCTATTTCCCAAATCAACAGACAACATTAAAAACCGCAAAAACATAGAAAAATAAGCGCAACAATAGAAAAAATAAGCAGATAGCCCGGAATTTCCACACAAGACACGAACAAATGCCAAAAGGCGGAACACAGATAAAATCCGTGCATCTTCACCAGTCTGCCTTTCTGCCACACCCGAAAACTGCATATACGCTCACATATTCTATAGTCCAGCACGTGAACCGTACGGATCACATATGTGGACCATACGGTTCACTGCGTGATCCATACGGTCCAAGTGCCGGACCGTAAAAGAGACAAGCATAAAGCGGGCTTTAATACATAACGGGCAGACAAACTGTCTTTCAAGCAATCACAAACCGTTCACGAGCAGAGAAAAATTCGTCTAATCGCCTGAAAGGGAGAAAAAACATTCCGACAAAACCAGAACCTTAATCTCTTTTCACTATATTTGTTCGCATGATACGAAGAACATACATCAAAATAATGACAGGATTTGCCGCACTGCTTCTGCTGGCAATAGGAAACGGGGAGGTCCGCGCACAAAGTGAATTCACATTCAAGCGTCTGGACGTTACCGACGGAATGGCAAGCAACTATGTCGTAGACATCACGCAAGACGAACAAGAATACATTTGGATTGCGTCAGAATCCGGCTTGAGCCGGTTCGACGGAAAACGGTTCACCACATACAACATTTCCAACTCAAACATCAGCAGCAATGAACTTAATGTACTGTTCTACAACAGCTATGACGATGCAGTGTGGATAGGGACACAGCGAAACGGAATCTGCCTCTACGACTGCAAGCAGCAACGCTTCACCCGCTTTTTCCGCTCGGGAGAACTCATAACCGACGACGTTACAAACATTGTGCCCGCGGCAGACGGAGGGCTGTGGATCGTGCATTACCACTTGGGAATCGACTATTACAGCAACAAGGAAAAGAAGTTTACCAGCTACAAGGCAAGCGACATCAAAGGACTGGAAGGCAACTACTGGTGTGCGGCAGACGACGGGAAAGGCCACCTGCTGGTCGGGAAAAACACGAACGGACTGAGTGTCGTCGACCTGAAAACGCGTCAATGCAAAAACTTCATGCATGTCCCCAATGACCCGAACAGCCTTCCGGGGAACTGCGTGAAATCAATATTCATCGACAACACGGGGAATATATGGGTGGGGACGTCAAACGGACTGGCACTGTTCAACCTTGAAGAAGGAACATTCACGGTTTTCAGACACAACCCCGAAAACAAATACTCGCTCATATCAAACCAGGTAAACGACATCGGACAAGACAAAGAAGGCAGAATATGGATCTGCACCTATATGGGAGGAGCGAGCATCCTTGACCTGCATGCCAATTCATTTACGCGCCCCGAAGACACGCATTTCAAAAACATCACGTTTACAGGCAACAAGCACGGGCTTTCGTCCCCCAACGCACGCTGCTTCATGCAAGACTGTTTCGGGAACATCTGGCTGGGCAACTACCGGGGAGGCGTAGATTTTCTCAGCTATAAAAAGCCGGACTTCCAGACGCTCGACTTTCTGAGGATGATGGACGGGCAGCTTATTGGCAAACAGGTGTGGGGGCTTGCGCTGGACAACGAGGGACATCTGTGGGCAGGAGGAGAAAACGAAATAGTGATGTTCGACGGAAAAGACATCAAAAAAGTCATTTCACTGAAGGACAAAACGATTCCGTTCACACACGTATCCCATATACACACCGGCAAAAACGGAATGCTCTGGCTCGGGATGTACTGCAACGGCCTGCTCAAATGCAACCCCAAAACAACGGAAGTGACAAGGATAGCGATTCCGGACGAACCGGACGCCGAAGTGTGCTGCTTTTTCGAAGAGGAAGGAATCCTGTGGATCGGCACACAGGAAGGATTGTATACGTTAAGAAACGGAGCCGTAAAGAGAGAAGAAAACATCACCCGGCAAATGCCGGACCACATGATACACGGGATTACAAGAGATAAAGAAGGGAAACTCTGGGTAGGCACCTTCGGGAAAGGACTGTTCGTATTCGATAAAAACCAGAAACTGGTGAAACGGATTGAAACATCCGACGGACTGGCATCGAATGCCGTCAACGCCATATACAAGGACAGCAAGAATGAACTTTGGGTGGCGACAAGAGCCGGTGTCGCGCACATAAGCGATACGAAGAACTACACACTCCACATATACGGAAACAAGCAGGGGCTCCGGACAGAAAATGTAAGAGCCGTCATTGAAGACAACAAAAGCCAGATCTGGCTCAGCACAAACGGAGGCATCTCGCTATGGAGGCCCGACAAGCAGCGTTTCTACAACTACGGACACCAGCAGGGAGTGCCTCAGACAGATTTCATGGACGGTTCTGTATGCAAAGACAAAGACGGCACGATTTACTTCGGATCGCAAAACGGGGTATGCTACTTCACTCCCGAACAGCTGACCGACAACAACAGCCGCATCAAAATCAAGATTACCGGAATCAAAAGCTACGGAAACAAATCGAAAAGCCTGGAAGAGGCCGTCCTTGAACGGACCGACAACGAAAGCGTGAAAGTTTCGCACCACAACAACACCATTGCCGTGACATTCAATGTAATGGACTATACGTTGAGTTCTGAGGCTGAATATGCCTATATGATGGAAGGACTCACCAAAACGTGGTTTGAAACGGGAGAAGAAAACGAGATGATTTTCCGCAACCTTTCACCCGGAACATACAAGTTCAAAGTAAAGGCCCGGCTTCTCAATCAGGAATGGGGAGAAGATTTCGCCTCGATGAAAATCACCGTCAGTCCTCCGCTCTGGCTCACATGGTATGCAAAACTGCTTTACGTGATTATCTGCGCAGGAATACTGTACCTCATTGTGCGCTTCTACAAACGCAAGCTCGCGCTGGAAAGCCGCCTCAGCCTGGAACACCACCAGCACGAAATAGACAAGAAGCTGAACAACGAACGGCTTCGTTTTTATACGAACATCACGCATGAACTGCGCACTCCCCTCACGCTGATACTTGGCCCGCTGGAGGATTTGCTTGCAGACAGGACGCTTTCGCCCAAACATCTGAACAAAATCAGCATCATCAGGGACAGCGCGAACAGGCTGCTGAACCTGATCAACCAAATTCTGGAGTTCCGCAAAACCGAAACCGAAAACAGAAAGCTGAAAGTAGCGCAAGACGACCTGGGCAAGCTGATTCAGGAAATCGGACTCAAATACAAGGAACTGAATCAGAATCCGAATGTGGATATAAGTACAGAAATAAAGACAGAAAGCACTTCCATCTGCTTTGACCGGGAGATAATCACCATTATTCTCGACAACCTGATGTCGAACGCACTGAAATACACCCCGAAAGGAGAAATAATACTTCAGCTCAGCTCGTGCGAAGAAAATGGAGTGGCCTACACGGAGATATCGGTCAAGGATACGGGACACGGAATATCGAAAGAATCGCTCAACCACATCTTTGAAAGGTATTATCAAGGCGACAGCAAATACCAGGCATCAGGCTCAGGCATCGGACTCGCGCTCGTGAAATCGCTTGCCGACATACACCAGGCCACTATCAAAGTGAACAGCGAACCGGAAAAAGGAAGCGAATTCATCCTCCGCCTGCTCACGGAAAACACCTACCCGAACGCAGAACGCAAGATAGTCGCACAACCGGACAGGCCGGAAGAGCAGAAACCTGAAAGCGCGAACATCGAAACAGACGAAAACAAGCCGCTCATTCTTGTCGTGGAAGACAACCGCGACATCAGCGAATATATCCGAAGTTCGTTCGAAAGCATATACGATGTGCTGATAGCCAACGACGGGAAAGAAGGATGGGAAATCGCATCGACCCGTATTCCGAACATCGTCGTTTCTGACATCATGATGCCCGTAATGGACGGAATCGAACTGTGCAAAATGATAAAGGAGGACATGCGGACCAGCCATATTCCGGTTATTCTGCTCACGGCAAAAGACACATTGCAGGACAAAGAAGAAGGATATGCGGCCGGAGCAGACTCGTTCATAACAAAACCCTTCAGCGCGCGTCTGCTGGCAAGCCGCATAAACAACATTCTGAACAACCGGCGGAAAATCGCGGCAAACCTCGTGCCTTCCACTCCCGAAGCGGAAAAAGAAGCAAGCCAGGCAATGGAGAGTCAGGAAAACAACCTGAACAAGCTCGACAAGGAGTTCCTGAAGAAAGTGACGGATATCGTTGAAGAAAATCTGAGCATGGACAAAATGGACGTGGCATTCATAGCCGACAAAATGTGCATGAGCCACTCCACGCTCTACAGAAAAATCAAAGGACTCACAGACATGTCTGTCAACGAATTCATCCGCAAAATAAAAATGCGCAAAAGCGTGGAGCTGCTCGCTGACGGCGAACATTCAATCGCCGAAATCTCCGACCTGACAGGATTCAGCAGTGTGGCCTATTTCCGTCAATGCTTCAAGGATGAATACGGAATGGCTCCTTCGGAGTATCTGAGAAAGAAGATATAGACTAAAAGCCGAGTTTCTATGCCACCGATGACGAATTTTTCATGACATATGAGCAAGTTTAGCCGTATCTTTGTGAAAAACGAACAATAAAAACATCAAGCTATGAAATACATACGTTTCTTCACTTTGCTGCTGCTTTCGGGATTCATTGTTCCGGCAATAAGCCAACGGCTGGTAAAAGCCGGAATGGGCTACAGCAACACATCGGTCAATACCGCAGTTTTCCGGAGTTCATCCGTTGTTACGGACGGAAACACCCAATATATTTCCTATTACGATCCGGAAGGATATGTCACGCTGGGAAAGCGCAAACTCGGTTCTGCGGAATGGACCATCAGACGGACGCAATATAAAGGAAACGTGGCAGACGCGCACAACGTTATCAGCATCATGACCGACGGCGACGGATACATCCATGTAGCATTCGACCATCACGGACAAAAACTCAATTACGCCCGGAGCACCGCTCCCGGATCGCTGGCCTTAGAAGAAAAGATTTCCATGACAGGAAAAGACGAAGAGGACGTGACCTATCCGGAATTCTACCGCCTGACCGACGGAAACCTGCTGTTTGCCTACCGGTCGGGAGCTTCCGGAAGAGGCAATCTGATTCTGAACAAATACGATCTGAAGAAACGCGCATGGCATCGCATACAGGATATTCTGATTGACGGTGAAAACCAGCGAAACGCCTACTGGCAACTATACGTGGACGAAAAAGACGGGATTCACCTGTCGTGGGTATGGCGGGAAACATGGATGGTAGAAACAAACCACGACTTGTGTTACGCCTATTCTCCCGACGAAGGGAACACATGGTATAAGTCGAACGGAGAAAAATACAATCTGCCGATCCGCAAAGACAACGCAGAATATGCCTGGCGCATTCCGCAAAACAGCGAGCTCATCAACCAGACAAGCATGAGCGCAGACAAGGCGGGCCATCCCTATATCGTGACCTACTGGCGCGACGGCAACAGCAAAATTCCGCAATACAGACTGGTATGGAATGACGGAAAAGAATGGCACAGCCGCCAGATAATGAACCGCACCCTCCCGTTCTCTCTGAAAGGAGGAGGAACGAAAATGATACCCATCGCACGCCCCAAAATCGTTGTCGACAACGGAAAGGCATGGTTTGTCTTCCGTGATGCGGAACGGGGAAGCAGAGTTTCGATGGCCTATACCGACAATATCGCATCGGGAGAATGGACAGTGAGCGATCTGACAGACTTCCCGGTGGAAGCCTGGGAGCCGGGAATAGATTCGGAATTATGGAAAAGCCGGAAACAGCTGCATATCTTCGTACAGAAGACATTTCAAGGCGACGGAGAAAAGACTGTAGAAGCCGAACCGACTCCTGTCTACGTTCTGGAAGCAGACATCCGTTAAACACACCCCCTCCGTCCATGGCTGCGGACAAAGCAGATATTAAAGAATTATATAACAAACTTAATTAGAGGACATAATGAAACAGTTCAACAAACTTCTATTCGTGTGTGCGGCCGGAATCCTGCCAGCACTGGCCACAGCGAAAACATCGGAAGCTGTTCAGGCAAGAAAGATGATCGACAAAGTAAACCAGCACTGGCAGGCGGAAAACAAGGCGGAAGTGCGCTCTTTCTGGGACAATGCAGTATACCACACAGGAAACATGGAAGCCTATTTCCTGACCGGGAACCAAGATTATCTGAACTATACAACCACGTGGGCCGAGCACAATCAATGGAAAGGAGCTAAAAGCGACAACAAAGCCGAATGGAAATATTCATACGGAGAAACAGACGAATACGTGCTCTTCGGCGACTATCAGATTTGTTTCCAGACGTATGCCGACCTGTATCAGATTGCACCAGATGACTACAAAATCAGAAGGGCTAAAGAAGTGATGGAATATCAGATGAGCACGCCCAACAACGACTACTGGTGGTGGAGCGACGCACTGTATATGGCCATGCCGGTGATGACGAAGATGTATAAAATAACCGGCAATCTGAAATATCTTGACAAGCTTTATGAATACATCACCTATTCAGACAGCATCATGTTCGACAAGGAAGAAAACTTGTACTACCGCGATGCAAAATATATTTATCCCAAACATAAAACTGTCAACGGAAAGAAGGACTTCTGGGCGCGAGGAGATGCCTGGGTCGTAGCCGGACTGGCAAAAGTGCTGCAAGATATGCCGGCAGAATACAAGCATCACGAATTTTTCGTAAACAAGTTCCGCCAAATGGCAAAGGCTGTAGCCGCCATCCAGCAGCCGGAAGGATACTGGACACGAAGCATGATAGATCCGGAATTTGCTCCAGGGCCCGAAACGAGCGGTACGGCTCTTTTCATGTACGGCATCATGTGGGGAATAAACAACGGCTATCTTGACAAGCCGACCTATATGCCAGTCATTGAAAAGGCATGGAAATACCTTTCGGAAACAGCCGTTCAAAAAGACGGGACGGTAGGCTATGTGCAACCGATCGGCGAAAAAGCCATCCCGGGACAAGTCATCAACGCAGAATCTACCGCCAATTTCGGTGTCGGCGCATTCCTGCTGGCTGCCTGCGAATATGTACGGTACCTGGAAAGCTCTGACGCAGCCGCACTTGCCGACCGTTCATACTGGTGCAAATTGGCTTACGACATGGCGGCACCCGTGCTGAGCAACATGGCAAAGGGTGAACTGCAGAAGAACATGATACTGGAAGTAAGCCCTACATGGGACGGACGCAACAAAAAAGTGGCTTATATGGAAACTTTCGGAAGGCTGATGGCCGGAATCGCACCGTGGCTGACACTTCCCGACGATGACAGCGAAGAAGGAAAGATGCGCAAACAACTGCGCGAATGGGCGCTGGCAAGCTATAAAAATGCCGTAGACCCGCAAAGTCCCGACTACCTGCTTTGGAGAAAGGAAGGACAGACGCTTGTGGACGCCGCATACGTGGCAGAAAGTTTCCTCCGTGCTTACGATGCGCTCTGGATGCCGCTGGATGAAACCACAAAGAAAAGGTATGTTGAAGAGTTCCAGCAGTTGCGCCGCATAGACCCGCCTTACACCAACTGGCTGCTGTTCTCATCGACCATCGAAAGCTTTTTGGCAAAGGCCGGAGCGCAATTTGACGAATACCGCATCAACTCGACTATCCGTAAAGTTGAAGAATGGTATACCGGCGACGGATGGTATTCTGACGGACCGACTTTCGCATTCGACTATTACAGCAGCTATGTGTTCCACCCGATGTATCTGGAAACGCTTCAGGCCATGAAAGATGCCAAAGTGCGCTCACGCATAGATTATGCCAAATATTACGACCGCGCACTGGTACGCGCACAGAAATACAGTCTGATTCTGGAACGCTTCATCTCGCCCGAAGGGACGTTCCCCGTATTCGGACGCTCCATTCCCTACCGCATGGCAACCATGCAGCCGCTTGCACTCATGGCATGGTATCAGAAGCTCCCGGCAGGCGTAAGCAACGCACAAGTCCGTTGCGCACTGACTGCCGTAATGAAACGCATGTTCGCAACCGGCCACAATTTCAACGAAGGAGGCTTCCTGACCATCGGATTTACAGGAAAACAGCCGAACATTGCCGACTGGTACACGAACAACGGAAGCCTTTACATGACTACCCTCTCTTTCCTTCCGCTCGGTTTGCCGGCTTCGCATCCCTTCTGGACAGATGCAGCACAAGAATGGACCAGCGTAAAGGCTTGGAACGAGAAGCCGTTCCCGAAAGACCACGCATGGAAAGACCAGATCCGTACATGGGATCTGTTCTAATGTGAAGAAAAACAATGCACACCTCAACCCAAGGTCGGACTCCAGGCAAGAAGTCCGGCCTTGTTTTTGAAAACAACAAGCATCCCGCACTAATTGCATCCAAGAATCATATTTTCGCGTTCTTTCTTGCAGGTTCAAAAATTTCCCCGTAAATTGCCACAGTGTTTTTCCGGATCCGCTGAATACATCATTATCTTTCAAGCGCAGAAGCTTAAGAAATACTCGTTTTCGCGGAAAGAAAAAGCACGCTTTCAGTTTTAGAGCCTGTTTAGACTTTCCAATAAAGCAATATGATATCAGGTTCTTAACTTAAAGAATAAACGCTCTAAATAATACTTTAACTTTTCACGTAATAAAACTGATATTCATGAAAAACATTTTGAGAATTTTCTGTGCGCTGCTATTGTGCGGCTGTCTGGGGGCGAATGCCACGAATGTGAAACCAAACGTCATTCCGGAGCTGAAGGAATGGAAAGGACAGGACGGCTTCTTCGTCCCGGGTGAGAATATGCGGATTGTATATGATGCGCCCGCACTGGAAAAAGTGGCAACGCTTTTTGCGGATGATTATAAAGAGATGTTCGGAGTGCGCCCGGAAGTTGTTTCCGGCAAGCCTTCGGAAGGCGACATTTTCCTGACTGTCAAGAAAGACAAGAAACTGGGAAAAGAAGGATATACGGTGGCTGTGGCGAAGACGGTGAAAGTCACGGCACCAGAACCGGTAGGCGCATACTGGGCTACGCGAACCCTTCTCCAGATCAGCGAGCAGTCTGAGAACCGCCAGTTGCCCAAAGGAACAATCCGCGATTACCCGGATTATGGCATGCGGGGTTTCATGATCGACTGCGGACGGAAATTTATTCCCATGCCTTACTTGCGCGACCTGGCGAAAATATTGTCCTACTACAAGATGAACGTGCTGCACGTGCATCTGAATGACAACGGTTTCAAGCAGTTCTTCAATCACGACTGGAGCAAGACATACGCCGCTTTCCGTCTGGAATGCGAAACATTTCCCGGTCTGACAGCCCGCGACGGATATTATACAAAGAAGGAATTCGCTGATTTCCAGCAAGAGGCTTCGGATATGTTTGTTGAAATTATTCCCGAAATCGACGCTCCGGCGCATACATTGGCTTTCAGCCACTACAAGCCGGAACTGGGAAGCAAGAAATACGGCATGGATCATCTTGATCTGTCCAATCCCGAAACCTATAAGTTCATGGATGCGCTTTTCAAGGAATATCTGGAAGGAGAGAATCCTGTGTTTGCAGGACCGCGCGTGCATATCGGCACCGATGAATATTCAAACAAAGACCAGAAAGTCGTAGAACAGTTCCGTGCCTTCACGGATCATTATATCCGACTGGTGGAAAGCTACGGGAAGAAGGCCTGCATATGGGGAGCCTTGACACATGCCAAAGGAGAAACGCCGGTAAAAGTGGAAAATGTGGACATGTATACGTGGTATAACGGTTATGCCGACCCGAAAGAAATGGCTAAACTGGGCTACAAGCAGGTATGTATCCCTGACGGAATGATGTATATCGTGCCGATGGCCGGATATTATTACGATTATCTCAACATCAAATACCTCTATGACTCATGGACACCTGCACACATCGGCAATGTGGTGTTTGAGGAATACGACCCCACACTTCTTGGAGGCATGTTTGCCGTGTGGAATGACCATGTTGGCAATGGCGTTTCGGTGAAAGACATTCACCATCGTGTATTTCCAGCCTTGCAGACGGTGGCTACAAAGACATGGAATATTGCTCCTTCCCGGACGTTTGACACCTTCGATGCTGCACGCGGACAGCTAAGCGAGGCTCCCGGCGTAAATCAGCTGGCCAGAATCGGGAAAGCGCCGGGACTGGTTTATCAGGTTGGCGAGGTACGCCCGGGCATGACACTGGAATATCCGGAAATAGGATATGACTATACCGTGTCGTTTGATTTGCAGGCTGCATCCGAGGAGCCGGGAACAGAACTTTTCCGTTCGCCGAACGCAGTGTTCTATTTGTCTGACCCTGTAAACGGCATGCTGGGATTCTCGCGCGACGGCTATCTGAACACGTTCGGTTTCCGTCCGTATCCGAATGAGAGAGTGACCGTAAAGATTACGGGAGACAACAGGTCAACTTCTCTGTATATAAATGGAAAGCTGATTGAAAAGATGGATGTGCAGAAACTTTATTTCAATGCTGGAAAAGACTCCATGAACTATCTGCGCACGCTGGTCTTTCCGCTGGAGAAGGCCGGCAATTTCAAGAGCCGGATCACCAACCTGAAAGTATACAATCACCTTGTCGAATGACTGGAATAATATGCTGAAAGGAAATCCACCCATCTTGCCGTCCTGACGGCGACATGGGTGGATTTTCTTTTCAGACAGCCATGCAAAGCCACCTCCATCAGGTTTTACAAGCCAACAAGTCCTTATCCGAAACAATATTATAGATGTTTCAACAAATTTGGTATTCTTTTCAATATATGTAAAACATCTTTCAACAGAAATAAAGACATTCTGCCGCACGCCTGCGTATTTTTGCAGAAAATCTTATTATTTATGAAAAGACAAAACAGATATTTCCCGTTGGTGTGCATCATGATGTTCTGGTTCACCATTTCTTTTATCACCAACATTCTCGGACCTCTTATCCCGGAAATCATCGACAACTTCCAGTTGAAGGATTTGGCTATGGCAGGCTTCATCCCAACTTCATTTTTCCTCGCCTACGCTGTCATGTCCATACCAGCCGGACTGCTTATAGACCGTTTGGGAGAAAAGCCTGTACTGTTCACCGGATTTCTGATGCCTTTCATCGGCTCAATGCTGTTCGCCTGCTTTCCCTGCTATGAAGTGCTGCTGGCCTCATCATTCATTATAGGACTTGGCATGGCCATGCTGCAGACGGTCATCAATCCTCTGCAACGCGTGGTAGGCGGTGAAGAAAATTACGCATTTGTGGCAGAACTGGCCCAATTTGTTTTCGGAGCGGCTTCTTTCGTCAGTCCGCTGGTCTATACATGGCTTATCCATGCTCTCTCGCCCGACATGTACAAACCCGGGAACAACGCACTGCTCGACACATTGGCCTCGCTGACACCGATGGAACTCCCTTGGGTATCTCTCTATTGGGTGTTCACTGCGCTCCTCGCTGTAATGCTGATTATAGTGGCTTGCGTCCGCTTTCCTCATATCGAACTGCGGGAAGATGAACGAAGCGGATCATCAGCATCCTACTTCAATCTGTTCCGCCAACGCTATGTGTGGCTGTTCTTTTTGGGAATCTTCTGCTATGTGAGTACAGAACAGGGAACTTCGGTATTCATGAGCACTTTCCTTGAACATTATCACGGCATCGACCCGCGCACGGTAGGAGCACAATGCATAAGCTGGTTCTGGGGATCGATGACCATCGGCTGTCTGGCAGGAATGCTGCTATTGAAACTGGTTGACAGCCGCCGCCTTCTTCAAATCTCCGGCCTGATTTCAATGCTATTGCTCACGGCAGCGCTTTTCGGAACAGCAGATATGGCCATTATCGCGTTTCCGGCTATCGGATGCTGCATATCCATGATGTACTCGATTGTTTTTTCATTAGCATTAAATACGGCGACAGCTAACCACGGCTCATTTGCCGGCATACTCTGCACCGGAATCGTGGGCGGAGCAGGAGGTCCGCTGCTGATCAGCCTGCTGGCAGACGCCACCGATCTCCGTACAGGCATGTGCCTTATATTCCTTTTCATGGGATATCTTACCTTTATAGGATGCTGGGCACACCCGCTAATCAACAACAAGACAATCGCCTTAAAGGAACTGTTCAAAAGGAAAAAATAAGAGGCTGTCGTTTAAATTTCCCGGCCAAACAATACTGCCAGCTTTCCTTTATGCTTGTGTCCGGTATGTGTTCCTGTTTTTCTTCAGCGGATATTCCGCTATTTCCCTCACCAAACAGAGAAACATTCTCAGGAACATATCTCAAATTACAGCAGAATAAAAGGAGAAGATTCTCTGAAAAAAAGGGCTGCAGCTTCACCGGAAAGCTTGCAGCCCTTCAAAGCGTACAAATCATTTAAACATATTTTCTATGTCCTCTTCTTTCAGTACAGCAAGCACCTTCTTGCCATCAGGAGTATAGTTGGGCGTAGAAGCAGAAAAAAGACTGTCCACAAGATTATCCATCTCCTCATCAGTCAGCACCTGACCCGGAACGATTGCAGCCGCTTTAGCCAAAGACAAAGCCAGAACGCTTTGGACCTCTTCTTTCACTTTGCTCCCCTTATCAATGGCAGAATGCAACAAATCAGTCAGCAGCTTTTCCGGGTTCAGTCCTTCAATTCCGGCAGGCACTCCATTAATGGCATAAGTGCCGCTTCCCAAATCACTCAATTCGAATCCCAGATAATTCAAATCATCCATTATTTCATTCAGCACAGGAATTTCATCTGGAGCGAAATGCACCATATCAGGAAAAAGGACACGTTGGGAAGCATTCTTATGGCCTGCAATCTGACTCATATAACGGTCATAAAGAATCTTTATATGCGCCCGCTGCTGATCTATGATCATCAATCCCGACTTGACGGAAGTCAAGATAAAGCTTCCCTTAAACTGAAAATGGTGCATGGAGTTTTCCGGTGCTCCCTGTTTTGAATAAAGATCGGTTTGAACACCGCCCTCACCGGCAGAGTCTGGCTCTGCCGGTTCCTCCCAGATCTCATTGTCCGGAAGCACGGCGTTTTCCGCTTTCGTCTGTTTTTCCAAGCCTTGAAATAAAGGCTGCCAATCCGGACTCCCTTTCGGATGATAAGAAGAATATGCGGATGGAGGCACCGAAGAAACATCAAACGGATTGTATGTCGGATCAAATGACGGCTTGATAGAAGCCGGGGCAGCAGTATAAGGAGCCGTACTCAACGGCGGAATGTCAGGCATACCGTCTACATCAAAGTCAATGGAAGGCACTTCATTAAAACGTCCGAGCGTTTCCTTGACTGCGGCAGACAGAATCTGCCAGAGTGCCTGCTCATTCTCAAACTTTATTTCAGTCTTTGTCGGATGAATATTGACATCAATATTGGCAGGATCAACGTCAAAGTAAATGAAATAAGAAACTTGCTCTCCAACCGGAATCAGATTAACATATGCGTCAGCTACCGCTTTATGGAAGTACGGATGACGCATATAGCGCCCGTTTACAAAGAAGAATTGCCTGGCACCCTTTTTGCGCGAAGCTTCCGGTTTGCCTATAAAGCCATGAACATGTGCCATTGTCGTCTTAACGTCAAGCGAAAGCAATTCCTGATTCAACTTCTTTCCGAAAACACCCATAATCCGCTGGCGCAATCCCATGGCTGGAAGATTAAGCATTTCCGTACCGTTATGAAGCAAGGTAAAAGAAACCTCCGGATTTACCAGTGCCACCCTTTCGAACTCCGTCAAGATATTACTCAGCTCTGTCTGGTTGGATTTCAAAAATTTCCGGCGTGCAGGCACATTGAAGAAAAGATTTTTCACAGAAAAGTCGCTTCCTTTAGGGCAAGCTACAGCTTCCTGGTTTTCAACCTTAGAACCCGAAATTTCAAGCAGCGTCCCCAACGTTCCGTCCTGTTGGCATGTACGCAGTTCAACTTGAGCCACGGCAGCAATGGATGCCAGCGCTTCACCCCGGAACCCCATCGTATGCAAGGAAAACAAATCGGAAGCCTCCCGGATCTTAGAGGTGGCATGCCTTTCAAAAGCCATGCGCGCATCCGTTTCAGACATTCCCTTTCCATCATCAATGACCCGGATGCATGTTCTGCCTGCATCCGTCACACTGACATCTATATGCAATGCTCCCGCATCAATGGCATTCTCAACCAATTCCTTTACGACCGACGCCGGACGCTGGATCACTTCCCCCGCCGCTATCTGATTAGCCACGGAATCAGGCAACAACCGAATTACGTCACTCATATATAAAATCTCCTATTTTTGTTCTTTCTTATCAAAAAGATGGCTGTTAGGCAACTCCACAGGTCCGCGTATATTCTTTTTCAGCTGGTCTTCCACCCGCTTCGCACGCCAATTGAAAATATCCATCTTGTTCAGCGGACGTATGTAATCGAACCACACAAAATTTTCGAGCTTATCCTTTCCGGGCGGAATCTGCGACATCGGATAGAGCGTTCCGTTTGACTTGGGACTCATCACCATCCTTTCGATCTTTTGATTGGCCAGATAAATCTCAAGCTTGCTGGTTTCGGATACATTCATGCCAATCAGCGTACTGTCGGAATCCATCGGATAATATACCACCCGGACAGAGCCAATCACTTCCGTTTTTTTCATCTGCCCTCCGGAGAAATACGACTTGATTTCTTTCCCGGTCACCTGATTATACAAAGTCGAATCCACCCGCTCCACCGAAAGAGCCTGTCCTATAATATGCGACCAGTCGATGGTACTATCATTCATGTACACTTTCATCAACTCGCCCACAAGCTGCTGGTTTTTGTTCCATACAATCGGGTCACGATACATGGTAAGACAACTGTCGACAGTAGAAAACACAAGCGAATCTGCCGTACCCTGAATGTCCGTACGATAGAAGCGCACTTTATGGAATGCCCTCATTTCGCGATACATCGAATCCGTATCCAGATTGAACGTTTCCATCAGCAACGTATCTCCGTGAAGAAAAAGGCTATCTCCCTGAGAATAATCAATCGCTACCGCACTGTCTGTCGCAAAAGCAAACTTCTTCAGCTCATTATAATAACCGTATTCACCGGTCATCATATTCTTGTTCACCGTATCAGTCATCACCATGTTATGAAAGGCTTCTCCCACACCTGTATTCCGGTTATAGAACAGCGTATCTCCCGTAAGCTGCCTCCCTTCATTGGTCAGTACAGACCGGTCGTACAAATCAGCCATTCCCGTTACCGTATTATAAGTCCCTTTCTCTGAATAAATGTGATTAGCGTCACTCCAAATATCCGAAGGCCCTACAATATCTGCTATTTTAGTAGCCGTATTGTAACGCAAAGTGTCGGAAGTCAGCGTAAACTGCGGATTCACCAGACGCACGTTATAATTGAAAACGGACTGTTTGGTTTGCGGACTATATTCTCCCCACTCGGAAGTCAGCACATTCTGGTCATCCATCATCGTTCCACCGTCGAAGAAATACCCCAGATTATACACACGGTCATAGTTCAAGCTGTCGGTCAGCAACGTAGTCGTTCGGTTTTCCATGCGCACATTGTCACGCATCCGCGCAATCTGCGTCAATCCGTCATAATACAGACGGTCGCCATACAAGAACAGTGTATCCCCCTGTTCCATCCGCACATTACCGAAAGCCTCGAAGCTGCTTATTTTGTCGTAATAACAGGCACTGTCGCAATACATATAGATACTGTCATGACGAAAGCGCACATTCCCAATCACAATCTGAGCTTCGGGATGCTCCGCATCTTTACGAAGCAGATCTGAATGCAGAAGATACACCTTGCTTTTCGCTGCCGGCCTGTTCCGCACTTGACGCGATTGCCCTGTCTGCCCGGATCTTCCTGCCGCACTGTCTTTTACAACAACGGGCTTCGTTTCTTTTTTTACGGTACCACCGACATTCCGCAATGTATCCACCACTTGCGCAGACACACAAAAAACGACAAGACAAAGGACCGCAACCAACAGGAACCGGTGAGATCGGTCCGAACGTTTGTTGTTATTCTGTATCACACCCATCAGTCAGCTGTCAAAAATCTTATTGCTTTATCCATCCCGGATACTTGAAATCACATTTCCGCCATTCAGGACTGATTCTCACATACGTAGCACGCTGTTTCTCTACAATCCATTCCTGAAGCTTCTCCTCGCTTCTCTTGGCTGTAACAATCTCCTTCAGCCTCTGATAATCTTCTGAAATCGTAGCCTTATGCCCATCTATTCTGTTTTTCAGCTTCACAATGGCACAAACTTCCTTTCCGTTACCGTTTATCATCGTAAAAGGCTGCGAAACCTCGCCTATCTGCATATTCTCAACAGTCTTTGCAACTTCCTGCGAAATCAGGCCTGCAAGCTGCTGCATTTCAAAACGGGAAGTGGATGTCTGCGGATTGGCAAGCAATCCGTGATTGTTACGCGTATCTTTATCCTGAGAAACCCATGTAGCAGCCTCATCAAAAGTCACTTTTCCCTTCCGGATGTCATTGGCAAGCGTATCCAGACGGTTCAACTCCCTTTCAATATCCTTTTCATCAACACGCGGCTTCATCAGAATATGACGGTAGCTGATACGGTCGCCTCGTTTCTCTATAAGCTGGGCTATATGGAAACCATATTCTGTTTCAAAAACCTTTGATATTTTCTTCGGGTCTGTCAGGTTAAATACCACATTGGCAAACTCCGGTGTCAGTTCGCCGCGCCCTGTAAAGCCGTATTCCCCCCCCCGACGGGCAGAACCCGGATCTTCCGAAT
The DNA here is from genome assembly GCF_030373775.1 of Bacteroides gallinaceum. Classification (NCBI taxonomy): domain Bacteria; kingdom Pseudomonadati; phylum Bacteroidota; class Bacteroidia; order Bacteroidales; family Bacteroidaceae; genus Bacteroides; species Bacteroides gallinaceum. The sequence goes on along the minus strand of NZ_JAUDEN010000013.1, from coordinate 85,105 downwards.
AAAGACGGGCCAATGTAGAAAAAGTCGTTTCTCCCTTATTGATACGTTCGGTAAAATCACGCAACTCCTTCTTGACACGTTCGATTTCCTCCTCTTTTATTTTAGGCTCACGCGTAATAATCTGCACCTCCACCTGTGTAGGGACAAAAGGAATGCTGTCCTGCGGCAAGCGGCTGAAATAGTTTCTCACCTCGGCAGGAGTCAATTTTATGTCCCCCACAATTTTCTGCTGCATCTGCTGTACAGTTTTTCCGTTACGGATATTCTCACGGAGCATCTCCCTGATCTGGGTGGAAGTCTTGTTGTAATATTCCTCCATCTTCTCTTTCGAGCCAATCTGATCGATAAGCCACGACATCTGCGCTTCCACTCCCTGCAACACTTCCTGGTCAGTCACAGTCACACTGTCTATTTCTGCCTGATGCAAAAAAAGTTTCTGCACAGCCAGTTCTTCCGGAATCACGCAATAAGGATCACCGTCGAAATGTCTTCCTTCATACTGCGCGTTCAAACGCTCATTCTCAACGTCCGATTTCAGAATGGCCTCATCACCAACCACCCATACCACTTCGTCGATTACATTTTCCTGTGCATGCACTGAGCCTATCCCCAGCATCAAACATATACACACACAGAAACAAGTCAAAGTCAGTCTATTCATTTCTATCAATTATAATAAATTATCTTCTTATCCTCTAAAGCCCGCTTATACAAGTCCGACTTCATCCGGCCTATATACTCAGCCCGTTTCAGATTCACCAATATTTCTCTTATTTCTCCGGAAGCGTATTCCAGCGGCACACGCTCTCCCACCGGCAATACTTCACAGACATGCAACAGATAGCGGAAAGCAGAATCAGAAACCTCAACGCTCCTATGCCCACGCAGGTTGTCAAGATCTTTCTTAACCAACGGCATCTGCAAAGAGATTTCAGAAAATGGCTTCCATCTGTCAGGAAAGCACTCATAACTTACCGCATGTGAGATGCTGTATTTCTCCAAACGGTCCAGATTGCCATTTCCTTCCGGATTCTTCATCCAGGCACGCACATTTTTAAGCGAAGCCGCATGCAACGGCACTTTCATGAATACACCTTTCAAGTAAGGCTCCGTCGCAACAAACTGTTCAGAATGAGTGTTATAATAAGTTTCTATTTCCGAATCAGCAACCTTGGATCCAAGTTCCTGTTCTACCAGCTTTTCTTGATAAATATGTACAGTGAGCGCACGGCGATAAGCTTCCACCCTTTCATCTATCTCCTTGCCGTCCGGAAGGTTTTCAACCGCCTGCTGATACATCAACATATCTTCAACCCATGTACGAATATACTTTTCTGCAAACTGCACACTGTCCGCACCATGGACACCGACTGGCAAAGCGGACCTCAAATCGCTTTTATACAGACTGTACTCGCCCGCACGAACCACCGGTTCCCCACTCTGATCATCTTCGGAGGTCTGGTGGCAGCTACATACAAGAAGCATAAAACATGTCACAATCCATACCTTACTTCGCTTCATACAGCAATAATTAATGAACGAAGATACTGCAATAATCAGTTACTTCCACCACAATTAACGGTTTTTAAAACCTCTTTATTGATTTCTACCAAGTAACGGTTCTTCAATTCCGCCAATCGCGCGTCTTGACAAGAGCACAAATAATCCTTACGAACCTCATCAATAACATCCAAATAGCTTTCTGGACCTTTTTTCAACCGTTTTCCCAAAACAAAAGTAAAAGGCAGATCTGGGAAAGGAACAAACGAACCGCACTTGAAAGCCAGCCTGTCAACATAGGCGTTCACTCCAATTCGGAACACTCCGGTTTCGACAACAGCCTCCAGCCTTTCATCTTCTGCTGCCAGTTCCCGGATCTTTTCATTCCACTGTGAATAAGGAATCTTCTTCAATATCTTTTTCAGACGTGAGGCCGACTTCTTATCAAGACAATGCACGACTCCTCCCCTGAAATGGGGCAGACTCCATTGATACTCTTTCCGATGGCTTTTGAAATAACGCTCCAGGTCTTCGTCAGAAACCTCCAACGGCATTGTTTTTCCTTGCATCTTATCCCAATAAACGGCCAGCAATTCATCTTCAACGCGATTTAGCAAAGCAGAAACAGCCACCGGCCAATTATCGGTTCCATCTTTCCACGCCCGGAACAAATCCGATCCGGCAAATGGAAGCTGCGCCTTTTTCTCCGGCAGGCCCCGATCCGGAACAGCACTTTCAGCCTCCATTCCATGCCTACGGTCGATTAAACGCACGATATGCACTCCCAACGGAGAATAGAAAGGGGTGGAAAACTCTCCCGGTTTCAGTTGCTCGAGTTTTCCTACAAACTCATCAAGCAAAGCCGACAAGGGAAGCCACTCATCCGGACGATAAGCAAAACCCTCTCCCTGTCCGTAGCGTGAAGCCATAAACTCAAAAGAAGCTCCATGCTTCAGCGCATGATAGACAGAATCCATCCGCTGTTCCGCTTTCCGTTCATCCCCTGCAGAAGAATGCTGCGGCAAAGACAAAGTGATATGCTGGATTTTCACCCAATCATCTGCCGGAAAGTTCCCATGGCTCTTACTCCCATTCAAACTGGAATAATCTTTCTTCCCTTCAGCCTGAGCCACATAATGCTCCAAAGCCTGTCCCTGAAGCATCCTGCACTGCAAACGGAAATCCATAAGCGTATCTATTTTCATTCGCCGTGCATCGGCTACTTTCAGCTTGAAATAGAGGAAATAATTGAAAAGACGTTCTGAGAACTCCCCCTCCCCCGCACCTGAGCGTTCGCAATAGCCATTAAACTCCCCAACCGAAACAGGGTTACCATTGAGCGTAAACAAGATATCAGCATCTGTACCCGCCCGAAGAGAGGCACAATCCAATGCGATTCCCAATGCACTTACAAGAAGCAATTTCTGCCACATCATCCTTAAATTTATATGAAAAAGACAAGGGGTGCCCGAATATCTTAAAATATTCACAACACCCCTTAATACAATCTTGAGAATTTTCCGATGAATTACTGCGGACGGCTGTAATTAGGAGCCTCGCTCGTAATAGCCACATCGTGCGGATGACTTTCCAACACGCCGGCATTCGTTATACGAGTAAACTTGGCATTGTGCAATTCCATAATATTATGCGCACCGCAATATCCCATACCCGAACGAAGTCCTCCTACCAACTGATAAATGACTTCATACAAAGTTCCTTTATACGGAACCCGGGCAGAAATTCCTTCCGGAACCAGTTTCTTCACATCTGTTGTATCTGATTGGAAATAACGGTCTTTTGAACCATTTTCCATAGCTTCAAGCGAACCCATGCCGCGGTAAGACTTGAACTTACGCCCGTTGAAGATGATTGTGTCACCCGGCGACTCTTCTGTTCCGGCAACCAATGAACCGATCATTACGCTGTATCCACCGGCAGCCAGTGCCTTTACCACATCGCCTGAATAACGCAAACCGCCGTCGGCGATCAAAGGCACACCCGTACCCTCCAATGCCTTGGCTACGTCATATACTGCAGTCAGCTGCGGAACACCTACTCCGGCAACTACACGTGTCGTACAGATAGAACCCGGACCGATACCTACTTTCACCGCATCCGCACCAGCCTCAACCAAGGCCTTGGCCGCTTCGCCGGTCGCTACATTACCGACAACAATATCAATTTCAGGAAATTTCTGCTTAGCTTCCTTCAGTTTGTCAATTACATTCTTTGAATGGCCATGAGCCGTATCAATAACAATGGCATCGGCCCCAGCCTTCACCAAAGCCTCCATGCGCTCCAGCGTATCCTTGGTCACACCCACACCGGCAGCTACGCGCAAACGCCCTTTCGAATCTTTGCAAGCCATCGGCTTGTCCTTAGCCTTTGTAATATCCTTATAAGTTATCAATCCTACGAGCTTGCCGTTGGCATCCACAACAGGAAGTTTCTCAATTTTATGTTCCTGGAGGATATTGGATGCAGTCTCCATATCTGTTCCCGGAGCTGTGGTCACGATATTGTCTTTTGTCATCACTTCATCTATCCGCTTTGACAAATCCTTCTCGAAACGAAGGTCACGGTTTGTCACAATGCCTACAAGATATTTCTCGTCATCAACCACAGGAATACCGCCGATTTTATATTCAGCCATGATATCCAGTGCATCCTTCACCGTTGATCCCCTTTTAATTGTGACAGGATCATAAATCATGCCATTTTCGGCACGCTTCACGATAGCTACCTGACGCGCCTGTTCTTCGATAGACATATTCTTATGAATCACACCGATACCCCCTTCGCGTGCAATGGCAATAGCCATCTGCGCCTCTGTAACCGTATCCATAGCTGCAGTTACAAACGGAATTTTCAACTCAATGTTGCGTGAAAACTTAGTCGTGAGCTCGACTGTCTTAGGTAAAACTTCTGAATAGGCCGGAATCAACAATACATCATCATACGTTAATCCGTCCATAACAACTTTATCTGCAATAAATGACATAGGACTTTATGCGTTAAGATTTTATTGCGTGCAAATATACGGATTTTCTTCCAAACCAACAGACGACTTAACATCTTTTTTCAAAGAAAACGCGAAAAACAGCGGTTCATTCCCCTGTTTTCCGCGCCTGCACACATTTTCTTGTGTCTTTTTGGTCAATTTGCCATTTCAGAAATGAACTTGATGCGAACCAGACGGATTTCATCTTCCGTGTAGTCATCGCCCAGTTCCTCCATCGCATCATCAATATTGTCGGTCGTAGATTCCTTGAAATAATCATAAATGTCCTGCATATGGTCTTCGTCCATGATTTCATTCAAGAAATAATCGATGTTGAGCTTGGTTCCCGAATAAACAATCGCTTCAATTTCATCAAGCAGTTCGCTGAACTCAATACCCTTAGCAACAGCAATATCGTCAAGCGCCACCTTACGGTCGATACTTTGAATGATTGAAACCTTCAGTTTCGACTTGTTGGCAACCGTACGCACGCGTAAATCTTCCGGTCGGTCGATTTCATTCTCCTCGCAGTGTTTCTTTATCAGGTCGCAGAACTCCTGTCCATAGCGTTTTGCCTTTCCGGCTCCAACTCCCGGGATATTCTGCAACTCCTCCAATGTAACAGGATAAATTGTAGCCATGGCCTCCAACGAAGGATCCTGGAAAATCACATAAGGAGGAACATCCAGTTTTTTCGACATCTTCTTGCGCAGATCTTTCAGCATAGCATACAGAACCGGATCAACGGCACACGAAGCTCCGCTCCTCATCGGAGTTTCTTCCGCTTCCTCTTCATCAAAATCCGTATCTTCCACAATCTTGAACGATTTCGGCTTCTTCAAGAACTTGTGTCCTTCGGAAGTAACCTTCAGCAGGCCATAGTTCTCTACATCTTTCTTCAAGTACCCGGCAATCAAAGCCTGACGGATTACAGCATTCCACAGCCTGTCCTCCTCGCCCATTCCGGCACCGAAAATCTCCAGATCCTCATGTTTATGGGCAAGCACTTCCGACGTTTCCTTACCCAACAATATATCAAGAATATACTCTTGTTTAAAATTCTCTTTTACAGCGATGATCGTTTCTATCACCGTACATAATGCATCCTGAGCCTCCACTTGTTTCTTAGGATTTAAACAGTTATCACAATTTCCACAATTGTCTTCGGTATATTCTTCTCCGAAATAATGCAACAATATCTTTCTGCGGCAAACGGACGACTCAGCATAAGCTGCCGTTTCCTGCAACAGCTGACGTCCGATTTCCTGCTCAGATACCGGCTTCCCTTGCATGAATTTCTCCAGCTTCTGCAAATCTTTATTCGAATAGAACGTGATGCACTGGCCTTCTCCCCCGTCGCGTCCGGCTCGTCCGGTTTCCTGATAATATCCTTCCAGGCTCTTAGGGACATCGTAATGAATCACGAAACGCACATCCGGCTTATCAATCCCCATGCCAAACGCGATGGTAGCCACAATCACATCTATGTCTTCTTTCAAGAACGCATCTTGATTGGCATTCCGTGTGGCAGAATCCATCCCCGCATGATACGGGCGCGCCTTGATTCCGTTCGCCTGCAAAATCTCGGCCAGTTCCTCAACCTTTTTCCTGCTCAGACAGTAGATAATCCCCGATTTACCTTCGTTGTGTTTGATGAACTTCACGATATCAGCATCCACATTGTTCGTCTTGGCCCTCACTTCATAATACAAGTTCGGACGGTTAAACGACGATTTGAACTCAGCCGCCTCCATCATCCCCAAGTTCTTCTGGATATCCATCTTCACTTTCGGAGTAGCGGTTGCCGTAAGCGCAATGATCGGAGCCTTTCCGATTTCATCAATAATTGGACGTATACGCCGGTATTCCGGACGGAAATCATGCCCCCATTCAGAAATGCAGTGCGCCTCGTCTACAGCATAGAAAGAAATTTTCACTTGCCTCAAAAACTCAACGTTATCTTCTTTTGTCAGCGATTCAGGAGCCACATAAAGCAGCTTGGTCTTGCCGGCAAGAATATCCGACTTCACCTGTTCAATCGCAGACTTTGTCAGTGAAGAATTGATGAAATGCGCCACGCCATCTTCTTCGCTGAAGTTGCGCATCGCATCCACCTGATTCTTCATCAAGGCAATTAGCGGAGAAATAACAATCGCAGTACCTTCCATCAGCAGGGAGGGAAGCTGGTAGCAGAGGGACTTGCCTCCGCCCGTAGGCATCAATACAAAAGTATCTTTCCCGGATAACAAATTCCGGATAATCGCTTCCTGATTACCTTTGAAGGTATCAAAGCCAAAATATTTCTTCAGTTGCTCTGTCAAATTGATATTTTCCGTCATTGTCCTCAGATTTAATGTATAATTCCCGTTGAAATTTTCTGTCTATAAAGTTATAAACAACTTTTCATATCATGCAAGAATTTCGGCGAATATTTTTCTCCAAAGACTTCTCTTCACAAAAAACACTCACTTTTTCACGCCACCTGCAACCTTGACAGATTCGCTTTCCCCATCTGTTCTTTTGCATAGGCAAGCGTCACCACCAGGCGGTCGGTCTTCTGAGATGGAATCTCGAACATCGTATCCATCATGATGGTTTCTACTATCGAACGCAGTCCCCGGGCACCCAGCTTGTATTCCATAGCCTTGTCAACGATATACTCGAACACTTCAGGCTCAAACTCCAGCTTGACCCCATCCATTTCGAACAGTTTGACGTACTGCTTGATGATGGAGTTTTTAGGCTCGGTCAAAATACTTCGCAAAGCCTTGCGGTCCAAAGGATTCAGATAAGTAAGCACCGGCAAGCGGCCGATAATTTCGGGAATAAGCCCGAACGACTTCAGATCTTGCGGCGCAATATACTGCATCAAGTTGCTCCTGTCTATCTTAACCTGCTCCTTTGCGGCATTATAGCCTACGACATTCGTATTCAGGCGCTGGGCGATTTTCCGTTCGATTCCGTCAAAAGCTCCGCCGCAAATAAACAGAATGTTTTTCGTATTCACCGGAATCATCTTCTGGTCGGGATGTTTGCGTCCGCCTTGAGGGGGGACATTGACCACAGACCCTTCGAGCAGTTTCAACAAGCCCTGCTGAACGCCTTCCCCGCTCACATCGCGAGTGATGGAAGGATTATCTCCCTTACGCGCTATCTTGTCGATTTCATCAATGAACACGATGCCCCGCTCGGCTTCGGCAACGTTATAGTCTGCCACCTGAAGCAAACGGGTAAGGATGCTTTCGATATCTTCTCCGACATAACCCGCTTCGGTGAGCACAGTGGCATCAACAATGGTAAACGGCACATGAAGCAGCTTCGCTATCGTACGGGCAAGCAAAGTCTTCCCCGTACCGGTGCTTCCTACCATAATGATGTTCGACTTCTCTATCTCCACATCCGCCTCATCTTTCGGCTGAAGCAGACGCTTGTAATGATTGTAGACAGCAACCGACAGATAACGCTTTGCATCATCCTGTCCAATGACATACTGGTCAAGAAAATCCTTTATATCTTTCGGTTTCGGCAGTTCGCTCATATCCAGTTCACCGGCAGGCTTGTTCTTCGCCTGAAGCGTTTCCTGAACAATCTCATGCGCCTGTTCCGCACAGCTGTCACAGATGCAGCCATTGATTCCCGTTATCAGAAATCCGACTTCGTTTTCCGTACGGCCGCAAAAATTGCATCTTCTTTTTGTTCTTGAACTTTTATTATCTTCCAATTTGTCTTGTTTTTATTTCGTTATATCTTGTTGTGCTGCTTCAGGTTTGCGCGAAAGCACCTCATCAATCATCCCGTAATCCTTCGCCTCCTGGGCCGTCATCCAATAGTCACGGTCGGAATCCGCCCAAACCTTGTCAAAAGGCGTATGCGAATGGTCGGCGATGATCGTATAAAGTTCCTTCTTCAGTTTCTGTATTTCACGGGCTGTAATCTCGATGTCTGAAGCCTGTCCCTGCGCTCCGCCCATCGGCTGGTGAATCATCACGCGCGAGTGCGTCAGAGCCGAACGCTTGCCTTCCTTTCCCGCCACCAACAATACAGCCGCCATAGAAGCCGCCATGCCTGTACAGATTGTAGCCACATCGCTGCTGATAAACTGCATCGTGTCGTAGATGCCCAATCCCGCATACACAGATCCTCCCGGCGAATTGATGTAAATCGAGATATCTTTTCCTGAATCTACAGAATCCAGATAAAGCAGCTGTGCCTGAAGCGTGTTTGCCGTATAGTCGTCAATAGGCGTTCCGAGGAAGATGATACGGTCCATCATCAGCCGGGAGAACACATCCAGCTGAGTCACGTTCAACTGACGCTCTTCCAGAATATACGGGTTCAGATAGCCCGCCTGCGACTTGATCACATCGTCAAGCACCATGCTGTTCATGCCCAAATGCTTGGTAGCATATTTTCTAAAATCATCCATCATATCTTATAAAGATTAAAGTCACACAATGAAAAGGAGGCCTTCAATCCCCCTCTCTCCCGACTAACAAAAGTACAAAACACTTCCGTCTTGTGGAAGAAGTCCGATTAAAAGCCCCCTTTTTTAGCAAGTTTTAGCAATTTGCGTCCACCCGCATTTGCTTGTTTATTGAAACATCTGATTGAATTCCTCAGCCGAAACAGCTTTGTGATTCAATGTCACCTGTTCTTTCAGAACATTAGCCAGCTTCGTTTCAATCACACGATTTACAAGAGCCTCTACGCTTTCACGCTTCTTCAGCATTTCCTTAGAATAGTTTTCAAGCAGTTCATCAGGCACATTGATCATTCCATACTGAGCAAACTGAGCGCGGGTAGCCTCCTTCGCCATATCGCTGATATCGCTCTGTTCAACCTTAATGCTGTTGGCAGCCACCAGCTTTTCTTTAATCAAATGCCATGTCAGCTCCTCGATGCTCTTGTCGTAGTTCTGAGAAACGAACTCTTCACCTTTGTCTTTGTTATTGTCAAGCATGATGCGCTTCATCAGTTCATCGGCAAATTCCAGTTTGCCAACCTTGTTCATCGCATAGTTGCGCACATCAATCAAGAACTTGTAATCGGCGTCGGCAGCAAACTGTCCGGCAATCACCTCCTTAATTTGAGCACGGAATTCTTCTTCCGTATGTGCCTTGCCTTCTCCCAGCACCTGATCAAACAGCTCCTGGTTCAGGTCGCCCGGAATCATACGCGTAATTTCTTCAATCTGGAAGCTGAAGTTACCTTTGTGATTTGCAACTTCTTCTTTCTTGACCTTCAGCAAGGAAGCCAGTTCGGCCTCATTGTTGTCGAAGGCAGCCGCAGGGTTGAACACCAGCACCGTATTCACTTTCACTCCGTTGAAGATAGCCTTCTGCTCATCGTTCTTCATGTAAGAAGGCATCATCACAGCGCCTTCTACCTGAACGCCGCCCTCTTTTGTATTGCCGTTCTCATCAAGTTCAGCCAACAGACCCTTCAGCAGGTCGTTATCCTGATACTCTTCCACTTTTTCATATTTGGCCGTACGCTGGGTGTACATCTTCACCTGCTGTTCAACCATTTCATCGGTTACATTGATATCATAATAATCGATGGTATCCTCTTTCGAAAGCGCCAGGTCAAATTCAGGAGCCAGAGCTATATCGAACGAGAATTCAAAGTTCTCGTCTGTCGCGAAGTTTACGTTGTTTTCCTTCGGCAGCGGAGTTCCCAGCATATTAACCTTGTTGTCACGGATATATTCGCCCACTTTTTCTTGCAGCAGCTTGTCAACTTCTTCAATCAATACAGAAGTTCCATACTGCTTTTTAATCAGTCCCATCGGAACCATACCTTTACGGAATCCGGGCATATTCACTCTCTGACGCAGAGTCTTCAGGGATTTGTCAACCTGAGCCTGATAATCAGCTTTTTCAATCTGAGCAGTAAGCACAGCACTTACTTTGTCAACATTTTGCAATGAAATATTCATTTCCGACTTATTTATTTAATTATTAGTTTCTTTTATTTTCTACAAAGCGGTTGCAAAAATAATGCTTAATCTGGCAATTACCAAAAAGTCAGGCAAAAAAAAGAAAAACGCACGCTTGCGCATATTTCCTCTGCCCTCTTCAAAAAACGGCCGCTCATCTGAAGAAAGATGAGCGCATGTCTTGCATAAAACGAACGCCCATCCGGAGAGGTTTTTCCGCCCTCCTTTTTCGCGCCGGAAGCATCCCGTCATTTGGCCTTGTTTTCTTCCTGCTTCACCTTCCGCAGCAGGTCGGAAGCAAAAATGAAATTGTTCAACCGCTCGTTGGTTGCATTAAACACGTCATCCTTCGTGCCTTCCCATTCTTTCCGGCCTTGATAGATGAACAGAATGCTGTCGCCTATCCCCATCACCGAATTCATGTCATGCGTATTGATAATGGTAGTCATATTATATTCAACCGTGATGCCATGGATCAAGTCGTCGATAACCAGCGAAGTCTTGGGGTCAAGCCCCGAATTTGGCTCATCGCAAAAAAGATACTTCGGCTGCAAGGCTATGGCACGGGCAATCGCCACACGCTTCTGCATGCCTCCGCTGATCTCTCCGGGATATTTATCCTGCGCATCTATCAGGTTCACACGGTCCAGACAAAACCGGGCACGCTTCACGCGGTCACGGTAAGTATCCGTTGAAAACATGTCAAGAGGGAACATCACATTTTCCAGCACAGACAACGAGTCGAACAAGGCTGCACTCTGAAAAATCATCCCCATTTCCCGGCGAAGCGCCTGCTTCTCTTTCTTTCCCATATGAATCAGATCCCGTCCGTCATAAAGCACCTCACCATTTTCAGGTGTAAGCAGACCGACAATGCATTTCATCAGCACTGTCTTTCCCGAACCGCTTTGACCGATTATCAGGTTAGTCTTTCCATCATCGAAAGAGAAATCGATGTCGTCAAGAACCGTACGTCCCTCAAACGACTTGCATATAGAATTCAGTTGTATCATCCCATTAACAATTGTGTAAGTATCAAATCAGAAAACAATATCAGCACACTGCTTGACACCACCGAGTCTGTGCTGGCCTTTCCCACCGCAATAGAGCCTCCTTCAACCGTGTAGCCGAAATAGGCCGACACACTGGCTATGATGAAAGCAAAGAAAAGTGATTTGATAAACCCGCACCAGATATACCATTCCACAAAGCAATATTGCAAACCGTACTGCAAGTCAGTCGCATTCATTATTCCGGCAAACCACGCCGTACAGAAGGCACCGATAATTCCGGCAAATATGCTGAATGTAACCAGCAGCGGGATAATGGTCATCAGGCCGAGTATCTTGGGAAGTATCAGGTAAGAGGCCGAATTGATCCCCATTATCTCCAGTGCGTCAATCTGCTGGGTAACGCGCATTGTCCCGATTTCGGAAGCAATGTTCGACCCCACCTTTCCCGCAAGGATCAAACACATGATAGAAGACGAAAACTCCAGCAGCAGAATTTCTCGCGTGGTATATCCCACCACGAATCGGGGCATCCACGGACTCTCGATATTCAGCTTGATCTGAATGCAGATTACCGCTCCGATAAAAAATGAGATCAGAAGGACAATGCCGATGGAATTGATTCCAAGCTGCACCATCTCATTGACATATTGCTTGAAATACATTCGGAAACGTTCCGGACGAGAAAAAACCCGGCTCATCAGCACAAGATATTTTCCAAAGTTCGTAATAGGCTTTACCATAAGCTTGAATAATATTTGGTACAAAAGTACGCTTTTTTAGCTATATTATAATAAAAGATAAGACGAAATTCTACTGAACGACCATATAACCCAATAATTTTACTACTTTTGCAGCACTCAACGATTCTATTATGGCAGAGCTAGAGAACCAATCACATACAGCCGAAGCATTCGAACTCCCGACTGACGGACGGATGATATTGCGCACAGAGAACTTAGTGAAGAAGTACGGCAAACGTACGGTAGTAAGCCACGTGTCGATCAATGTGAAGCAGGGAGAAATCGTAGGCCTGTTAGGCCCCAATGGGGCAGGAAAAACCACATCTTTCTATATGACAACCGGACTTATTGTGCCAAACGAAGGGCACATTTATCTGAACGATCAGGACATCACATCCTATCCGGTATACAAGCGTGCCCAAATCGGTATCGGCTATTTGGCGCAGGAGGCTTCAGTGTTCCGCAAGATGAGTGTGGAAGACAATATAGCCTCCGTGCTGGAACTGACAAACAAAAGCCCGGAGTATCAGAAAGAAAAACTGGAAAGCTTGATCGCTGAATTCCGCCTACAGAAGGTAAGGAAGAATCTGGGCGACCAGCTTTCGGGAGGCGAACGCCGACGTACGGAAATTGCCCGCTGCCTGGCCATCGACCCTAAATTCATCATGCTTGACGAACCGTTTGCCGGAGTTGACCCGATTGCCGTAGAAGACATCCAGCACATTGTGTGGCGACTGAAAGACAAGAATATCGGTATCCTGATTACAGACCACAACGTACAGGAAACACTGAGCATCACCGACCGGGCCTACCTGCTGTTCGAAGGTAAAATCCTCTTCCAAGGCACGCCCGAAGAACTTGCCGAAAACAAGATTGTACGAGAGAAATACTTGAGCAACAGCTTTGTGCTGCGAAGGAAGGACTTTCAGGAAAAAGAAATCCGGGAATGACATTTCCCGGACTCTTTCTATCTCATCCATTGTCAGGAATATTTTTCTCCGAAACGCATTTCAACGTCGTTCACAAATTTACGGATAGCATTCTGGTCGTCTTTCCTGCAAATAAGAAGCACATTGTCTTTTTCAACCACCAGATACCCTTCAAGATCCTGTATCACTGCAAGCTTGTCCTTCGGCATCATTATCAGATTGTTCTTGCATCCGTAAAGCATCGTATTGCTGTCGATAACCACATTACGTTCTTCGTCTTTCGGCAACAAATCGTGAAGAGCACCCCACGTGCCAATATCCGCCCAACCGAAATCACAAAGCTGCACATATACATTGTCTACCTTTTCCATAATACTCGTATCGAAAGAACTGTTGGGACATGAGCTGAAATCCGGACGGTCGCATTCCACACGCGGACATATATCCGAAAGCATTTCATGAAAAGCCTTCAATATCGTATCAATGTGCCAAATGAAAATCCCTGAGTTCCAAAAAAATTCGTTACCCTGCACAAACACCTCGGCAAACTCCCTTGCCGGCTTTTCGATGAATGTCTTGATTTTGCAAAAATCCCCCTCACGCTCTTCAGACACCTGAATGTATCCATATCCCGTTTCCGGATAAGTCGGCTTAATCCCCATCACGATCAATTTACCTGAATGTGACGCAAACTCCATACCTTTCAGCACTGCCTGCTTGAATTCCTCCTGCTTGAGCACCATATTATCCGACGGAGCCATTATCACCGTTGCGTCAGGATCCATCTTCTGAATGACATGTGATGCATATGCGATGGCCGGAGCCGTATTCCTATGCTCCTCCTCAATAATAAGCTGACTTTCCTTTACCTCGGGAAGCAGTTCAAGCACAATATCCTTATAATCCTTATAAGTTGAAATATAGATATTTTCCGGAAGAACAATCTGCCTATACCTTTCGTAGGTCTGCTGGATAAGGGTCTGTCCACTTCCGAAAAAGTCGAGAAACTGCTTGGGCAATGCTTTCCGGCTATACGGCCAGAACCTCCGCCCCGTTCCGCCAGCCATGATAACACAATAAAAATTATTATTACTCATGGTTAATAATATAATAGCGTTAAAGTTTACGCTAAGATAATCTTTTTTCCCCATAAATGCCCCTCAAAAGGATCCAAAATAGTGTTAGATAAGTTTTTTTGACCATTTTTCGGGAAAACTGTTGCAGGTTCGAAAAAAAGGCGTACCTTTGCACCACAATTCAATGAAATGCCCAGATGGCGGAATCGGTAGACGCGCTGGTCTCAAACACCAGTGGAGTAACATCCATCCCGGTTCGACCCCGGGTCTGGGTACGAGCAAATCGGCTAAGTGATTAAACATCAACACTTGGCCGATTTCTTTTTATCCTTATTTATCCCCAAATCATCTCCAGACATACCTAGACGCAAATAATTTAACTCTGTCCGCCGTAAAACAAAGAAACTACTTCAAACGAAATTCTTTGGGCGACATGCCCGTGTTCTTCTTGAAGAATCGCGTCAGGTACGACTGGTCCGCGAAATGCAAACGCTCCGCTATTTCTGCAACCGACAGTTCGGGCTGATTCAACAGCACCTTTATTTCTGCCGTCAACTGCTCGTCGATCAACTCTTTCGGCGACCTTCCATCCATATACTGCATCGTCACCTGATGCAGATAGCGCGGAGTTATGCACAACTTTTCGGCATAGAACGACACTTGATGCTCTTGCCGCCCATGCTCTCTGACCAGCTGCATGAATCTGTGGCAGATGACCTGCTTCCGGCTATACTGGTTCTTCAACGCCAGCTTTTCCTGAATGGTGTTGAACAGCCACATCAGCATTCCCTGCAAATAATCATGTTCCTGCTGCCGCCTGAACTGCGAGGTGCTGCCTGTAAACAGCATCTTTGCCATATCCATCCAAAGATTGATTTCTTTCCATGTCTTCTGGCTGCGTTCGTCTGCCGTATGCCGGTAGCAAGGATGCTCATGCGTATAATTAAAATAAGGTGTATCAATAGGCAGCACAGCTTTCAGAAAAACCTCTTGAGGAAACATCAGCAAACGGACGCGGAAATCGTCCGAAGCCTCAAGAAGCTGCAGCAACGTGCCCGTCAGAAAAATCAGTTCGGTCTGTCCGGCCAATTCATATTGCTGCACACCCGTTGACATGCGGGCATATCCCTGCACACAAATAATATAAATCCCACACTGAAAATGACAAGGCTTTAAACGAAGAAACTGCAGATCGGTTTCCTCGTAATGAATATTTAAGGTATCAGACGGAAAAAGTGTATTATCCATATCCTGCTATATTCCCCAAATGGATTTATTCTGTTTTTTCCTACAAATATAGCCAATAATCCGCTGCCCTGTATATATTTCCACCACATTGTTCCTAAAATGAAATGTTTTGTACAAATTCCGAAATATTCCATCCCATAGAAATGCCCTAATTTTGCAGGCGAATTAAAAAACGGCACGACAATGAAGAGCAGACAAAATTCAAGAACCTTCACCATAATCTTTTTAGGAATGCTGAGCGCATTCGGGCCTTTCGTAATGGACATGTACCTGCCTACCCTGCCTGCAATGACCGGCTATTTCAACACGTCATCATCAATGGTGCAATTGGGACTGACGGCCAGCATGATCGGACTGGCTGCAGGACAGCTTGTATTCGGTC
The DNA here is from genome assembly GCF_030373775.1 of Bacteroides gallinaceum. NCBI lineage: Bacteria > Pseudomonadati > Bacteroidota > Bacteroidia > Bacteroidales > Bacteroidaceae > Bacteroides > Bacteroides gallinaceum. The sequence continues at coordinate 69,275 of NZ_JAUDEN010000013.1, read as the reverse complement.
CTGTCAGCGACAAATTCGGCAGGCGTTCCTCTCTGCTTGCCGCCATGATTCTCTTCCTGCTTTCTACCGCGGGCTGCATTCTTTCCGAAACCATCTTGCAGTTCGTTGCGCTTCGGCTTGTCCAAGGAATAGCCGGAGCCGGAGGCGTAGTTATATCCAGATCCATAGCAGCCAACAAATATGCAGGACACGAACTCGCAGCCATGCTGGCAATCATCGGGGCTATCAACGGAATAGCTACTGTAGCCGCCCCCATTGCCGGAGGCACTTTATCCGAAATCGGCGGATGGCATGGAATATTCTGCTTCCTGCTCTTTCTGGGAGTCATTCTGCTTGCCGGAAGCTTCCATTTCAACGAATCATTGTCTTCCGAACAACGCGCCTCCATGCGCTGGAGCAACGTATTCCGACGCTTCAGAACCGTGACGCACAACAGGCAATACCTCTGCTACATCCTGCAATACGGATTGACCATGGGGGTGCTCTTCGCCAACATTGCTTCTGCCCCGTTCATCATGCAGCAGCACTATGGGCTGAGTCCGATGGAATTCAGCCTTTGCTTCGGGGCCAATGCTATCGCAATGGTCATATCGTCTACCGTAGCTGTAAGGTTCCGCAACATGAAAGATGCGCTTGGATTCGGAAGTTCCGCCATGCTGCTTCTGTCAACTGTTTTATTCGTTGCACTCTACCTCGGATGCAACTTCTGGATATACGAAACGCTGGCTTTCTGCCTGCTGGCCATGGTAGGAATGACATTCACCGCCTCCAGTGCACTGGCAATGGACTGCGAACGGACAAACGCTGGGATAGCTTCGGCTCTGTTGGGCGCTATCGGATTTGCATTCGGCGGAATCGTTTCTCCTCTTGCGGGACTGGGCAACATACTGCATACTGCCGGCCTCCTGTTTCTGGCGGGTTCGCTCCTTTCCCACCTCTGCGCCAACTACGCGCTCGCCCGCCACAACTCAACACGCCGCATTACGGATGAAATCTTTTATATGCTCCGGCGCGCAAGTGCCTCCACACGCATTTTGCGCAAATAACGGCTATAAGATCAGACCGAGCATACAAAAAAGTCCTGCCCCCATTGAAGAGAGCAGGACTTTCTTTATGCGAATAAGCTTAAGCTAAGCTGCATTTATTCTTTCGGATTGTTGTGCGGACGACGTTCGCGCTTTCCGCGTCCTTCGCCTTTGCCGTTTCCGTTTTCCACACCTTCCGGTTTGGGAAGCAGAGCCTTGTGCGACAGTTTGAATTTGCCCGTTTTCGGATCGATATCCATCAGCTTCACGTCGATTTCATCGCCTTCTTTCAGTCCGGTTTCTTCAATCGTTTCAAAACGCTTCCAGTCGATTTCAGAAATGTGGAGCAAGCCGTCTTTTCCAGGCAGGAACTCAACAAATGCTCCGTAAGGCATTACAGAGCGCACCTTGCCTTTATAGGTTTCGCCCACTTCGGGAACAGCAACAATATTCTTGATAAGGCGAATTGCGTCATCAATGCTCGTCTTGTTGTTTCCGGCGATTTCAATGCGTCCCACACCGTCGGTTTCTTCTATCGTAATGGTAGCTCCGGTTTCCTCCTGCATACCCTGAATAATCTTTCCGCCCGGGCCGATTACGGCTCCGATGAATTCTTTCGGAATGGTCATCGTTTCGATACGCGGAGCATGAGGCTTCAGTTCGGCGCGAGGTTCGGCGATGCAGTCGGTCAATTTGCCGAGAATGTATTCGCGTCCCTGCTTTGCCTGCAACAGTGCTTTTTCAAGAATGTCATACGTAAGTCCGTCGCATTTGATATCCATCTGTGTAGCGGTGATACCGTCGCGGGTACCTGTCACCTTAAAGTCCATATCTCCCAAGTGGTCTTCATCTCCCAAGATGTCTGAAAGCACCGCATACTTGTCTTCTCCGGCATTCTTGATCAATCCCATTGCAATACCTGATACCGGCTTCTTGATAGGCACACCGGCATCCATCAGGGCCAGTGTTCCGGCACATACGGTAGCCATAGAAGACGAACCGTTTGACTCGAGAATATCTGAAACCACACGCACACAGTACGGATAGTCTGCGGGAATCTGTCCTTTCAGCGCACGCCATGCCAGATGGCCGTGACCGATTTCGCGGCGGCCTACACCGCGCTGCGCTTTTGCCTCACCGGTTGAGAACGGCGGGAAGTTATAGTGCAGCAAGAAACGCTCCTTGTGCTGGTCAAGCACATCATCAATGATCTTCTCGTCGAGCTTTGTTCCCAGCGTCACGGTACTCAACGACTGAGTTTCACCGCGGGTGAAGATTGACGAGCCGTGAGGACCGGGCAGCGGACTTACTTCGCACCATATCGGACGTATGTCAGTAGTGGCACGTCCGTCCAGACGTTTTCCTTCGTCAAGGATGCAACGGCGCATAGCCTCTTTTTCCACATCGTGGTAGTAGCGGTCGATCATAGGGCCTTTTTCTTCCAGCTCTTCTTCTGTGAACTGAGCCTTGAATTCGTCGCAGATGGCAGCAAACGCATCTTCACGTTCGTGCTTGTTCTTGTTGCCTGACTCTGCTACGGCATATGCCTTTGCATAGCAGGCTTCATGAACGGCCTTGCGCAGATCTTCATCATTTTCTTCATGACAGTATTCGCGCTTCACCGTCTTGCCCGCTTCCTCCATCAGTTCCATCTGCGCCTTGCAGTGAATCTTGATTTCTTCGTGAGCGAACTTCATGGCTTCCAGCAGATCCTGTTCTGAAACTTCCTTCATTTCGCCTTCCACCATCATGATATTATCGTAAGTTGCTGCAACCATGATATCCATGTCGGCACGCTTCAACTCTTCAAAAGTAGGGTCGATAACGAATTTGCCGTCGATGCGGGCTACACGCACTTCTGAAATCGGGCCTCCGAACGGGATGTCGGATACGGCCAAAGCAGCAGAAGCGGCAAGTCCGGCCAGTGCGTCAGGCATGTCAACGCCGTCGGCAGAGAAAAGAATGATGTTCACGTATACTTCTGCGTGATAGTTGTCCGGGAACAGCGGGCGCAAGGCACGGTCCACCAGACGACAAGTAAGGATTTCGTAATCAGAAGCCTTTCCTTCACGTTTGGTAAAGCCACCCGGAAAACGTCCGAATGAGGAATATTTTTCTCTGTACTCTACCTGGAGAGGCATGAAATCTGTACCGGGAACTGCATCTTTTGCTGCACAAACAGTAGCCAGCAGCATGGTATTTCCCATGCGCAGCATAACAGCACCATCTGCCTGTTTTGCAAGCTTTCCCGTTTCGAGCGTGATGGTTCTTCCATCTCTCAACTCGATCGTCTTAACAATAGGATTGATCATAAAAAACTTTTTTATATTATTTCAAAAATCTGCGCAAAGATAGATATTTTATTGTATACCACCCTCGTTATCCGTGAAAACTTTTACCGCCAACACGTTTTTTATATGTTCGTTTTCTGAAACCGGAATCACGTTTCCTCATTTTCTCCGCCACCGAAATCCCCTCAAAAAAAGACAGGCCATCTCTGCAAAGATGACGGGACAAACCGGGCAAGACGAGCGGCCGTTTTATTCAAGGCTACGGCCGTTTCCCGGCGGCCCTTCCCTGCCCGGAAAAAGGTTTGCAGGCGCGTGAAATCGATTTGTGGCGGAAAAACTTTGTGAAGTCATGAAAAGAAGTAACTTTGCAGCAAAATTAAAAAAGAACTGTCAATGAAAAGAAGTGCTTATATGGTGGCAGCTTTGATAGCTGCCGTTCTGGCTGGCTGCAACCAGAATCCGTCTTTCCTCGTAGAAGGTGCGGTAACTGGCGCCGATGACAAAATGCTGTATTTTGAGCAGACCGGTCTGGAAGGTATTGTTGAACTCGACTCTGTCAAGCTCGGCAGCAAGGGAACTTTCAGCTTCAAAGGCAACCGCCCCGAATCTCCGGAATTCTATCGCCTGCGCATAGACAATCAGATCATCAATTTTTCGGTAGATTCCATTGAAACGGTAACGGTGAAGGCCGATTACAACGGCTTCTCCACAGACTATCAGATTGAAGGTTCGGAAAACAACCTGAAAATAAAGGAACTTGCTTTGCTGCAGTCCGGACTGCAGCAGGCTGTCAACAAATTAGGACAGTCGGGGCTGCCCGCCGGAATTGCTCAGGACAGCTTGATGCGGATAGTGAATGCCTATAAGGAAAAGGTGCGCCGGAACTATATTTTCGCGGCTCCCAACAAGTCATACGCCTACTTCGCATTGTTCCAGACGCTGAACGGCTACATGATTTTCGACCCGCTGACGAGCAAGGACGACGTGAAATGCTTTGCGGCCGTCGCTACCAGCCTGAACAACCTTTACCCCCATGCCGACCGTTCGCGCAACCTTTATAACATGGTAATTAAGGGAATGAAGAATACGCGCACGCCGGCGCAGGAACAAATAGCTCTGCCGGCCGACAAGATTCAGGAAACATCCATCATAGACGTTCCGCTGAAAGACATCAACGGCAAGCTTCATCACCTTACAGACCTGAAAGGAAAAGTCGTGCTCCTCGACTTCACGGCTTATGGCGCCGCCACCTCCGGCGTACGCAACCTTGCCTTGCGCGAACTCTACAACAAGTATGCGCCGCAGGGATTCGAAATTTACCAGGTTTCGTTTGACGTGGACGAGCATTTCTGGAAAACCGCGGCCGACAATCTGCCGTGGATTTGCGTCCGCGATCCGCAAGGCCCCTACTCATCGTATATCAACATATACGGTCTGACCAAACTTCCCGGAAGCTTCCTCATAAACCGCAATAACGAACTGAGCCTCCGGCTCCCGGAAAACGCCGATCTGGAAACGGAAATCAAGAAACTTCTTTAATATTCCATATATGTTGTAAAGCATATCTCTCTGCATTTGGTTCGTAATACAAAAAAGCTTATCTTTGCAGAAAATACAAAGAGTTTATAGCCAAGAGGCTGTATCAAAATTTTTACTGACTATTCAAAATTGTCATTCTGAACAAAGTGAAGACGGTGGGCGTTGTCTTTCTCAGTGCCCGTCTTCTTTTCTTCGTTCAGAATGACTTTACTTTTGATAGGTGGTTCTATTTTGGAACAGCCCTTTACTTTTATCTGAAATTATTAACTAACGAAATATATAGGAGGAAAAATTATGGCTTATATGTCAGAAGAAGGCTACCAGCAACTGGTGGCTGAATTAAGACGCCTTGAGTCGGTTGAACGGCCGAAGGTGATTGCTGCCATTGCGGAAGCGCGTGACAAGGGCGACTTGTCGGAAAACGCAGAATACGATGCAGCAAAAGAAGCGCAAAGTATGCTTGAAATGAAAATCAACCAGCTGAAAGCTACTATCGGAGATGCAAAAATCATCGACACTTCAAAGCTGAAAACAGATACAGTACAGATTCTGAGCCGGGTGGAACTGAAGAACGTAAAGACCGGAATGAAAATGGCGTATACAATTGTGTCTGAAAACGAAGCAAACCTGAAACAAGGTAAAATCTCGGTGAACACTCCGATTGCGCAAGGGCTGCTGGGAAAGAAAGTAGGCGATGTCGCTGAAATCACGATTCCCCAGGGCAAAATCAGCTTGGAAGTAACAGGTATATCATTCTAACAGAAGGCAGGTCTGCTTCGTGCAGGCTTGCCTTATTTAATTTCATACGGTATGGCAACAATATTCAGCAAAATCATCGCAGGTGAGATTCCCAGCTACAAAGTAGCCGAGAACGACAAATTTTATGCTTTCCTCGACATCAACCCACTGGCCAAAGGCCACACGCTGGTAGTGCCGAAACAGGAAGTGGATTACATTTTTGACCTTTCTGATGAAGATCTGGGAGAGATGCACGTGTTTGCAAAACATGTGGCACTGGCAATCCAGAAGGCCTTCCCCTGCAGAAAGGTAGGCGAAGCGGTAATCGGACTTGAGGTTCCCCATGCTCACATTCATCTGATTCCGATGCAAAAAGAATCAGACATGCTGTTCTCGAATCCCAAACTGAAACTCCAGCCGGAGGATTTTGAAGCCATTGCAAAGGCTATCAGAGAAAATCTTTAACCGGAATATCCGGCACGAACCAAGAATCCGTTTACATTGAACCGTTTACAATCGTGTCTGAAGAAGGTGTGACAGGATAAAGATCCAAGTGTAAAGACACAGACTGGCAGCTATTTTCTCCTCTGCAACTTTATATTTCCTGTGCCCGGCCCGCTTAAATCCTGGCACACCTTCTCACCGACCTCTTCCAAAGCCTATGTCCTTCAAACGAATAGCCCTGTTCCTGACTTTGCTTCTGGCCGTCTTTCGGCTTCTGGCTGCCAACTACCGCATAGCCGGAACCGTAATCGACCGGAAATCACGCGAACCGATCGAATTTGTCAACGTTCTGGTTATGGGACTGGGAATCGGCGGCACGACCGATGCTTCCGGCAATTTTGAAATCAGAAACGTGCCTCCAGGAATCTACAGCCTGCAGGCTTCATTGATAGGCTACAAAACAGCCGTGACTCCGGAATACAGAGTGAATCACATCACCCCTCATATTTTTATCGAGATGGATGAAGAAGCGGCAGCACTGGATATGGTCACCGTTACGGCCTCTCCTTTCCGCCGGGTGGCAGAAAGCCCGGTCAGCCTCCGCATCATCGGAATGCAGGAGATAGAAAAGGCACCGGGAGCCAACCGGGACATATCGCGTGTGGTACAGAATTATCCGGGTGTAGCATTCTCCCCCATCGGCTATCGCAACGACCTGATCGTACGCGGAGGAGGCCCCTCAGAAAACCGCTTCTACCTCGATGGAGTCGAGATTCCAAACATCAATCATTTCAGTACACAAGGAGCATCAGGAGGGCCGGTCGGGCTGATTGACGCAGACTTGATCCGCAACGTAAACTTTTACAGCGGAGCTTTCCCCGCCAACCGAGGCAATGCGCTGAGCTCGGTTCTCGACTTCAGCCTGCGCGACGGTGACATGGAGCATAATTCAATAAAGGCTACGCTGGGAGCATCAGAAGTTTCACTGAGTTCCAACGGACACTTCGGCGAACGTACCTCCTATCTGGTATCCGTCCGGCAGTCATACTTGCAGATGCTTTTCAAAGTGCTGGGCCTGCCTTTTCTTCCAGCCTACACCGACGCTTCGTTTAAAGTCAAGACCCGCTTCAATCCGCAGAATGAACTGACCGTACTGGGATTGGGAGGAATCGACCGCATGAAACTGAATCTGGGCATCGACGGAGAGGATGCAGAATACATGCTGAGCTATCTGCCAAAGATAGAACAGGAAACCTTTACGCTGGGAGGAGTCTACCGGCATTATGCCGGCAATCATGTGCAAACGGTCACATTGAGCCACAGCTACCTGAACAACCGCAACCTGAAGTATCTGAACAATGATGAAAGCAGTGAAGAGAACCTGACACTGAATCTGCGCTCTGTAGAACAGGAAACAAAATTGCGGCTGGAGAACACTTCTGCATGGAACGTATGGAAACTGAATTTCGGACTGGAGCTGGGGCAGTCGCACTATACGAACACCACTTACCAGAAAATTTTTACCGACCAGATGCATCTGTCAGACTATCATACCAGCCTGAACCTGTTACGCTGGGGGCTATTCGCGTCAATGAACTATATTTCCTCCGATGAAAGCTTCACCGCATCATTGGGATTGCGGGCGGATGCGAACAATTACAGCGACAGAATGAAAGAGCTCTGGCGCCAGATGTCACCCAGGCTCTCGGTATCATACCGGCTGCTTGACGGACTTTTTCTGAGCGGCCATGTAGGATTATATTACCAGCTTCCCCAATATACGGCATTGGGATTCAAAGGAAATGAAGGGCAGTATGTCAACCGCGATCTGGATTATACTTCCGTTTCGCAAGAAAGCATCGGACTGACCTGGAACCCGAATGAAACGATGGAAGTATCAGTTGAAGGATTCTATAAATTATACCGCAATATGCCTCTTTCCGTAACCGACGGCATACCTTTATCCTGCAAAGGGAACGACTATGGAGTGATAGGCAACGAAGAACTCGTGTCGAAAGCTCAAGGACGTTCATACGGGGTTGAAATGATGTTCAAATGGCTGCTCACTAACCGGCTGAACCTTTCGTCCTCATTTACGCTGTTCAAGAGCGAATTCCGCTCCGGCAACGAAGGAAGTTATCTGCCGTCCGCATGGGACAACCGCTTTATTCTGAACGTAAGCGGCACGTACAACTTTCCGAAGAACTGGAGCGTAGGAATGAAAGTATGCTGCATCGGCGGCTCTCCCTACACTCCTTACGATACGGACAAGTCATCGCTGGTGGAGGCATGGAACGCACAGGGCAAGCCCTACTTCGACTATAGCCGCTACAATTCGGAACGTCTGCCTGCTTTCGGACAACTTGACGTGCGCATAGACAAAACGTTTTACTTGAAGAAATATATGCTCGGCTTCTATATCGACATACAGAACATCACCGGGAGCAAGCTGCGCCAGCAGGATGTACTGATGAGCACCGGGCAGATAGCAAACCCATCTGCTCCGTCGGCTGAGCAGCGTTACGTAATGAAGTCAATCAGACAGGAAAGCGGAACGGTGCTTCCCACATTGGGAATTACTTTTGAATATTGATCAAAAAGTAAAGGCGGACGGGTGAACGAGGCCGTTTATTCAGTTTCTCCATCACCCGTCCGCCTTTGCCCGTCAATGTCATTGGATTTCTTTAATGAAATATGTCAGTGTGGGTAAATGGTCACTGTATCCGTTCTGGAAGGTCGTACCCGAAAAGGTTCTCAGCGGATAGCCTTTATACTTGCCCTCCTGCTGGATAAGGAACGAACGGTTAAAGATCTCCGATTTCCAGAACTTCAGCGTACTGCGGTCTTTGCCCAACAGATTCCCCGAAACGATCTGCTGGTCAAACAAGTTCCATTTGTCCTGATAACACAGCGAGCCGATGCCTTCATCGAAGAATTTCCAAGTTGCGTTGAAATAACCATCCGGCTTCACATCTTTCTTATTCTTCTTGGCACCCAGAACCTTGCTGCAGCTCGGGTCGCTCGGATCATCATTCAAGTCGCCGACGATCAAGACTTTCGCTTCCGGGTTGTCTGCATGAAGCGAATCAGCGATATGCTTGACAATGCTTGCCGCAAACTCCCGCAACGGAGAAGACTTGGCACCGCCATAGCGCGAAGGCCAGTGATTCACAATCAAGTGGAAAGGCTCCCCTGCCAGAAGTCCGTTTACCAGAAGAATATCACGCGTACGATAGTCAGGCATATCCGGTTTGTTGAACGGATATTTCTGAGCAGAAATGAAACGGAACAGACGCGGGTTATAAAGTGCTGCCACATCAATTCCCCGATGGTCGGGCGACTCAAAATGCACGATCTGATAGTTTCTCGAAGCAACAGGCTCTGCCTTCACCAAATCTTCGACCACCTTCCGGTTCTCCACCTCCGAAATACCTATAATCGCCGGCCCGGCAGGGCAATAGTCAAGCGCCAGTTGAGAAATCACTTTAGCCACATTGTTCAATTTCTGCCTGTATTTTGTTTCCGTCCATTCGTACGGACCTTTAGGAGTGAACTCATCATCCCCCGGGTTGTCCGGATCATCTTCCGTATCCCAAAGATTTTCCAAGTTATAGAATGCCGCGGCATATACGCCCAGCCTTTTCTGCTGTGCAGAAAGGCTGAGTGCAATACATGTCACAAACAGGCTCAATAAAATGATTCGTTTGTTCATAAATAATCAGATTACATTTTAATTGTTGGTCGGTATCGGTTCTATAGGCGTGCCTCCATCTCCGGTATTGCCGCCTTGAGAGCCTCCACCACTTGTTGCGGTATACAACTTAACATTATACAAACGAAGCCCGTATGTATTGTCTGCGGACGTAGTATAAAACTCCAAGGTAGTATCGTCAGAAACATTTACATTCTCAAACGTGAATTTGAAGGGCGTATTGCCTTGCTTATCATCACCGGTAACAACTTTACTTGGCACAGTCAGCTCAGTTCCATTGCAACGCACTTTCAACGTGTTCAGATCCTGAGTTTCACCAGCATCATATACATTCGCTCCAGCTTCATATACCAAAGTAGCTACAGTTTGTCCCTGTGCATTGATGCCCTTTATCTTAATATTAATATCAGAACCGGTAGGATACCAAACGTTCGTGTAATTGTTTGCGATACGCACAGAAGCCTTTCCTGATTCGTCTTCGAACATCTCCTTCGGATTATCAAACCCATTGTAATCTTTAAATAAAGGCCAATAACTGCCACTCCTCTCCGGAGTCCCGAAAGTTTCACTGAAGATAACGTTTTCTTCCGTTTCACCTCCCTGTTCTCCATCGCCAGCGCTTTCTCCTGTAAAGTCAGCAACATCATTGATCGAACGGAGAGTCAGCTGCCATGTACCGTTGAATCTTCCCAAAATACCAGTTACATTGCCTCTTCCTGCAGGGAGCGTCTGTCCGGCAAAATCAGCATAATTGCTGGTGCGCACCATCAGCGTATTGCCATGACTATCTACGATATTCTCTTCACCGTAACCACTTTCCGGAGCGAAAATGTTTTTACCTCCGTTTGCAAAAGACACATTCGTAAACTGGACAAGCTTGAACTTATAGCCGTCAACGTTTGTGTTGACCGTACTTATGTCATCAATGACTGTAGGTTTGGCGTTTTCGGGATTAGCCCATCCGTCTTTGCTCACAACCTCCTGAAATGTTTCCCATGGGGTACGATAAAGATAACCGTCAGGATGTCCCAACTGTTGCTCGTCGCCATACACTGATATGCTCAATCCTTTCAAGTTTACATAAACAACCTGTCCCACCGGATAATAATTGTACACGCTGTTCTGGTCAACTTCCATCTCGATGGCACTTGTTTCATCCTGAAAGTATATTTTTTTATAGATGTTTCCCGATTCGTCGTTACCTGTTACGGTAGCCTTCAAAACAAAATCTCCGGCGATAACGAACGGTACATCCTGGGTTGCGCTCGCGCCTAATTCGCGCAATTCGGCTATGGTTGTATTTGCTGCCGGACCGGTATATTCCGGTTCGCTCAAAGGAGGTGCATCATAATCGCGTTCGCAAGCAGTAAATGCAAATGAAGCGGAAAGCAGCAATAAACTGAATTTATTCAAAAGTTTCATATATGATAAGTTTTATTGTCGTTAGTAATATGAATCGTTAGAAGCGGTAGCTTAAGTTCAGGAAGCAGTTGATTCCCTGCATATAATAGTATTTTCCACCAAACCGGTCCGGATAGTCCAGATCCGAGCGGCCCTGCTCGTAACCTCCCGTACAAATATCCTCTTTGTTCAGCAAGTTGTTCACCGACAAATTGAAGTTGATAGACTGGCGGTTGCGCAGATAGAAGATCTTACCTACTGAAAGATCGATCGTATAGGCCGACGGGAAACGTTCCTGAGTAGTCAGCTTACGATAAGCTTCCATCATTTCCGGATCGTACGGATTTACGGTTTCATAGTTCGAAGCCTGCCGGCGGAGCGGAGCTGCCTCTATATAGTTGCGTGCAAACCAGTTTACATTAGCTCCCAAGAACCAGTAGTTGATGAAGTAGCGGATTCCGAAAGTTCCGGCTATCTGGGGCATTCCTCCTACATATACGTCTTTCATATACACTTTTTCTTCTTCTACTACCTTGCCGTTTTCGGAGTGTCTGAGTCCGTTCGGATTGTTGCTGTAATAGTATTCGCCTACAGTACCGGCCAGGTCGAAACTCCAATGGTCGTCCAGCTTGTAGGTCGCTCCCACTTCAAATCCGCGATGAATACGGTTTACGCCATACAGGATGTGATTGATGAAGGTCCCTTCAATTCCGTCGTAATAGCTGTTACGTTCCATCTGATCATAGAAATTAGTCTGGAACACACCGATACGTCCCGCAAACTTCGGCATGGAGAATATATAGTTCAAGTCAGCCGAGAACACACGCCCGCTTTCTATGTTACTGATGGTGCGGTCGGTGATACGCGGTGAAATATAGGCATCATAGGGCAGCGGAGCCTCGCTTCCGTAGCTGACGTTGGCTGTCAGCATGTGGCGTCCGTTGAATTTATAGGTCAGACCGCCTTTCAGCATGATGTCGGTAAACGAGTGGTTGGCACCCTTTCCGTACGAATCGTCAGGATAACGTCCGTTCATCATTTTTCCGTCACGCTGGAAATTGGTATAGGTCAGTTTCATCCCATAATAGTAATCCCAGTGACGCGAAGTATACTGGTTCACTACCCACGCATTCACCGAATAAATGTTCAGATTGAAGTTATAGCCAAAGATACCGCCTTCATACACTTTCCGGTCCGGGCGCAGCAGGTCGTTCTGAATTTTGTCATGGTCGCCAGAAAAGTCCTGCTCGGAGAACTTGTCGATATCCAGCACGTATTCGGCTCCCAGCAAATCATCTACCGTCTTGAACTGGCGCGATTGAGTAAACCGTGCGCCTACTCCGGCAGTCAGATTCAGATGTCTTCCGAAGCGCGCGTTCAGTGTCGAGTTGAGCGAAGTTTCAAAAAGGTCGCTGCGTCTTTCTTCCACCATATAGATGGCCGCACCGTTTCCGTTACGCAGATTGTTGGCATTAGCCAGATACATGTTGTCCCAGTTCAGTTGGGTAAAGCTCGGATCGCCGCTTCTCCACAAATCCCGATAAAGCATCTGCACGCTTTCGTTCTCGAAGTAAGACGGGAGATAACGGTAGTAGTCCGGACGCGGATCCGGTCCGTTATACCAGTTCAGTGCTGTATTTCCATAGCGCTGGTAATGCGCTCCGATACCGGTTGTCAGACGCATGTTGTCGTTTATCTTCCAGACATGCGAAATGATTGCTGTCGGGTCGAATGCCGTCACCACTCTCGCATTCCTTTTCTTGCCGTTCTGATACCCCCAGTTCGGATTATACAGATAGTTGTCTGTCAGTTCATACACTTCGCGGTAAGAGCTTCCCTGCTGCCCGCGCTGTACGGGCGAAACGAAGGCCACCATCGACAGGCTGTGTTTTCCGCCTTCCCATTGCTTTTCGGCCGAAAGTGCCAGTGAAACATTGTTGTAGAATGTTCCGTCAATATTTCCTTCATGCGAATATCTTCCTCCCACAGAAGCAGTGACAGCCCATCCGTTGTCGTTCACTCCCGTTGAATAGGTGAACATGCCGCGGAGATAATAGTTTCTGTTCGTATAGCTTAGCGTCAGTTTGCCGCCCGGCGTATAGCTTGAGGCGCGCATGTCTATGTTTTCTGCTCCTCCCAACGCCCCAAAAGTAAAGCGCGAAGGCGCGGTGAAGTTGGTTACGTCACCGTTGCGTGTCATGTCGTTCAAAGCGCCGATTGAAGCATAATTGAACACGCCCCGGTTCTGATCGTTGAATTCCACACCGTTGATGTATTTCAGTTCTTTGGTGCTGTTGTATCCTCTGGGCGAGAATCGTCCCGGCGACAATTGATAAGCGGTGCGGTTCAAGAAAATGTCGTTCGAGAGGATTACTGTAGAGCTGACATCCTGCGAAGCGCTTTCCACATCATCGTCCACCATCTCCGCATCAATGATTCCGATCATTGAGATGTCTTCGTTGGCGTTGAGTTCAGTCACACGGATCGGGTCGAGTTCCGTATCGCCCAGATCATTCACTTCGATGGTCACACTTTTCGGAGTAATCATTACGGAGTTTAAATGGAGCACGTATTTTCCGGGCTGCATGTTCCGGAGAGTAAATCTTCCGTCTGCATCGGTCGTTACCTGAATGTCATGTTCCGTAACGGTCACAATGACTCCCGGAACAGGATCGTTGCTCACTGCTCCGATTACATTACCCTTTACGCTGTATCTGCTTTGTGCAAAGAGCAGGCAGGGCAACAGGAATGCCATGAAGAACAGTAATTTTTGTTTCATAAATAGTTTTTGTAAGTTGTTATTAATTGTTTAGTTAACCTCTTCAGGTTATTCAGTGAGAAGAGAAGAATCCCGCGACACTGGTTGTCCGCGAGATTCTTCATTTCTTTCAAAATGGTAATTTATTATTGGACCTCTGTCAGTTCCATATCATCGTAGTAAATGTATCCACCAGCTTCGTTGCTATCTAGATTACGATATGTTCTTACCTCATAACGCATTTTAGCGGCACCTTCAGGCGCTGTAAATTCAATTACAACATTTTGCCATTCAGCATTATCTGTTGAATAGTCTTTCTGCTGGATTTGATCGTTGATATCAGTGATAGTTTTATTGTCACTTCCAACAATTGCAAACCAATATCTGCTTGATGCTTTGGTGTCGTTGTCTAAGAACCAATAAGATATACGATATTTTTTTCCACCTATAATATTGACTTCCTGTTGAACCTTATTCGTCCCACTTGCAGAAGTCTGCCTAAGAGAATTATTCCCTTCATGCTTGATGGTAGTTTCTTTTACAATTTCTCCCGTATTATAAGTTTTATTATCCCATGCAGTAGGCAATGTTGCTGTCCAATCTTCAAATCCAGGATTAGTCAAAAGATTGCTTCCTGACGGTTCCGGATCCGGATCTGGATCAACTGTTCCGCCTCCTGGATTGCCAACAACTTTTATATCATAAACTTCCCATGTAGCAGCAGAAGATTCTGTACTAACATATTTAAATCCTAATTTAATAGTCTTACCTGCATATTTACTCAAATCAATATCACCGGATGAAACTGCAGTCCAACTTGTCCCGTTAGGATAATTGGGAATTGTAACCTGTTCCCAATCTTCTACAGATGCTTCACTTACCCATAGTGTTTGGTTTGTAGACATAAGACCGCCGCCATAATTAATAATATGAGTAAAAGTCAGCGTTGCCGTTGTAGCATTCGTCAGGTTTATAGCCGGAGAGATAAGCCAACTTTCCGTTGCATAATCCACATCACCTACGTGTGCACTGGCTTTCATATAGTGATATGCACCTGATTCACTTGTTCCAGAAGAATAATTCCATACATAAGATATTCCAGAAGGTAGAGGGTCAGTAACATTTTTGATGGTAAACTCGCCTTGTCCATCAGCAAACGATTCATCCAAAGCCACGAACTCTTCTCCCGGCTGCGGATCTTCACCTTCTCCCATATCTACATTGATATTGCCTCCGGCCTGTTCAGTCCAGTCTTCGATCGTAGCCTTGCCCATTTCAACCGCAGGCTGTCCGTTGGTGTTGGATATAGTAGCTGTATAGATATACTTGGTGCCGGCCTTGAAGCTTTCGTCTGCTTCCGGCGAATCGACAGTCCATGCAAAGTTCTTGCCGTCAGCCAGCGTGAAAGTCAGCGTTGCACCAGTCAAGTCAGCAGCCGGAATGACAATAGCCTCAGCCGTTCCGGTATTCCCTTCCGTCTGCACGTTCATATTGAAATCCGCCTTGCTGTCTGTTGCTGTCAATGTTCCGTCATTCAGGTCAAAGTTGGCCGTTGTATTCATTCCGGAAACCTTTATCGCCATTCCATTGATGTCGAGATCGCCTTCCTTCTGAATATTAAGCACAATCTGACTCAGCTTATGCTGGAATCTAAGAACAACCTGATCGTTGGGCTGAATGCCGGTAGCATTGTTCGAATAGAGCAGGTCAATCTTTTTCGGGTCACTCTGGTCACTGACATTAACCGCATATATCTTCCCGCTGAGCGAAGTCGTATACGGATAATAAGCGATGAAGCTTGACGCACCGCTTGCCGGATACTTCAATACTTGCCCGTCAGCCACCAGAGAGCCGTCTGTTTTTGCCAGATACTTGTAGTTTGAATATTCTTCTTCAGCAGTGGTCATAAAGATGCCGACCTCATCGTTTTCATCCCATGAAGCGCCTGATACTCTTGAAGTCACTCCTTCAATCTGAGAAGTAAAGACGATACCGTCACTTCCCATCCATTCACTGTTGTCATCATTGCTCTTACATCCGGTAAGAACCAAGGCGGAAAACGCGCCCAGATAGAATAAATTACTCAGTTTCATAACTCGTTTATTTTAGGGGTTATTCTGTTCGTTGCGTTGCAAAAGTGAAAAGTCTTTCTCACCATAGTTCTGAACTATTCTTATACTGATCATCGATGTTGGGGAAGAAAGTGAAGCCTGTGATTTCTTCCAGTTCATTGACGCTGAGAGCACATTGTGCATAATCGTTGCCGGAATATCTTTTCTGATCCATCTTGAATGCAATTGTCTGATAGCTTCCGGTAGAAGAGATTCTCCGGGCCAGTGCCTTGAAATAATATTTCGGAACAGCCACATCCCTGCCGCTGTTGTCGTCTACATAAGTAATGTTCTTGTCGGTCTGCGTGACAGGCATCGCTCCCGTCACCACGTAGAGTGTGTCAATGCCGCTGCTCCATCCCCTCACCGCTCCTTCCAAATCAGCCCAGATTGTCTGGTTCAGTCCCTTTCCGATTTGCGGAGTCATGTTGGTATAATAGAACGTAGCGGTATTCATGCTTCTCGATCCCGTGCGGTCGCCACTCGGAATCTGATGTCCCCGGTCGTAACCGCTGAATCCCTTTCCAAGGTTTGCCTGCAAACCGTTGGGTATTGACGGATCAAAGTCCCAGGCATCGGTACGGCCGGAATCTCCCAGATAATATCCGCACAGCGGATAAGCCACCCAATAGGCTATCTTTAAATCCGTATCATATAACATACTATAATTGCGGACGCTTCCCCATGAACTGTTGGAGCCTGTATACTTCGTGTCCGTATAATGAGTTATGTATTCATATTGCGCAAGCTGCGACTCAGTAATTACCGGAGTTTCAAACCAGCGCGTATATTCAGCCTCCGGGTCTGTAACGATTTGACCTCCCGTATTGCTTACCGTCAAGCTGTAGATGTATTTGTTGCCTGCAACCAGTCCGCCTTCGATGCCGGTTTCCACTTCCTTGCTCTTTCCGTTGATTTCCAGACGCAGCTTCAGTTTCCCGCCGATTGTCTGAGGCACAAGCACCGCTTCCGCCTGCGTACAATCATCATTCGTATACATAAGTATATCTTGCGCTTCGCCCTCCGGCTCTGTCTGTTTCTTGTCCTTCAGGCCCACAGAAGCCCGAACCTTCGTCCCCAGCACATAAACCTTCAGTCCCTGAAGCGAACCGTTATCTGCAGAGCGCAGGTTCAGCACCAGTTTTGAGAGCACATGCGTAAACTGCAGGTTATTTCCCGTAGCCTGATTAGTGAGATCGCGCCCGGTCAGATTGTTCGAAACCATCAGGTCAATGGCCTTCTGGCTGCTCTGGTCACTTACATCAACCGAATAAGAAAGTCCATCTGCCAAATCAGCTTTATAGGGATAGCAGGCTACAAAATCGACAACAGTTCCTTCTTCCGGGAAGCGGATGAAATCACCATCCCCCACAAAGTTGCCGTCGCCGGAAGAAGTAATATAAGGTACGTTGCTTTCAATAGGCGTTCCGTCTGCATTGTTCAGCATAAACACTCCGATTCTGTCATTCTTTTCCCACTTTCCATCATACGCTCTCGATGCGGAATTGTTCTCAATGGAAGACGTGAAAGTCACTTTGTCTGTCACGCTGTTGTCCGTCTGCATCCTCTCCGGAGTCCCGTTGTCACAAGCCTGGAGAATTAACAAGGCAAATACGCCTCCCCATACCGTAAGTCTGTTCATAAAGTTAGTTTTGTTTGTATAACGTTTGCAAAATGTTTTTTCGTTTTCTAGCTTCTACCACTACTACGCCGAATTTTCTTTGAAAATTTGCAGTTAATTTATAAAAAGTTTTGCTTATAAGAAAATAAATTGAAAATATTTTTTGAACCATCGCTTTCAATCCCCTTAATTGTTGCATTGATGTGACAATCCGATGAAATATACACCGCCGTGAAAGACCATAACCGCCCTTTTCAAATTCGATTTTTTCCTTTAGACTTAATCTGTACCTCGGAAACTATTCAAAACATTTTGTCATCGGTTTAGCGGAATCCGCATTCATTTAGAAACATGCTGTTTTTCCCGGAAGAGAGCGGATCCGGCAATCTGTCCGGCACTCCGCTTCGGGCTGGGCGCAAGGCATACTCTTCCTGCCTGGCGGAAAAATCCGCCTGCCCTTTAAAAAGTTCATCTCCACGCTGGAGATATGCATCTTTAGGCTAAAGACATGTATCTCCAAGCTGGAGATCTGTATCTCTAACCTGAAGATAAAGAATGCCACAAAGCAAAAGCACCGTTTTTTTACAGTGAAGGATGGTTTCCTACAGCCTCACCCATGCTGCACCTTCCTGTATTCATTGGGCGTGCATCCCACATTTTTCTTGAAAATGCGGTTAAAATGCTGCGAATAATGAAAGCCCAGTTCATAGGCTATCTGGCTCACGGTCTTGTCCGTACCAACAATCTGCTGTTTTGCCACATCCATAATCTTGTTCTGGATATACTCCTGAGCTGTTTTCCCCGTTTCTTTCTTTATAAGGTCGCCAAAATAGTTCGGCGACAGACAGACTTTATCGGCAAAATACCTCACCGTCGGAAGTCCGTTCCGCTCAGGCATGTTCTCCATGAAATAGGCATCGAGCAAGGCCTCGAACTTGGTCAGCACATCCCTGTTCGCCTCCCTGCGGGTAATGAACTGCCTTTCGTAAAACCTCATGCAATAATCAAGCAGCAGTTCGATATTTCTCGATATCAGCCTTTTGCTGTGCTTGTCGATGGGACGCAGAAGCTCGAGCTTGATTTTATGCAGACAGTCGATGAATATTTCCTTTTCCGTTTCCGACAAATGAAGGGCTTCCGCCGAAGAATAAGAAAAGAAAGAATACTGCCTGATATTCTCGCCAAGCGACGTGCCTCGGATCAGGTCGGGATGAAACAGCAGCCCCGTTGCCATCGGCTTCATGCCGTCGAGCATTTCCACCTCAGCCACCTGCCCCGGAGCGAAGCTCACCACAGTGCCGTCCTGATAATCATACTTCTGCTTTCCGTAACGGATGTCCCCGCACTTGATATCCTTCAGATAAAGCGCATACACGCCATAATTGATAATAAAATGTGTGGGATACCGGGTAGACTCCTTCAAATCAACCACACTGACAAGCGGATGAAGCGTTTCCAGTCCGAACAGGTCATTGTATTGTTCAACCTTGTCAAGTTTGATTACATCTGCTTCCATAACAATCACTTTTTATTTCCACAAATTTAAAGAATAAATCATGAACCGGAACATCTTGCCTGAAAAAAACGGAATAACGGTTATAATCTCCGTAATATGTACACAACATGCTGCAAAAGCCGTAATTAAGACACCAACTTCCGTAATATATCTACAGGATATACCGGCTAACTTGGCTAACTTTGCAGCCAAACCAACAAGAAAGAGAAAAGATATGACATTGAACGATTTCCTCGCATACGTGAAAACAGGAAAGCCCCTGAATACGGAAGAAATTTTTCTGTTTATGAATGAAATGAGCAACGAAGCAAGAAAGATCACATTCAAGCTGAACACCAGCTACTATACGCCGGATGAAGTGAGAGAAATGCTGGCCGAGCTGTTCGGACAGCCGGTCAATCCTACCCTGCGCGTATTCCCGCCGTTTTACACCGACTTCGGCAAAAACATTCACATCGGGCAGAATGTGTTTATAAACGCCTGCTGCCACTTTCAGGATCATGGAGGAGTGACCATAGGCGACGGCTGCCAGATAGGACACAATGTGGTGTTCGCAACCCTCAATCACGGCACAGCCCCCGAAGACCGCATCTATACTTATCCCGCTCCCATCACTTTGGGGAAGAATGTGTGGATAGGTTCAAACGCAACCATCCTGCAGGGAGTGACCATCGGCGACAATGCCATCGTTGCAGCCGGAGCCGTTGTAACTAAAGATGTTCCGGCAAATGTCATCGTTGGAGGCGTTCCCGCCAGATTCATCAAGTCAATCTGACAGCAAAAAACAGAAGCTGTGTCAAAATGAAAACCTGCTTTCATTTTGACACAGCGTGCCCACTACAAAGCGATCGTTTCGGAATACACATTGCCGAACTCGTCTACCGCTTCCACCTTTATCTCTTTAGCCGTCTCAGAAGGAACAGCCGAAAAATAATGATTGGTTCTTGCCGGAGTATAATCGGCCACGGCTCTGCGTCCGTCCAAATGCTCCAGATAATCAGGGTCGAACGAATAGAACTGCGACATATCTCCTTTCAGCACTCCGTCTTCATACCAACGCACTCTCCAATTGGAATTCCAGTTCCACACCTTGGCCACCACTGCATCCGGCCGGTCCATAACCCGCCCTTTTGCATACAGCTTGAGCTGACAGCTTCGGTCTTTTCCCGTCGACTTATAATAAGAGGACACTTGCGCTCCGTTTCCTTCAAACACCTGGTAGCCGTTGGGAGTGCCGTCGCTGCATACATCACAGCTCCACCACGTGCCGCATACGGCTCCTAAGTTATGCTCCATAATCCCTGCACCAATATCCGTAGTTGAATTGCGGTGAAAGTGTCCGGAAACGACCGTCGCATGAAACTTGTTCATCAGCATACGCTTCAGCTTTTCTCCTCCTTCGATCAGCGGAGCCTCGGGAGAAGGTTTCAGCGGAGCATGCATCGCAACAACAACCTGCTTGTCCTGCTGCAGCACACACCCCAGCAAAAGCTCCAGCCACTTCATCTGATCTTCCAGTTCAAGCGTAGTCTTGTAGCGCTTGTTGCCGAAATATTTCATATTGTTCAATACAATGTAATACACGTCCCCCAATTGAAAAGCGTAATACAAGGGGCCGAAATTCTCTTTATAAATATGGGCAAAGTCAGCGTCCGGCGACGGCGTCATGTACTTGTCAAAATCATGATTGCCTATAACCGGATACACCGGAATCCCCAGCTTGCGGACAAAATCCTTATATGCGTCATTCTGCACATAATTGTCCCAGGAGATGTCACCCAAAAGAATGCCCGCTTTCTGCACGCCGCCGTACTGCTGCAATGTAGCCTGAACATCCGGAAGAGTTTCCGCCATCAGACGCTTCACATCCAATTCGGTATCAAGCTGGGTATCTGCCATCGTAATCATGGCAAAGCGGTCGGGATCTCCTTCCATCTTTTGAAGATTAAAGTCATAATTCTTTTTGGACGGATCCACCCGCTGATAAAACTGGGGCACTCCTGTGCTGAAATCAGCCACGTATCCTTTGGGAGTCAGCAAATAAACAAACTCCGCCTTCTCGTTCAAATCAATCTGATAGTTCCCTTTCGAATCTGTCACGACAAACGCGAATCCGTCTGTCACAAGCACTTCTCCAAGGCCTCTATCCCCCGACTTAACCGTTCCTTTCACCATTGCGGCACCGGCCGAAGCAGCCCAAAGGCAGGCCAGCGCCATTGTAAAAACCGTTCTATGCATTTTCATCGTTCTCATTATTTTTCCCACCACAATTTACTGTTTATATCATCTGTTCCTCCTTGCCTGTCAACAGCCTCCTGGTAATTATTCATGTTCAAGGCTTGCTCGTCTTCCGGATAATAGAAACGCGAAGGAATCTCACCGGCAGCCGTCGGATTGCGGTTGTCAAGCACAGGAGTCTGCTCAGGCAGTCCTGTACGCAGAAAATCAAACCAGGCTTCATAACCGACAAAGAACATGCACATCCACTTCTGCAGCATGATTTGCCTGACAGCCTCGTCTGCATCAGCATCACTGTAGGCCACCCCGGGCTGAGCGAGGTAACTTGCCGGCATTTCAACCCCATAATATTCCATCGACAGCCTGATGCCGTCTTCGTAAGCCTGGCGCGCATCTCCGGCAACATAGCCTCTGGCTATGGCCTCAGCCTCCAGGAACTTGACCTCCGAACAGTTCATCAGCACGGCATCACATGCGTCGGGAGCGTCACGGTAATAGCTTCCCAACATAGACACATCCGCCTGTGAATATCCGATTTCCGTAAGCGTAGTCGAAGAGCATCCCGATTCAACTCCCGCATAAACCGGAGATGACGTTGAAGCGGAATTCGTAGAAGGGGCAAACCATACCGGAACGCGCGGATCCTGATAATTGTCCCACATTGCCTGGATTTCCTTGCTCATCCGCGTGTATTCAAAATTGCCGGCACGCATGTCGTAAATAGGACACATGTTAGGATTTCCCGACAAGAACGGCAGAAGCATATTGTCGTCGTTCGACTCCATCAACGGCAACGCCATAACGGAGGCGATTTCAGACCTGATATCCATTGTGCAGTCGCCGATCCGGTTGCTGATACGCATCAAATAACGCAGCCGCAATGAGTTTCCGAACTTGCGCCACTTGTCGCGGTCGCCTTCATAGACCAGATCAGACGGAAGCACGTCCGTATTCCCGGCCAGCAGTTCGTCCGCCTCTTTCAGAAGGCTGATGATTCCGCCTTCTGCCGTATAGATGTCTTCCTGCGTATCATAGGCCGGAGTAATATTCTCGCTTCCCTGGGTAGCCTCAAAGTAAGGCACATCTCCCCACATGTCCGTCAGTTGAGAAGCCACAAAGGCTTTCAGTATGTATCCAATCGCCACGCAAGAAGGGCGGCCGGTTTCTTCGGAAAGCCGGATCATTTCACTGATATTGTTCAACTGAAGATAATAGTCTGACCATGTGCTTTCATTCGTACCAAACGCATACTGGTCCGTTTCGTTGTAGTTCGTGCGCGAAACATAATGCGCCAGCCCGGCTCCGTCGCCATAATTGAACTGCCTCTGAGTCAGCGTGTGCAGCAAAGGTGTCAGCAACAGATCCGGAGTGACACTCGTCGGATTGTTCGGATCCGTATTTATCGAACCGAAATCAGAGGTACATGCTGTCGCACAGAAGACAGCCAACGAAACAAATCCTATCTTTATCTTATTTTTCATATATGCAACCTAACAATTAAAATACGACATTCACATTAAAACCGATGCTTCTGGTAGAGGGATAAGCCATCTCTTCCACTCCGGGCGTAGACGAGCTGCCCTCGTAAGTAATAGACTCCGGATCTACATAGTCCTGGTCTTTTGTCCACATAAACAGATTACGGGCAACCACAGCCAGCCCCAGGCTCTTTATCGGAGTATGCACGAACCATTTTGACGGGAAGCTGTATGCAAGCTTCACTTCACGCAGCTTCACATAAGTCGCACTGAAAGTAGACTGGGTTTCGTGGTAACGCCGGTACAAGTTTCTGTAATAATCACGAGGGCTTACCGGAGTCGTATTCTTGACATAAGCATTCTGCGCTTCATCCCACACAACTCCGTCAATCACCATGCCGGCATCGTTGCGGTATTCTGTTCTGTCAAGCACACCAGACTCCATGCCCATGCCAAATGATCTGGCAACGAACACACCTCCCTGATGCCAGTCGATCAGAAAGTCGAAAGTAAAGCCTTTATAGGAGAACTTGTTATAAAATCCCATAATGAAATCCGGATTATAATTGCCCAGCTTCACAAGCGTCTGGTCTGCCACCGGCAACCCGGTAGCGTCTACAATCAGCTTGCCGTCGTCGGTATGCCTCAATCCTGTACCATACAGATTGCCCATAGGCTCGCCTTCTTTTGCTATCGCATACACGCGCGCATCTTCATCCGAATAAATGGCTGCCCAAGAATATACATACTGGTCATATTCATCGCTGATTTCCTCCACACGGCTCTTGTTCATGGAGAAATTGATGGTTCCGTCCCATTGGAAGCCGGTCTGCGTCTTTACCGGCGTATACGACAAGGTAGCCTCAAATCCGTAGTTACGGATTTCACCCGCATTAATGTAGCGCGTATCGTATCCGGAAGTAGCAGATATAGGTATCTGCACAATCTGATTGGTGTTCAACGTATTATAATAAGTCAAGTCAAGACCCAACCGGTTATCGAACATGCGGAAGTCCGTCCCTATTTCATAAGAGTGCATACGCTCGGGCTTCAGATCCGTGTTAGACAGCGTTGAAGGCATTGTGACCCCCGACTGAGAACCGTACTTGCTGCTGTATGAATAAGTATTTTCCAGACGGTAAGGCTCTGTATCACTTCCCACCTCTGCATATCCGCCTCTGACCGACCAGTATGTAATCTTTTTGGGAAGCCTCCAGATATCGCTCAGCACGGCACTGGCAGATATGGAAGGATAAAAATAAGAATTATGTCCCGCACCGTCCGACCGGGTCAGCGCACTGGACCAGTCGTTACGTGCCGTCACATTCAAGAACAGATAATCACGATAAGACAACTGCCCCGTAAACAGCACGCTGTTTATTCGCTTCTTGCTGTCCCGCTGTATCACCGCAACATTTGAAGCGGCATTGCCCAAGTTATATACCCCCGGAATGGAAAGCCCGTCGGCAAAGCTATAGTCATATGAGTTCTTCTGAACCATTGAGTTCACTCCCGCGGTCAGATCCGTACGCCATACCTCCTTGAACCTTTTGTTCCACTGCAACAGGATATCCGTATTCCATTCTGAGAAGAATACATTTTCACGCTTGTACGCTCCGGTCGGAAAACTCTTGCTGCTATAGGCACGCTTGCTCTGGCGCAGATCGTAAAAGAAATCGATTCCCGTACGTGCCGTCAGCTTCAGGTTCGGAAGGAAATCATAAGCAAGCATCACATTGCCGAACATGCGGTTTTTGTCATACCCGTTCGTGTTTTCATACATCGTGAAAAAAGGATTGTCGTTCCATCCCGAGTTAAAGTGGAACTGCTGCCTTCCCTCATAACCGCGCTGCCAGTACTCGCGCAGGCTATTGATATCAACCTGCCGGCCGAACCATGTGAATGTATACATCGGATTCTCCGGGCCGTATCCCAGGCTCGGACGGTTGGTGCTGGCTGCATTCATGTAAGAAGCGCTTGCTTTCACCGAAAACTTGTCTGTAAATTTATAGCCCGTATTTATACTTACCGTATTCCGCCGCAGATCTACATTCGGAATTACGCCCATACTGTACAGATTGGTATAGGAAACACGTATGTCGCCCTTGTCATTGCTTGCGCTCAGCGCGATATTGTTGTTCAGCGTGACACCTGTTTCAAAAAAGTCCCTTACATTATCCGGATGAGGAACCAGCGGAGTAGGCTGGATAGACGCGCCGTTACGCCCCAAGACATCACCGCCACGATAAACCGTACCGTCAGCACCGACAGAAGGAGAGTCAAACTGTGCCACAAGACTTCCGTCAAGAGGACGTCCCCAGCTCTGATCCTGATGATCTTGAGTGCCATGGCCGTTATTGCCGTCCCAGTATTCAAACTCTCCATCAAGTCCCTGACTGTAACTGTTCTGATACTTTGGCAGACGGGAAACCATCTCAAAAGTAGTGGTCGAATTGACGGCTATCTGGAACTTGTTCTTCGTCTTTCCGGATTTGGTCGTTATCAGCACCACTCCATTGGCGGCACGCGAACCATACAGAGCGGCGGCATTGGCTCCTTTCAACACGGATATGCTTTCAATATCGTCAGCATTCAGTTCGCCGGCACCGTTTCCATAATCAATCTCCTGCGGCGTACCGGCAAGATTGGAGTATATATTGTTATTGACAGGAACTCCATCAACGACATACAGAGGCTGGTTATTGTTTGACAAAGAAGATTCGCCACGAATAACAACCCTCGTAGAAGAACCCGCACCGGAGCTGCCGGCTATCATCTGCACACCGGCAACCTTTCCCGCCAGCTTGTTCAGCACGTTCGCGTCATTGCCTACATTCATCTCATTCCCGTCAACAACCTGCTGGGCATATCCCAGCGATTTCTTTTCTCGCTTGATTCCTAATGCCGTAACCACCACTTCATCCAAAGCCTGCACATCTTCCGTCAGTGTCACCGCAATAAATCCCTTATCCTTGACCAGTATCTCCTGTGTATCATAACCTACAAAAGATACGATTAAAGAAGCTGATGCTGGATCGGATACAGACAATGAAAAGTTACCGTCCATATCCGCAACAGTTCCATTAGAAGTGTTCTTCTGCAAAATCGTTACTCCGGGAAGTCCGACACCGCTGCTGTCCAGCACCTTTCCGGTAATAACCCTGTCCTCATCGGCATAAGCTGCAGAACAACATGCGCCCAGCAACAATGCCGCCACAACTTTCTTACCCGACAAACTCTTTTTCCTGAAAAAATTGTTTTTCTCCATTAATAACCTCTTTTGATTAATTTTACGCAAAGAAAGAGGTCTGCTGTTACATCCTTATCAACAGAGCAAGACAATGCAATTAAGAGTGGGATACAAAATATTTACAAATATTTCTTTCCAATTACAAACGGCTGTCCCTCCCATACAATAAAAAACAGACTGCTGCCGACAAAAGAGAAAATGCCTGCAACAGTCTGCGCCAATAAAAAAACTCTCACCGTCAGACGGCTCAAAACGCAGCAATAAACTGCCAGATGAAATAGCCGCAAAGCATAAGTTTCACGATTGTGCCGAAAAGAAAACCAAGCAACGAACCTAAGCCCGACTTCAACGCATACTTCAAATCCTTGTCACCCAACAGTTCGCCGGCCACCGCTCCAAGAAAAGGTCCCAAGACAATTCCCCAAGGCGAGAAAAACAAACCGACTACTGTTCCTATCACACATCCCCAGCTTCCCCATTTCGTTCCGCCGGCATATTTGCTGCCCAGCATCGGTATCACGTAATCAAGCACCTGGACCAGCACAACCAATACCGCCCAGACAATCAGTTGAGTGGGCGTAAACTGGATACGGTCGGTAAGATGGAACAGTATCATTCCTACATACGCAATCGGCGGTCCGGGAAGAACCGGAAGCACAGTTCCCAGAATTGCGGTTATCAAACAGATAACGCCCAATATGATCAGAAGAATATCCATAACATCAGTCCCTGTCAATGTGTTTTCCTTCTTTCCTCACCTGCTTCGGGTTGCCCGCATAGCTGATATCTCCGCTCCCTCTATTCACAGCATCCAGACTTTCGGACGCATGGCAACTGATGTCGCCGGAGCCGTTGTTTTCCGCTGTCACATCCACAGCTCTCAGATTTTCCGCATCAATGTCGCCCGAAGCATTGTTCATAAGCCGCACGGTCCGGCAACGGCCTTCTACCTCACAGTCGCCCGAAGCATTCACTTCCAGATTGGCCCGCGTACAATCCAGCCTTTTAATATTAAGATCCCCACTGGCATTGACCATACCATCCGCCCTGTCGCATTTTACGCTTTGAATCTGAATGTCACCGCTGGCATTCACTTCCGCCTTCAGTGACTGGCAGACAACGGACGACAGATCAATGTCGCCGCTGGCATTCACATGCAATATGACAGCCCGGTTCGTATGCAGTCCGCCCGGAATGCTGATATCTCCCGAAGCGTTCGTTTCAAAAACCGTAGCAGAAGGAGCATAGACTTTCACCTTGCAGCGGTTTTCACCCCGAAAGGAAACAGAACGCTTGTATCCTACCGTCAATGTGCCGCCCGATTCTTCGACCAGCACCTCGGGCAGGACATTATCAGAGGCAAAGATTTCCGCATAAGGCTTTCCCTTTGTCTGGTAATACTCCACATCAACGGACGAAACAAGCATAATGGTTTTCACATCACCAAGATGTCTTTTTTCTGTCACATAACTGCGGCTCGGATATATCACTTTAACCGAAGCCGTACAACCGACGGTGCAGAACAGTCCGCCCGCCAGCAAAAACAAGAACCAACGTTTCATTTTTCTATAGTATTTCATAAAACATCAATAATCGGCTGACGCTTAACCATATCCAAAGGCACAGCCTTATACCCGACCTTCGAGAAATCAATTCCTTTCAGGTCAATGCGGCGTATGGCACTGTTATGCATGGTACGGAAATAGATGACACGATGAGTCACATCCGTAGCAGATGTCCATTGAGTGGCACTCGGTATATCGGCCGCCACTTCTCCAGCGGCTGTTTCTATACCGACAGGGATGTCAAAATTATTCAATATCTGAAAGCACTGCAAAACAGCGTCTTCACCGGTTTTCTGCAACGGAGCTGTCGACTGGTAAAATGCTGCACGGACAAAACGTGACGGAGGCGTCACATCACCCGGAATTCCGAGAAATCCGCTTCCGGCACCGAATGACTTCAGGCTCAAGTTTCCCAGACGTTGAGCCGGAGCCGTGCCCGGAAAAAGGTTGACATAATTATTGAGATTGGTCAGCTGCCACTCAAAATCCGGCGAATTGGTCAGCACGCCAAGCTTGTTCTCATAAAAACGGCACTTGCCGTCAACAATTTCCAATACCAGTTGCCTTCCGGATGGCTCGGCAAAGCGCCAGTGTACGGTAGAAGCACGCGGATCAATGGCAACTACACGGACATCACCGACAGCCTTTTTCACTTCGTCCACGGTAGCACACGTGGCCAATATATAAGAAACAAGTTGAAGATCCGCAACGCTTTCCGCCTTCTCAGACTCATCGTATGCTACATATCCGCCGTAACCGGGGAAATAGAACAGCCCGGCCGAAAGTCCCGCTTCGTTCAGTCCTTCCGCCACAAACTCCTTTTGCTCTACAGCAAGTCCCACATAGCCGTAACGGGCTGAAAACTTCTTTCCGCCTGCCACACCTCCGGGGATATATGACTGCTGCACATATCCGCGCGGAACGATCACATACTGACTGTTCAAATCGCTTCCTCCCCATTCAATGGTGCGGGCTACCACACGGCTGCTGTCAGATGCCGCAAGCGAAATGCCTGTACAGGCTGCAATGTTGCCGGCCGGCAAAAATACAGCCAACGCGCCGAGCATTCCCAAAATCATTTTCTTTTTCATATGCTATATAATATAATGTATGCTGATAACATGCCATTCGCTATCTGTTCCGAATATACATAATAAAAATGACTTTGACCAGAAAAAGTTCATTAAACAGCAAAATCACCTGCGTCCTTGTCTGTACTGGTTCGGAGTCTTCCCGGTCATGCGCCGGAAGAACTTGCAGAAAAACGAAGGGTTCGGAAAATACAATTCATCAGCAATCTGATACACCAGCTTATCCGTATGACAAAGCATCAGTTTCGCCTCAAGCAACACCGCATCATTCACCCAATCCATCACCGTGCGCCCGCTGGTTTCACGGATCAGCGTACACAAATAACGGGGAGTGACATACAGTTTTCCTGCATAAAACGACACATTCCTTTCACTCACGGCATAACGGTTGACCAGACTGATAAAACGGGCGAACAGCTGCTCCTGCCGGGTAGTCCGCTTCACTTCTTTCTGCCCCTTTCCCTGGAAACACTCAATCTGACGGAACAGAACAGAAATCAAAGCCTGCATCGTTTCACGGGACAAAGGCTCATCATGCAGCACATCCCACATCAACTGGAATATGCTTTCCAGACGATGCTCCGACTTTGCATCAAGGGCAAGCTGCATGTTCACCCTCCCTTGGATATAGGCTGAAAGCAGGTTCTCTTTCTGCCAGCCTTCCATGAAACCGGAAGAAAAGGCAAGCATCGTCAAATCACAATCGGGAGAATATTCCACAAACTCTAGCACTGCTCCAGGCGAAACGACCCGCAACTGATGGGCGTCAAGCCTTGCCTCTATCAGATTCATGCGTACACGCACATAACCCGAACGCATATACACAATGCGTCCTTCGGTCAGCCTGTAAGGCTGTTCGGGAACAAAAATCTTTTCAGTGATATCAGACATGCCTTTCACAGAAAGGACCAATCCAAAGTCCGAGGAAATGTAACGCTCCACATTATAAGGAATCATCTGCAGCTCTATCACTTGTTGAAGCCCTAAGTCACGCAATTCTTTCCTTCTCATATTTTCCATACTTATTGCATGCAAAGATAATAATCTGCCTTGCTTATTAAGGGATTTATTCGTAAATTCGGACAATCGGAACATACAGAGCAAATTCCAGGACCTTTGCATAACTCCGGAAACACTACCTTTGCATTAAACAAAAGAATGAAAGCTATGAAACGATTTCTCACACTGCTGTTTTGCCTTCAGGGACTGACACATGCGTTTGCCCAACTGACTCTGGAACAATGCCGGCAGGACGCACAAGCCAATTATCCGCTGGTCCGCCAGTACAGACTGATCGAAATGTCGGAAGAATACAGCCTTTCAAATGCCGCCAAAGGAAACCTTCCGCAGATTTCACTCGGAGGAAAAGCTACATATCAGAGTGATGCGACTACCTTGCCGTTCGAGGTGCCAGACATTGACTTCCACGGAGTGTCGAAAGACCAGTATCAGGTAACGGTGGAAATAAGCCAGAACATTTGGGACGGAGGAGAAATAAAAAACAGAAAGAAACAGACTGAAGCCGCCACCGATGAAGCATTAAAGCAAACGGACGTAAGCATGTATGCACTCAACGAAAGGGTAAACCAAGTGTTCTTCGGCATTCTGCTGATCGACGAACAGCTCAAGCAAAACCGTTTGCTGAGCGACGACCTTGAACGGAACTTACGCAATGTAACCGCCTACAGGGACAACGGGATAGCGAACGATGCAGACATCGATGCCGTAAAGGTGGAAATCCTGCAAACAGACCAACAGCGCATCAAGCTGAACAACAGCCGGAAGGCGTATCTGCAAATGCTGGCTATGCTTACCGGAAAAGAATTAGGAAACGACACGCAACTGGCTGTGCCCGAAACGCCGGAACCGAATGCCGGCGAACTGATCAATCGTCCCGAACTGGCTTTATATGCAGCACAAGGACATACGATTGATGTAGAACGGCAGCGGCTGCGCACCGGATTCATGCCTAAGTTCAGCCTGTTCGCCCAAGGAGGATACGGCAATCCCGGACTGAACATGCTGGAAGACAAATTCTCGCCTTATTATATTGTAGGTGCCCGCATGAACTGGAACTTCGGAAGTCTTTATACACTGAAGGACGACAAACGCAAACTGGAAACACGCAGAAAACAAATCGCAAACGACCGTGAACTGTTTCTCTTCAACACCCGGCTGAAACTGACCGAGGAGAAAGGGAACATAGCCACACTGCAACGCCAGATGGAAAGCGACGAAGAAATCGTGAAGCTGCGCACCAATATCCGCAAGGCTTCCGAAGCGAAAGTGGCCAACGGCACAATGTCCGTTACCGACATGCTCCGTGAACTGACGCGCGAGAGCCTGGCGAAGCAAGATCTGGCAGTCCGCAAAATCGAACTGCTGAAAGCGCAATACGAGCTCAAGCATCTGACAAACTGACAAACCAACCTTTTTTGAAAAAGAACCATACCTAAATATTGAACTGTTATGAAACGCATCCAGCTATTTTTTCTGGCAAGCATGTTGGCAGCAACCGCCTGCCAGTCTGACCAAGATTACGACGCGACCGGTACGTTTGAGGCAACCGAAATCATCGTATCAGCAGAAAACAACGGAAAACTCTTCTTCCTCAATGCGGAAGAAGGGCGCATACTGAAACAGGGAGAAGAAGTGGGAGTTATTGATACCGTGCAGCTTCATCTGAAAAAACTGCAACTGACAGCCAGCCGGAAATCGGTGGACAGCCAACGGCCCGACATACGCAAGCAGATAGCTGCCACCAAAGAACAGATCGCTACAGCCGAACGCGAAAGACTAAGAGTGAAAAAGCTGCTGGAAGCAAACGCGGCAAACCGCAAACAGCTGGACGACTGGGATTCCCAACTGGCTGTGCTGAACAGGCAGTTGGAAGCCCAACTGTCCACGCTGCACAACAGCACGGCGAGCCTGAACGAACAAAGCTCTTCCGTAGCCATACAAGTGACGCAAATCGAGGACCAGCTCAAGAAATGCCACATCCTGTCACCGATTGACGGTACGATACTCGCCAAATACGCCGAACCGGGCGAACTGGCATCAGTCGGGAAACCGCTGTTTAAGATAGCCGACATGCAGCATGTGTTTTTACGCGCATACGTCACTTCCACCCAGCTTGAAAAAATAAAAATTGGAGCAAAAGCAAAGGTCTTTGCCGATTTCGGCGACAAGCAGCGAAAAGAATACGAAGGCACGGTTTCATGGATTGCCGACGAAGCGGAGTTTACCCCCAAAACCATTCTGACTGACGATGAAAGGGCAAACCAGGTGTATGCCGTGAAAATCGCGGTAAGAAACGACGGCGTCATCAAACTGGGAATGTACGGAGAAGTAAAGTTTTAACGGCATGGACAGTCCTTTCATCCTCGAAACAAGCCACCTGTATAAAAGCTACGGCAATACAGCAGCCCTGACCGACGTTTCACTCAGCGTGCGGAAAGGAGAGATTTTCGGCCTCATCGGTCCGGACGGGTCAGGCAAGACCACCCTGTTCCGGATACTGACCACCCTGATAAAGGCGGACAAAGGGAAAGCTGCTGTGAACGGATTCGACATAACGGACAATTACAAGCAGATACGCAGAAGTGTCGGCTATATGCCCGGACGTTTCTCTCTGTATCAAGACCTCACCGTAGAAGAAAACCTGAACTTCTTCGCCACGGTATTTCAGACAACCGTTGAAGAGAACTACGGGCAAATCCGGGAGATTTATGAGCAGATAGCTCCATTTCGCGACCGCCGTGCCGGTGCCTTATCGGGAGGTATGAAGCAGAAGCTGGCTCTCTGCTGCGCATTGGTGCACAACCCGGAGATTCTGTTCCTTGATGAACCTACAACCGGCGTGGACCCGGTTTCAAGAAAAGAATTCTGGCAGATGCTCAAACGTCTGAAACAACGGGGAGTGACCATCGTGGTATCCACGCCGTTCATGGACGAGGCCCGGCAGTGCGACCGGATTGCCTTTATCCGCGAAGGAAGCATACAGGGAACCGACGCACCGGAAATCATTCTCGAACGTTTCAAAGAAATACTCTGTCCGCCCGGACTCTCAAGGAAACAAGATCCGGAAGGCAGGCCGGCCGTTATCCGCGTGGAAAAACTGGTGAAAAGGTTCGGCAATTTTACAGCCGTAGACCATATTTCGTTTGAGGTGAAGCAAGGAGAAATATTCGGCTTCTTAGGAGCCAACGGCGCCGGAAAGACAACAGCCATGCGCATTCTTTGCGGACTGAGCGTCCCGACCGAAGGCAGAGCCGAAGTGCTGGGCTATGATGTCGGCACGCAAAGCGAAGAGGTCAAGAAGCACATCGGATATATGAGCCAGAAATTTTCTCTCTACGAAGATTTGACCGTAGAAGAAAACCTCCGTCTGTTCGGAGGCATTTATGGCATACCGGACAAAGAAATCAGAAAACGGGCGGATGAAACGCTCCAGCGCATCGGACTGGACGAAAGCCGGAAAGCGCTGGTGAAAGATCTCCCGCTGGGATGGAAACAGAGGCTTGCCTTTTCCGTAGCGATATTCCACCGCCCGCAGCTCGTTTTTCTTGACGAACCGACTGGAGGAGTAGACCCTGCCACACGCCGGCAGTTCTGGGAACTGATCTATCAGGCAGCCGATCAGGGCATCACGATTTTCGTCACGACACACTACATGGACGAAGCCGAATATTGCGGAAGGATTTCCATGATGGTAGACGGACAAATCAAGGCGCTTGACACTCCCCAAGCCTTACAAGCCCGTTTCCAGGCAAGCAACATGGACGAAGTGTTCCAGAAACTGGCAAGGAAACAGAAATAAACAGCAAAAACACGAAAGATGAAACAGTTTCTCGCTTTTGTCATAAAGGAATTCCACCACATCCTGCGCGACCGCCGCACGATGCTGATTCTCATAGGGATGCCCATCGTACAGATCATACTGTTCGGATTTGCCATCTCTACCGAAGTAAAAAACGTGAAGACGGCAGTGCTGGCTCCTTCCGTCGACTCAGACACCCGGCGCATCATCGACCACCTGGACGCAAGCGAATATTTTGAGGTGCGCTACAGAGTCTATTCAATGAAGGAAGTCGAAGAGCTGTTCCTGCGCAACCGGATAGACCTTGCGGTCATTTTCCCGAGCGACATGAACCGGATGCGCTTTGACTCCGAATCAATCCAGCTGATAGCCGACGCGACAGACCCTAACCAGGCGATAACCCGAAGTTCATATGCGCAAGGAGTCATCGCATCGGCCCAGTCTGTCATCCGGCAGTCCGGCGGCCTGAAGCTGTCAACCAAACTGCTGTATAACCCTCAGATGAAGAGCGCATACAATTTTGTGCCCGGAGTGATGGGACTTATTCTGATGCTGATATGCGCCATGATGACTTCCATCTCGATTGTACGGGAAAAGGAAACCGGCACGATGGAAGTGCTGCTGGTATCTCCGATGAATCCGCTGTTTGTCATCCTCTCGAAAGCTGTACCCTACTTTGTGCTGTCGGTCGTGAATCTGACCACCATCCTGCTGCTTTCAGTCTTCGTGCTGCATGTGCCTGTCGCAGGAAACCTGGGAGCGTTATTGGGCGTATCGCTGCTCTTCATCTTCGTGTCCCTGGCTTTGGGACTGCTCATCTCCTGCATCGTGCGGACTCAAGTAGCGGCCATGCTTCTGTCGGGCATGGTCATGATGATTCCCACCATCGTGCTGTCCGGCATCATCTTCCCGATAGAAAGCATGCCAGCCATACTGCAAGCCATTTCCTGCCTGATTCCGGCACGATGGTATGTTGACATTGTACGGAAGCTCATGATCGAAGGAGTACCGTTCGGCTACGTCTGGCAAGAAACCTGCATACTTCTGGCCATGGGCATCGCGCTGACAGTTCTCACCGCACGCAAATTCAACAACCGCCTGGACTAAAAGAAAGGAGAACGACTATGATGTTACGCTATCTGATAGAAAAAGAATTCCGCCAACTGAAACGCAACAGCTTTCTGCCGAAACTGATTCTGGTATTTCCGTGCATGATCATGCTGGTTCTTCCATGGGCCGCTACGCTCGAAATAGAAGATTTGCGCATCGCCTTGATCGACCACGACCGCAGTACGACATCCGAACGGCTGACGCACCGGATTGAAGCGTCACGCTACTTTGTTCTGACTGGTTTTCCTTCCACTTACAGGGAAGGCATAGAACTGATAGAGAAAGACAAGGCAGACATACTTCTCGAAATCCCGCGCGACTTTGAGAAAGACATCATAAACGGCCGCGACGCCTCTGCACTGATTGCAGTGAATGCTGTAAACGGAACCAAAGGCGGACTGGGAAATGTCTATCTCACCCAGATTCTGCAGTCGCAGCCATCCCAAAGTTCCGTGCGCTACCTTTTCAACCCCCACCTGGAATACAAAGTGTTTATGGTTCCGGCAATGATGACGATGGTGCTTGTCCTGCTGTGCGGGTTTCTTCCGGCACTAAACGTTGTGGGCGAAAAAGAAGCAGGAACAATCGAACAGATCAATGTCACCCCCGTCAGCCGTTTCACCTTTATTCTGGCAAAGCTCCTGCCCTACTGGCTGATCGGGTTCATCGTCCTGAGCCTGTGCATGGCGCTGGCGTGGGCGGTTTACGGCCTGACACCGGCAGGCAACCTGCTGAACATCTATCTCGCCGCTCTGGTGTTCATCTTTGTGGTTTCGGGGCTGGGGCTCGTCATATCCAACTATTCCGCCACCATGCAGCAGGCCATGTTCGTTATGTGGTTCTGCATGCTGATCTTCATTCTGATGAGCGGCCTTTTCACCCCCATCAGCAGTATGCCTGAATGGGCACAGGTCATCACATACGCCAATCCGCTGCGCCATTTCATGGAAGTCATGCGCATGGTTTATCTGAAAGGAAGCGGTCTGACGGACATCCTGCCCCAACTCGGCATACTCTCCGCATTTGCCGTAACTTTTTACGGGTGGGCTATCATAAGCTACAAGAAACAGCAATGAGCACGCAACATCACTCTCCTTTCGTGACTACAATCCGGAGCGGCCGCGGCCAAGGCTCCGGATTTTTTTCGCTTCCGCCCATCTGTTTTCCCGTCCGGCCCGCCATTTTTTCACGAATCCGGGATACATTCTACGTTCCACGTTGTGGAATGCATGTTCCACATTGTGGAATATACGTTCCCAAACGTGGAATGCACATTCCATACTTTGAAACATAAAACATGCGGCCACACACGCGATTTGGCTTGAGGGAGAAAGCAGAATCCGAATAAAAGCTCCCGAATCCGGCCGACGCATTTTTTTATCAAACAGCAGTCAAAAGCATTCCGCAATTCACGAATATTTCCTACATTTGGGCAGACTTAATTATACGACAATGAAATACCTGCATTCTGCCATCCAGCTTATTGCTATCGCTATTGCCATAGCATTCACTTCATGCTCCGAAGACGACGTAAAACCCGAATTTTCTTTCAGCATCACGGAAGATATCGTATTGGCATCGGAAGCCGGCTCCCTGTCCACAATCAGCTTTACCAGCGAACTCAACTGGCAAGCCGAGGTTTCAGCCGACTGGCTGACCATTTCGGCGACAGAGGGCACCGCCGGAACAAACGCGATCACCATCATGGCCCTCACGGAAAACGACTCGGATGAAAGCCGCATTGCTTCACTGATACTGACTTCGGAAGGACTCAGCCGGACAATTACCATAAGGCAGGAAACTTCCGACTACGTGCACTTGACGCAAAACGTATATCAGATAGACTCGGAAGGCGGCGAGCTGAACATCGAATTCTCCACGTCCATCAGTGCCGACAAACTGATGATTATCGGCAACAGTTCATGGATCAACCAAGATTCCGATTCACGCGCGCTCACCCAATACACATTGACATTGAATGTCGACCCGAACCCGGCAGTGCAGAGCCGCGTCTGCTCATTATACTTTGTAAAAGAAGAAAGCAGGCAGCAGATAATCCTGGCCACGATCGCCATCATCCAGGAAGGAAGCACCGGAAGCGAGTCAACCGACTATTCTGAAGACGGAAAGGTAAAGACGCTGCAGTCGGCAACAATAGGGAACGGGATTCCTATCGTGCTGATGGGCGACGGCTTCATTGATGCGGAGATAAGCAACGGGACTTACGACCAGACCATGGAAAAGGCCTACGAGAATCTTTTCACGGAAGAACCTTTCACATCGCTGAAGGAATATTTTGACGTGTATACGGTAACCGCCGTTTCAAAAAACAATATCTTCGGGAGCGGCTATGAAACAGCCTTCGGATGCAGCCTGGAAGGGGGCGGGAGCACGCTCATCACAGGCGAAAGCTTTGCAGTCATCAGCTATACGCACTGTGTCAAGGACATCGATTATGACAAGGTTCTCGCTGTAGTCATTCTGAACACAAACCAATATGCCGGAACTACCTATTACGGCTTCACCAACCCTGATATGACGGATTTCGCCATCGCTTACTGCCCGGTGATAGACAGCCTTGAAAGCGAGCATTTCAGAGAAGTGCTTGTTCATGAAGCCGTAGGGCACGGATTCGCAAAACTCGAAGATGAATACGCTTACAGCAATTCGATCCCGAAGGCAGAAAAAGAACAGATCCAGAACCTCCAGTCGCAATACGGATGGGCGCAGAATGTGGACTTCACAGACGATAGAAGCGAGGTGCTCTGGCATCAGTTCCTTGAAAACGAAAACTACGGCGATGAGGGACTGGGTATCTTTGAAGGTGCCTGCACGTATGCTTACGGTGCCTACCGCCCCACAGAAAACAGCATGATGAACGAAAACAACGCCGGATTCAACGCGCCGTCACGAAAAGCGATCTATGACCGGGTGATGAAAGACGGCACAGACACTTCGCCCGACTTCGACACATTCGTGACTTTTGACCTGCAGACCAAACAGTCGCGGCAACGTGCCGTATCCAGCCGGACAATCTCGGGCGGCAAGCCTTTCGCGCGTCCGCGTTTCGTCGGCAAACCGCTCTCGGCCAAGTAATGGGAGGTATCATTATTTTTAACACTATTCACCACGGTTTATGCGTTTCTTTTCGTACATTTGAATAAACAAACTTTAAACATTAAGCATTATGAACACAAATCCGGTATTCAGTTTGTACATCCCGACACGCATCGTGTTCGGATGCGGAGAAATAAAGAGGCTGGCAACGGAAAAGCTCCCCGGAAAGAAAGCTTTGATTGTCATCTCTTCAGGCACATCCATGAAAAAATACGGTTACCTGGACAAGGTCATCGAACTGCTGAAAGAGAATGAAACCGAATCGGTTGTTTTCAACAAGATACTTCCCAATCCCACCAAAAAGCATGTCATGGAGGCGGCAGCGCTCTGCAAGGACGAAAAATGCGACTTCATAGTCGGACTGGGCGGAGGAAGCAGCATCGATTCGGCAAAAGCCATAGCCGTGATGGCATGCAATCCGGGCGACTATTGGGACTATATACCTGCCGGCACAGGGAAAGGACGGCCGGTCAGCAAAGCGCTGCCCGTTGTAGCCATTCCCACAACCGCCGGAACCGGAACGGAAGCTGACCCTTGGAGCGTCATCACCAACGAAGACACAAAAGAGAAAATCGGATTCGGCAGCGAACTGACCTACCCCGCCCTGTCAATCATCGATCCGGAGCTGATGCTTTCCATACCTCCGCACCTTACGGCATATCAAGGATTCGACGCTTTCTTCCACGCAGCAGAAGGCTTCATCGCCAACTGCTCGACACCGATAAGCGATCTGTATGCCCTGGAAGCCATCCGCCTGCTATACAAATACCTGCCTGTAGCCGTAGCTGACGGGCGCAACATAAAAGCGCGCGCCAAAGTGGCTTGGGCAAGCACGCTGGCAGGACTGGTTGAATCAACCTCAAGCTGCACGTCGGAACATTCCATGGAGCACGCCATGAGTGCTTATTATCCGCAACTGCCTCATGGAGCCGGCCTCATCGCTATCAGCGAAGCTTACTTCGAAACATTCCGGAACGACTGCATGAAACGCTACATGAAGATGGCGGAAGTGATGACCCAGCTGAAGAGCAACCGCCCGAGCGATTTCATCGATGCGCTGGTACGCATGCAGAAGGAATGCAAAGTACACGAGCTGAAGCTCAGCGACTGGGGAATCAAAATGGAAGACTTCCCCAAGATGGTACAGAACGCAAGGGATACGATGGGAGCACTCTTCACGCTCGACCCGCGTCCGCTGACGGATGAGGAGGTTTTGAACATCTACCAAAAGTCGTTTAAGTAATCTCAGATTTTACGATCTCAACAAAAACGCAGAAACACAAAGCCAAAGCTTCGGGAATGAAGATTGTGCGGCGGGTGTTTCTGTGTTTTTGTACATGCACCATTCAACGCTATAAGAAATGTTTACAGTCATCGGATTCATGCTCGGGGGGATGTGCCTCGGTTTCTTGCTCCGCAACCGTCAGCTGCCGCAACTCAACCGAATCATTACAGTGCTCATCTGGATACTGCTGTTCCTGCTCGGAATAGAAGTGGGAGAAAATGAAAAAATCATACAAGGCCTGGGCACATTGGGCATCGAAGCGTTTGTCATTACAGTGGCAGCCGTAGCAGGAAGCTGCATCGCAGCCAAAATACTATGGGCCCGGCTTAACAAAACAAGGAAAAAAGAATCTGCGAAATGAAAGGAAGCCTGATTATTGTCGGATTTTTCACAATCGGGGTACTGGCCGGACTTTTCCATCTATGCCCCATAGACATAACCCAAAGCGACATCAGTTTCTATGCGCTTTGCGCACTGATGTTCAGCGTAGGGCTCAGCGTAGGAAACAACCCGCAGACGCTCAACAACTTCCGTTCGCTCAACCCACGGCTTGCCTTCCTTCCGATCATGACGATACTCGGCACACTGGCTGCCTCTGCACTGACAAGCCTGATTCTGCCGGAACGGAGTGCGGCCGACTGTATGGCAATCGGTTCGGGATTCGGCTACTACTCTTTATCCAGCATCTTCATCACCGAATACAAAGGGCCGGAACTGGGCACCGTAGCCTTGCTTTCAAACATCATGCGCGAAATGATAACTTTGCTCTGCGCTCCGCTACTGGTGCGCTGGTTCGGCAACCTGGCTCCCATATCTGCCGGAGGAGCTACAACAATGGACACCACACTCCCCATCATTACCCGCAGCGCCGGGCAAGAGTTTGTTGTCGTGTCGATTTTTCACGGCTTTCTGGTTGATTTCAGCGTCCCGTTTCTGGTAACATTTTTCTGCTCATTCTGAAAAACAAAGCACGAAGTCACAGAGTTTCTGTCATTTCACCTCTCTGTGAACCTCGTGCTTTACTTTCCATTCTGGACAAACCCGGACAGCAACTATATCTGCTCCATAGCCTGCTCCAGGTCAGCTATAATATCATTCACATTCTCAATGCCTACCGACAGACGAATCAGGTCGGGAGCCACGCCGGCCTCAATCAGCTGTTCGTCCGAAAGCTGGCGGTGTGTATGGCTGGCAGGATGAAGCACACAAGTACGCGCGTCTGCCACATGAGTCACAATGCAAATCATCTTCAGGTGGTCCATAAACCGGATGGCATCCTCTCGGGTTCCCTGAAGGCCGAATGCTATTACGCCGCATGAACCGTTAGGCATATATTTCTGGGCAAGCGCATAATATTTGTTGCTCTTCAGTCCACTATAATGCACCCATTTCACTTTCGGATTGGCTTCCAGCCATTCGG
Organism: Bacteroides gallinaceum; assembly: GCF_030373775.1. Classification (NCBI taxonomy): domain Bacteria; kingdom Pseudomonadati; phylum Bacteroidota; class Bacteroidia; order Bacteroidales; family Bacteroidaceae; genus Bacteroides; species Bacteroides gallinaceum. The sequence continues at coordinate 28,746 of NZ_JAUDEN010000013.1, read as the reverse complement.
CAACCTTCTGCGCATTTTCACAATGACGCTGCATGCGCAGATGCAACGTTTCCAGCCCCAGATTCAGCAGGAACGAATTTTCGGGTGACTGAATCGAACCGAGGTCACGCATCAGCTGAGCGGTAGCTTTAGTCAGATAAGCCATCTTGCCAAACGCTTTGGTATAAGTAAGCCCATGATACGACTCATCAGGACGAGTCAGTCCCGGGAACTTGTCCGCATAAGCCTCCCAGTCAAAATTTCCGCTGTCAACAACAGCACCTCCCACGCAAGTGGCATGTCCGTCCATATATTTGGTCGTTGAATGCGTCACGATATCTGCCCCCCACTCAAACGGACGGCAATTGATTGGTGTGGCAAACGTATTGTCCACAATCAGAGGCACTCCGTGCTTGTGCGCAATCCGTGCAAACTTCTCAATATCCAGCACATTGATGCTCGGATTGGAAATCGTTTCACCAAACAGACACTTCGTGTTTTCACGGAAAGCCTTGTCAATTTCCTCTTCAGGAGCATCCGCATCAACAAACGTACAATCGATGCCCAGCTTCTTCATTGTCACGGCAAACAAATTGAATGTGCCGCCGTAAATGGTCGAAGAACAGACAAAGTGCCCGCCCGCCTCACAGATATTAAACACCGCATAGAAATTGGCGGCCTGCCCCGACGAAGTAAGCATTGCGCCTATGCCTCCTTCAAGCGCCGCTATTTTGGAGGCTACCGCATCGTTCGTAGGATTCTGCAGACGGGTATAAAAATATCCGCTGTCTTCCAGATCAAACAAACGTGCCATCTGTTCGCTGCTGTCGTATTTGAATGTGGTGCTCTGATAAATGGGCAACACACGAGGCTCACCGTTTTTGGGAGTCCAACCGCCCTGCACGCAGAGCGTTTCTTTGCTAAATTTATGTTCCATATTTAAAACTGTTTTTGAACTTTCATCAGATAATGACAGACAAAAGTAAAAAAATATCCATCAACGCTGGCATTTTTCAACAAAAAAGATATATATTTGGAAAATATAAAAACCGAAAAGCACTAACAAAAAGTTATACTATGGAACAAGATGTCCAATTTAAGCACGTAACCCCCGTTCAGATCCGGTTCAGCGATGTGGATCAGTACGGACATATGAACAACTCCGTCTATTTTTCACTTTACGATCTGGCAAAGACTTCCTATTTCCGGGAAGTGTTCGGAGAGAAAGAATGGCAGGATTTCAGCGTGGTTGTGGCCAACATAAACGCAGACTTTCTGGCTCCCGTATTCTTTTCCGACAAGCTGATTATAGAAACTGCCGTAATTCATTTGGGGCACAAGAGCTTCACGCTCCTCCAGCGCGCCATCAACCAGGCCAGCGGCGTGCTGAAATGCCAATGCCGTACCGTACTTGTCGGCTACGACATCGCGACAAAAGAACCCGTAGATATTCCTTTAAGCTACAAGAAAGCCATCTGCGCCTTCGAGGGGAAAACGCTTGACGAACTTTCTGCGCCGCTTTAATCACCAGCGGCGCTTTCCTGCATCTTTCGGGTAACGAAGCGGATTTTCAGGTTCGCTTCTTTCTGCTCTTTCTTTATCTCCTCAATACTTGACAATACCCGCGCCAGACCGCTCAACTCGGCAATGGCTTTGATGTCATTGGCATACATCGTGGTGGTATAGCTGCGGTCGCCTATAAACTCCAGACGCATGGATTTCTTGTCACTGTTGGCCGCAATGAAAGCAATCACACCTCCGTCACTGCCCTGTTTGTAATCAGCCTTCTCGACGGGTCTTCCCAAATCGGTTGTTTCGTAACTGTCGCTCGAAGGAGGAGTTTGCGCGAAATTATCTCCCACACTCACCTTTACAGCCGTATGATGAATGTTGCCCCCGGCACAATAAATGGAAGTTAACGACATTTCACCCGCTTCACTGACCTGGCCGCGAAGAAAAGTCCGCCCGATATTCTTCTCTACCACCTGCGTAGGATAAAAATAGTTGCCTACTTCCTGATAGGCCGTATCCTTTTCCAATACAAATTTTCCGACAATCGAATCAAGTGAAGCCTTCTTGACGGCCATCATGCTGTCGAGATAGGCCAGCGTCTTCCGCTGTTCTGCCAGATCAACCTGCTGCATAAGCCTGATGCCGGCCTTTCTCGCCTCGAAAGCTTTCGGATAAAGATTGCGTATGCTGTCAATCTGCAATTTGGCCTGACTGTAGTTGCCTCCGGCATACGATGCCTCGGCGCGCCTGTACAGCGCATCAGCTTTTTTCTCATCGCTGCCGCAGCCCGCCAGCATCAGAGCCAACGGCAAAACCAATAAACATGTCTTTCTCATATAATCCAGCCTTTATATATCAAGCAAAAATACAAATTTTCAGCAAAAACCGAACAAACATCAGACAAAATCATTCAAAAGCATTTCTGTTTCTCGCGCTCCATTGAACACCTGCGGCTTCCACCTTTCAAAAAAAATGTCTAACTTTGCAGCCCGAATTCAAAAGACAGACAGATGGAACTTAAAGAACACTTTACGGACAAAATATTCAAACTGATATCTGAAACTGCCGATGAGCTGCAACTGGAATGCTACATCGTGGGAGGGTACGTGCGCGACATTTTTCTCAACCGCCCGTCCAAAGATATTGACATTGTGGTGGTGGGCAGCGGAATCAGCATGGCGCAGGCTTTCGGCCAGAAGCTGGGACGTGGAGCCAAAGTGTCTGTCTTCAAAAACTTCGGAACAGCGCAGGTAAAATACCGGGACACGGAAGTGGAATTTGTAGGAGCGCGCAAAGAATCATACAGCCACGACAGCCGGAAGCCGGTGGTAGAGAACGGAACACTGGAAGACGACCAGAACCGGAGAGACTTCACCATCAACGCCATGGCTGTATGCATGAACAAGGCGCGTTTTGGCGAACTTGCAGATCCGTTCAACGGACTCAAGGATTTGAAGGAACGCACCATCCGCACGCCGCTCGACCCGGACATCACTTTCAGCGACGATCCGCTGCGGATGATGCGCTGCATCCGTTTTGCCACCCAACTGAACTTCTATATCGATGACGAAACATTCAATGCGCTTGAACGCAACAAAGAGCGCATCAAAATCATCTCGCGCGAACGGATAGCCGACGAACTGAACAAAATCCTGCTTTCTCCCATTCCTTCAAAAGGATTCATCGACCTGGACCGCTGCGGCCTGCTGGAACTTATCTTCCCTGAATTTGTTGCGCTGCAAGGCGTAGAGATACGCAACGGACGGGCTCACAAAGACAACTTCTACCACACGCTGGAAGTGGTGGACAATATCGCAAAAGTAAGCAACGACTTATGGCTGCGATGGGCCACTCTCCTCCACGACATCGGAAAACCACGCACCAAACGCTGGGATCCGAAAAACGGATGGACGTTCCACAACCATAACTTCATCGGAGAGAAAATGGTTCCCGAACTCTTCCGCAAGATGAAACTCCCGATGAACGAGAAAATGAAATACGTGCAGAAACTGGTAGGGCTTCACATGCGTCCGATTGTAATTGCCGATGAGGAAGTGACCGACTCGGCCGTACGACGCCTGCTTTTCGAGGCCGGAGATGACATTGACGACCTGATGATGCTGTGCGAAGCAGATATCACATCAAAAAACGAGGCACGCAAACAACGTTTCCTCGACAACTTCAGGCTGGTGCGCCAGAAACTCAAGGACCTTGAAGAAAAAGACCGCATCCGCAACTTCCAGCCGCCAGTAGACGGGAGTGAAATCATGCATGTGTTCAACCTGCAGCCTTGCCGGGAGATCGGAAGCCTGAAAAGTTCCATTAAAGATGCGATACTTGACGGAGTAATACCCAACGAGCATGACGCCGCCTTCAATTACATGCTGGAGAAAGCAAAAAAAATGGGTCTGACACCCGTGAATCTTCCGGATCCGAAGCCGAAGAAATCAGACGAATAAGTCATAAGAAGTTTGTTCAATATTTCAAAACAAGAAAATCATTATAAATTACAGTTACCCAAATAACCGTCATACAGCATACTACAAAGCATTTTTACTCCGATAAAGTTTCCCAAATTTAGACAGAAACGGAATTTTCGATTTTCAAAGTGTTCTTTTTTATTCTTATCTTTGACTCGTTTTCCGAAGGTAGCGGAAACGTTTCAAAAGGGAACGCCGTGCGAATCGGCGACAGTACCCGCTGCTGTAATTCTTAACGAACCTTGGCACGTAAACCACAGCCACTGGTCTGACAGACCGGGAAGGCGCCATAGGGGAAAGATCAGTCAGAAGACCTGCCTTCAAGAAAACAACTATTGTACATCAATTAAAAACAGAGAAAATGAACACAGTCGGAACCTGTATCATCAAGCGCGACGGAAAGCGGGAAGACTTTTCGAGCGACAAAATCAGCAACGCCATCAGAAAGGCATTTCTGGCGACCGGAATGGAAAACCGGGAAAAACAAATCGAATCAATCACCCGCAACGTGGTGAAACGCATCGCAAAGCCTACCATCGGAGTGGAAGAAATCCAGGACATGGTAGAAACCGAACTGATGAAGGACCAGCCTGAAGTGGCAAAAAAGTACATCATCTACCGCCAATGGAGAAACACCGAACGTGAGCGGAAAACGCAAATCAAACACATCATGGACGGCATCGTGGCCATCGACAAAAATGACGTGAACCTGAGCAACGCCAACATGTCGAGCCATACGCCTGCTGGACAAATGATGACATTCGCATCAGAAATCACCAAGGATTATACATACAAATATTTGCTGCCGGCACAATATGCGGAAGCCCACCGGAACGGGGACATTCACATACATGACCTCGACTATTATCCGACCAAAACGACCACATGCATCCAATACGACCTGGACGATCTGTTTGAAAGGGGCTTCCACACCAAAAACGGCAGTATCCGCACACCTCAGTCGATTCAAAGCTATGCAACGCTGGCTACTATCATATTCCAGACAAACCAGAACGAGCAGCATGGCGGCCAGGCAATCCCCGCCTTTGACTTCTTCATGGCGAAAGGCGTGCTGAAATCTTTCCAGAAAGCCGTGGCGGCCAACCTTTCGTTTTTCCTGGAGATGAAAGGAACGGAGCACGACGAGAAGAAACTTCATGCCATCGCAGGCGAACAGCTCACCACAGTTGAGCCCGACAGACAATCCAGGTCAGCGCTGCTCCACACGCTCGAATCTGCCGGGATAAGGGTTTCAATGGAAGAGCTGGAACATCTGCTGCACCGTTCACTCCAACAGACACGGAAAGAAACCCATCAGGCGATGGAAGGATTCATACACAACCTAAACACCATGCACTCGCGTGGAGGAAACCAGGTGGTGTTCAGTTCCATCAATTACGGGACAGACACTTCGGCAGAAGGACGCATGGTTATGGAGGAACTGCTGAAAGCTACCACAGAAGGACTTGGAAACCAAGGCGAAGTGCCGGTATTTCCTATCCAGATTTTCAAGGTAAAGGACGGGGTTTCGTATTCCGAAGCCGACTATAACCTTGCCATGCAGGATCTCGACGCAGCCATAGAAGGAAAAATAAAGTTTGAAACACCCAACTTCGACCTTTTTCTGAAGGCTTGCCGCACCACGGCCAAGGCACTGTTTCCCAACTTCATGTTTCTTGACACGCCATTCAACAAAAACGAAAAATGGAAGGCAGACGACCCCAAACGCTACCGCTATGAACTGGCGACAATGGGATGCCGCACACGTGTCTTTGAAAACATCAACGGCGAAAAGACTTCGCTCGGGCGGGGAAACCTTTCTTTCACAACCATGAACCTTCCGCGCCTGGCCATCGAAGCTGTCCGTCAGGCGGAATCACTGTCAACAGACAGAGAAGACAAGGAAAAAAAGGCGAAAGAACTGTTCCTGCAGGCTGTCGGCAGAATGTCAAGATTCATAGCAGAACAGCTCTACGCGCGCTACCAGTACCAGCGTACAGCGCTGGCACGCCAATTCCCTTTTATGATGAGCAACGACGTATGGAAAGGAGGAGGCAGACTGAATCCCAACGATGAAGTAGGCGACGTGTTGAATCAAGGCACGCTGGGAATCGGCTTTATCGGCGGGCACAACGCTATGGCCGCACTGTACGGACAGGGGCACGGGCATTGCAGGAAAGCATGGGACACGCTTTACGAAGCGGTAGAGGAAATGAACAAGGTGGCCGACGAATACAAGCAGAAATACCGCCTGAATTATTCCGTACTCGCCACTCCCGCCGAAGGACTGTCCGGGCGCTTCACCCGCATGGACAAACGGAAATATGGCATTATCGAGGGAGTGAACGACCGCGACTATTATGTAAATTCGTTCCATGTGGATGTAAAGGAGCCGATCAGCATCATTGAAAAGATCAAATGCGAAGCACCTTTTCATGCACTGACACGCGGAGGCCACATCACTTACGTAGAACTGGACGGCGAAGCGCAGAAGAATGTCAGAGCCATCGTGAAAATCGTCAAAGCAATGCACGACGAACAGATCGGATACGGCTCAATCAACCACCCGGTAGACACATGCCACAATTGCGGATACAAAGGAGTGATTTACAGCAAATGCCCCGTATGCAACAGCGACAACATACTCCGCATGCGCCGCATCACCGGCTATCTTACCGGTGACCTGAACAGCTGGAACTCGGCAAAGCGGGCAGAAGAAAGCGACAGAGTAAAACATTCATAAGAATGCTGCACTACCTGTACACCTATCCCGAAACGATTGTCGACGGTGAAGGCATCCGGTATTCCATCTATCTTGCCGGATGCTCTCACCGCTGCAAAGGCTGCCACAACCCCGAATCATGGAATCCGGCTGTCGGATTCCCGCTCACCGGGAAAGTTCTGCAAAAGTTTATCGGCGAAATAAACTCCAACCCGCTGCTGGACGGAGTGACATTCACCGGGGGCGACCCCTTCTTCAATCCCCAGGAATTTGCCGAAGTGCTGAAAGCAGTCAAGCAGCAGACCGGCATGAACATCTGGTGCTATACGGGATATACGCTGGAAGAAATACAGAACGACCCTTTGCGGAGCCCGCTCCTGAAACACATCGACGTATTGGTAGACGGCCGGTTCATCGAAGAACTATACTCGCCGCATCTGGAGTTCAAGGGAAGCAGCAACCAGCGTGTGCTGAGAATGAACGGCATGCGCCTGTAAGAACAAGCGGGAGCATCCGGATACAGATTTAACAATAACAGCCAAATGACACGGCTGAAGTTACCCATTTGACACATACAGGAGAATGGACATTTTCAGCCGCTGCATTTCATGAGAAATTCCGTTATCGCACACGCTTCAGAAACAGCCAGAAGCCAGACAAGCACATGTTTTCTTGATTTATGTCATGAAAACAAGCAAATCACCAAAAAACAGCTACCAAATGCTTGCCATATAAAGAAAATGACGTACATTTGCAATGTGGTTGTGAAACCAGAAGGTAAAAAGATAAAAAAATCAGGTATTAGATTTATATTAATATTTTTAAGGTAAAAAGCAATTTACATTTAGGTATTAATTTAAGGTTTTAAAGGTATTAGATTAAGGTAACAAAGAAGTAAAGTTTTCAAAGATTAATTGTTTTTTCTCTTGGTAAAGAAGAGATTGATAAAAGGATAACACAAACAAAAATGACTAGACAAAAGATGAAAAGAACCCGTAAAGGGGGTTCTTTAGGATGTCGGCGATGTTCATGAATCTGAACCTCGCTTTTTTTATGCACCTGCCCGAAGAAAAAAAGGCTTGCAGCACATTCAGGAAACTGAATTCCGTCATGAACCGCAAGCCCTTGTCATATAAACATACTGCGATGGCCGTTACCTCCGCGGTATGTCAACCGAAGTTTCTTTTTTCCCTTTCAGATGCTCTGAGAAGAAGTCTACCATCCTCCAATAGAAATATTCATCCATGTCGCCGAATCCGTGACGCTGGCCGGGAAGAATCAGCATGTCGAAACGCTTGTTGGCACGGATCAGGGCATTGACCACGCGAATCGTATTCCCGGGATGCACATTATTGTCTATATCACCGTGCACAAGCATCAGATGTCCCTTCAGCTGCTTCACAATATCCGGATTGGTGGCGATACGGTAAGCAAAGGTAGTATCCCCTTTCTCCGAGATCTCTTCCTTCACTCCATGATGGGTTTCGCTCCACCAGCGGTTATAGATGCGGTTGTCATGGTTTCCGGCACACGAAACGGCTGCCTTATAGAAGTCCGGATACTGGCAGATGGCTGCGGTCGACATGAAGCCGCCTCCCGAATGTCCGTGGATGCCGACGCGGTCAATGTCGATAAAGGAGTAACGTGCAGCAAGCTGCTCTACGGCTGCCTTATGATCGGCCAGCGGATAATCGCGCATATTGCCGTAGCCGTAATTATGATACCATTTCGAACGGCTGGGATGACCTCCGCGCTGGCCTACGGATATCACGATGAAACCAGCCTGCGCCAAACGGTCGGTACGCACACTCATGCGGGTAAACGGGTAATAAACCGCCTCAACCTGCGGGCCCGGATATACGTAGTCGATAATCGGATAAACTTTGGTCGAGTCAAAGTCGAACGGCTTGTACATCACTCCATACAGGTCAGTCACTCCATCAGCCGCTTTCACTTTGAACAGTTCGGGGAATTGATACCCGGCGAGCTTAAGCTGCGAAAAGTCACTTTCCTGAATGGTCATCACCTTGTTTCCGTTCCGGTCAATCAGATCGGCGCAGGGAACGGTATTTACCCGCGAATAGTTGTCAACAAAGAAACGGGCGTCGTCATCGGCCTTCACCTGATGAAAATAATCTCCTTTCGTCAGCAGCTTCAGTCCGCTTCCGTCAGCATTCACTTTATAGAGGTGCTCATAATACGGATTCTCATCCTTCTCGCGCCCGTTTGCGATGAAATAAACGGTGCGTGTCGCCTCGTCCACCTTCAGCACACGCTCTACATGCCAAGGTCCCGAAGTGATGCGGTTCTTCAGGTTTCCCTTGTCATCATACAGATACAGATGCGCCCATCCGTCGCGTTCGCTCCACTGAATGAACTCCTTGCCTCCGTTGAACACCTCAATCGGACGGGTTTCCTGATAAGTGTTCATGCGTTCTTCCACGATTGGCACAATCGAATCCTGCCCGACCGTATAGGTGCACACGTCTATGCGGTGCAGGTCGCGGCTGCTGCGGGTGAGGAAGAAACGGTTGTTGTCGCCCTGCCACACCGAGGGAGCGAACTCCTTGTCGCGCTGCTTCTGTTCACGAGGCTTGAACGAAAGGTCGAGCGACTGGTTCTTCCAGGCCGATGTTTTGATTTCCTTCCGCGTGTTGTTCTGCATGTCAAACAGATACAGATGATATTCGGGCATGCCCGTTTCGCCAGGCATCTCATACTTATAAGTTTCGAGCGTAGGGCGCGGCTCGGCAACAGAGTTGATAACCCACAGAGGCTTCACATCAGTCTGGTCAAGAACGATGGTCACATAATACCGCGAATCGGGCGACCAGGCACCCCACACACCCCTGCGCTTTCCGTTGCACAACGTATCAGTGTTCAACATGCTGTAAGGGATTCCATAGCCGAAATCGGGAGTGCCGTCCTTGGTAAGCTGCACTTCAACGATGGTGCTGTCCTTTTCGTCCTTCTGCGCCTTGCGGTAGTCCTCAATGCTCATCCGGTAAAGGTTGCAGTCTTTGGCGTAAACCACCGTCTTTTCATCCGGAGAAACCGACGCCCATCCCAGCCTCTTCGGTTCTTTTTCCGCCTTTTCCAGATGGGTCAGCTTGCGAGTCGGGTAATCATACGAGAAATAATATACCTTCTTTTCCTTCTTGCCGGACTTCTTTCCTTTTTCCGGCTTCTCGTCTTGCGAAGACACCACTTCAAACGTAAAGGTGCGCCCGTCCTCCTTTGCCTTCAAGTTGCGGATAGGGAGCTGGCGAGCCTCGAAAGGATCGTGCATGATTGCCGTCAGCTCGGAGGCAAGCTGCTCACGGTCGAAAAGCAATTCTTTCGAGCGAGCCGAGGGATTCACTACATACCAGAACGTGCCTTCACTGGTCTTATAGGTAAACCAGAAAGAATCGCCCTTCTGAAACCAATGCGGATCGACCGTTGTAGAAAACAGCATGTGGTCGAGTTTGGATTTGGTAAACTTTTCAGCCTGAAGGTATTCGGGAAGGCGCTCCTGCGCATAGGCAGAGGGTGCGGCACACAGACTTCCCGCCAATACCGTGGCAACAAACAAATGTTTCATCATATCATTAATTATTTACAAATTGTAGTCATAAACGCATTCGCGCAAAGAGGAGGTCAACTATCCCCAAGTTTCACCGACAAAAATAAGGATTTTCCGTAAAAGACAAGCCTTTGTCCGCATAAAAGTCTGAGGCACACCAACCTCTTCACTCCAGTGAGGAGATAAAAATGACGGGATTCTTTTCCAGAAATTCCGTCATAGCCACCTCAAAAAAAGAGGCCGCCGAGAATCGCTCCCGGCAGCCCCGTATGGCATTACGTAAGTTTGTCAGAACAAGAACCTCATCACATCGTTGAAGTTTGCCCAGATGAGCAGGCCGAACAGCAGGAACATTCCCACCACCTGCGCATATTCCAGGAACTTGTCACTCGGCTTGCGGCGCGCGATGATTTCGTAAAGCAGGAACAGCACATGCCCGCCATCGAGCGCCGGAATCGGAAGAAGATTCATCACGGCCAGGATGATAGACAAAAATGCAGTCATCTCCCAGAAACGCTGCCAGTCCCATACCTTCGGGAAAATGCTCCCGATCGTGCCGAATCCTCCCAGACTCTTGGCGCCTTCCGCCGTAAACACATACTTCATGTCGTTTACATATCCCTTCAGCGTGTTAATACCCAGCGTCACGCCGGCAGGGAACGACTGGAAAAAGCCATAATCCACCTCAGTCACCTTATAGTCGGGAATGCTTCCGATTGCGGCAACCTTAAAGTTCGAATCGGTCTGTACATTCACCGTATCGCGTACACCTGCACGGGAGTAGACCAGCGAAAACTCGGCGGAAGTTTTCTTCTCCAGTTCAGCTTTCGCCTTAAGCACGTTCATTTCATGCTGGAACTCGTTCCACGATGCCAGCGGCCTGCCGTTGAACGCCAGCAACGAATCTCCCTTCTGTATGCCCGCCTTGGCAAATCCGCCCCCGGCAAGCACAGAGTCTACGACATTCGGACAAAACAGATCCATAAACATCGGATCTTCTTTCGCCACGTCCAGCAGGCTCAGTTCCGGCATAAGAATCTTCTTTTCTTCTCCATTGCGGAGCACCGTCACTTCGCGCGCCTCCACAACGCTCCGTATCATATCCATGTTGAAACGGGTCAGTTCCTTTCCGTCCGCACGCTTGAGGATATCACCGTCGCGGAATCCTATCTTCTGAGCCTGTTCGTTAAACTTCATTCCATACGTCATGTCGCCCAAGGCCGTATAACGCTCGCCCCACGCATACAAAATCATGGAATAGATAAACAAAGCCAGCAGAAAGTTCATCAGCACACCGCCAATCATCACCAGCAGACGCTGCCATGCCGGTTTGGAACGGAACTCCCAGGGCTGAGGCGGCCGCTTCATCTGTTCGGTATCCATCGATTCGTCGATCATGCCCGAAATTTTGCAGTATCCGCCTACGGGCAGCCATCCCACACCATATTCCGTGTCACTGTTCTTCGGCTTGTACTTGAACAAAGAAAACCAAGGATCAAAGAATATATAAAACTTCTCCACACGGATCTTGAACAGACGCGCAAAGAAAAAATGTCCGCCTTCATGCACAATCACCAGCAACGAAAGGCTGAGAACGAGCTGCAAGGCGCGAATCAAAAACGTTTCCATTCTACTTTAAATTCTTGTTTTATAATTAAACCATAACTGTTCTTCATCTCATTTCACTCCGTTTATCACCAGTTCGGCGGCGATACGGCGTGTTTCGGCATCCGTTTCCACATAATCCGTGTAATCGGGAATCTGTATAAACGGCACGCGGGCCATTGCCTTCTCGATGACATCGCTCATTCCGAGGAAAGAAATCTTGTCGCTCAGAAAAGCTGACACAACCACTTCGTTGGCTGCATTGACTATACACGGCATGTTCCCTCCCTGATGCAAGGCTTCGTATGCCAGCGCCAGGTTACGGAAACGGGCAGTGTCCGGCTTTTCAAAAGTCAACGTACTGTATTTCGAAAAGTCCAGCCGTTCGCCCGACAAGTGTACACGGCGGGGATAGGAAAAGGCATACTGTATGGGCAAGCGCATGTCAGGAACTCCCAGTTGAGCCTTCACCGCTCCATCCTCAAATTCAACCATGGAATGAATCACCGACTGGGGGTGAACCACCACCTCTATCTGGTCGGGACGCACGCCAAAGAGCCATTTGGCTTCCATCACTTCAAATCCCTTGTTCATCATCGAAGCCGAGTCGACGGTGATTTTCGCTCCCATGTGCCAGTTCGGATGCTTCAGAGCCTGCTCTTTCGTAACAGTCTGCAACTGATCCATCGTATAAGTGCGGAACGGTCCGCCGGAAGCAGTAAGAATCACCTTATGCACCGGGTTGTTCATTTCCAGACACTGGAAAACCGCTGAATGCTCCGAATCGACCGGCAAGATAGGCGCGTGATACTCATTCGCCAGCCTGGTGACAAGTTCTCCCGCCACGACTAACGTTTCCTTATTGGCAAGCGCGATTGTTTTTCCGGCCTTGATGGCATTTATCGTCGGACGCAGTCCCGCATAGCCCACCATCGCCGTAAGCACGATGTCTATCGGCCCTGCCTCAACAACCTGCGACAAGGCATCGTTCCCTGCATAAACCTTTACAGGGAGATCCTCCAACGCCTCCTTAAGCTGCAAGTACCTGTCTTCGTTGGCTATAACTACAACCTCCGGATGAAACTTGCGTGCCTGTTCAGCCAGCAGGTCCGCCTTATTGTTCGCCGTAAGCGCATATACCTCATACAAATCGGGATGTTCTTCTATCACCTGAAGAGCCTGCGTCCCGATAGAGCCTGTAGAGCCCAATATAGCAATCTGTTTCTTCATAAGTCTAAAAAACGATATATTTAGCCGGATTGATAGCCTGCCCTTTGTGCCACAATTCAAAATGCAGATGCGGCTCAGAGCGCTTGTCGTCCGATTTTCCAGTCAAAGCAATAACTTCTCCGCCTTTCACGCGGTCGCCCACCTGTTTCATCAGCGAACCGCAATTCTTGTATATGGTTATAAAATTCTGCACATGCTGGACCTGAATGATATATCCGTAGTCCATTGCATACCCGGCAAACACCACGGTTCCGTCTAAGGCCGACAGCACACTTCCTCCGGAAGCCGTAGCCAAATCTACGCCGAAATGCTTTTCTTCAGGATTGAATTCCGTCGTTATGACACCCCGTGACGGACGATAGAAAATAAGTCCGGTCACTTCCGTACGTTCCGATACCGAACGCAGGTTATAGCGTTCTTTCCGCTCATATTCCTGACGAAAACGCTCTTCTTCCTGTGTGCGCGACATCAGTTCTTCCGTACGTATGCTGGTAAGCGAATCCATCGAGCCGACCGTATCCGTCTTGACACGCCCTTCAAGTATATCCTGAATATTCATGATATACATCTTCTGACGATTCAAAGCCTCGGCAAGCGAATCCGCCCGAAGCGCATTGTCCACCACCTGCGCACGGACTTCACTGTTCATATAGCCGGGCAGATAATTGCGCAAAGGCGTAAAAGCGATAATCAGAGCGGCAATCAGAAAGATGACAGTACATGCAGACAGAAGCACAGACAATCCGTTCAGTTTTGAAACATGGATGCCCACCACTTCTTCCAGCGTATTCTCGTTGATGACCGTCAACTTATACTTGAACTTGAAGTTCCTCCAGAATGCCTTATGTCCTGAGTTCTTCATAACACAACCGCTTTAATCCAACAATCCGTCAGGCACATCCACATGTACGGCCTTATTTTCCCTGTCTACATCCAGAATAAACTCTTCGTGAGCAGGAAGCAGCAGCTCCTTCCCTTCTTTCTCTATTACAAAAAGCACATTGATTGTCGAATCGTCCACACCGACTATCTCTCCCAGAAAGCCATGATTCTTGTCTATCACCTTAAAGCCCTCAAATATATTCCACGACAAGGCTGCATCCCCGTCCTCTTCCGCATATCTGATCGGGAAATAGACCTCGACATTTGTAAACATGCGCGCTTTTTCGGCAGTATCCACCCCCTCAAATTTCACCAAAGCCACATTGCTGCTCTTGAAACGATACTCTTCGATAAAGAAAGGGACAAATATTCCGTCGAGCAGAAGCACCAGATAATCGCAGTCCGCACGGTCAAAAATGTCATCAGAGAAAGTAAACGATACTTCTCCCCTCACCCCATGCGGCTTGTTTATGACACCTATCTTATATACTTCTTCTTTTCTGATCATATGCTGTCATTCGATTCGTGTAATCCGGGCACCCAAAGCAGTCAGGCGCTGCTCTATATTCTGATAACCACGGTCAATCTGTTCAATATTATGAATGCGGCTGATGCCTTCAGCTCCCAAGGCCGCTATCAGCAGCGCGATTCCTGCACGGATATCCGGCGAAGTCATGTTTCCGCCACGCAGACAAAAGCCCCGGTCATGCCCGATCACCACCGCCCGGTGCGGATCACACAATATAATCTGAGCTCCCATGTCAATCAGCTTGTCCACAAAGAACAGGCGGCTTTCAAACATCTTCTGATGGATCAGCACGCTTCCTTTTGCCTGAGTAGCAACAACCAGCATCACACTGAGCAAATCCGGAGTCAGACCCGGCCAGGGCGCGTCGGCTATCGTCATGATAGAACCGTCGAGAAAGGTTTCGATCTGATAATGTTCCTGCGCCGGCACAAAAATATCATCATTGCGCTGCTCCACCCGGATGCCCAGCCGGCGGAAACTGTCGGGAATGATTCCCAGATTCTCATAAGAAACATCCTTGATTGTAATCTCACTCCCTGTCATTGCTGCCATACCGATAAAGCTGCCCACCTCAATCATATCCGGAAGCGCACGGTGCGTGCATCCTTTCAGGCTGCTTACCCCTTCGATTGTCAGAAGGTTAGACGCAATGCCCGAAATTCGCGCTCCCATACGGTTCAGCATCTTGCACAACTGCTGTATATACGGTTCACACGCCGCATTATAAATGACAGTCGTTCCTTCTGCCAGAACAGCAGCCATGATGATATTGGCCGTTCCGGTAATGGAAGCCTCGTCAAGCAACATAGAAGTGCCCTTCAGTTTATCAGCCGAAATGCGGAACAAGCCTTCCGATGCGTCATAATCGAATTTCGCCCCCAGTTTCTGGATTCCGAGAAAGTGCGTATCCAGCCGGCGGCGTCCGATCTTATCCCCTCCGGGCTTGGATATCATCGCCTTCCCGAAGCGGGCTACCAACGGACCGACAAGCATGACAGAACCTCTTAACTTGGAACACCGCGAAAGAAACTCTTCGGTTTCCAGATAAGCCAGATTGATGTTATCCGCCTTGAACGTGTAAGTGTCGCTTCCAGTCTTCGACACCTGCACTCCCATATCGCGGAGCAACTGAATCAGGTTGTTCACATCCAGAATGTTCGGGATATTGCTGACCGTCACTTCCTCATCGGTCAGCAAGGTTGCGCAAAGCACTTGCAGCACTTCATTTTTCGCCCCTTGCGGAGTGATTTCCCCATTCAGTTTATATCCGCCTTCGATGACAAACGAAGCCATAGCATTTTAATATTTACGTTTCTGATTATTGTTCTGCTGCCCCTGACGGCGCCGAGGAATCAGCATACGCTGTTCAACCAAATGATAATCGGCAGCGGAAAGCTTTATTTTCCCTCCGGACAGTTCGCAAAGATCATCCAGAATCTTCTGATCTTCTACTCCGTCCTTATTCCAGTTGATATAATCCTTTTTCATGTGGTTGGCGATGTAACGGACAAGAACATCTTTCTCTTCGCCCTCCGGATAGGCAACCGCAATCTTAATCAGATCCTGTATCAAACGGCCATAATGACGGTAGTTAATCTTATTCGGCGAATAAGGAATCTGTTCCGGCTTCACTTCCAGACTTTCTTTCTTCACCACCTCCACCGGATAATCTATATCCAGTTTGAAATCAGACATGATTGCCAGATGGTCCCACAGCTTGTGGCGATAGTCTTCCATGTCGCGCAATTGAGGAAACATTCCTCCCATGATGTTCACAATGGTATTGGCGCAGCGCTGGCGCTCCGCACGGTCTTCAATGGTCAGTGCATGGTCAACCATATTCTGCACGCTTCTTCCGTATTCAGGAAGAGGCAATTTTCGTTGTTGGGTATTATATTCCATATCAATAAGTTGTTCTAAAAACAAATAAACTGCTACAGCAGCTTTTTAGGTTTGGACGCAACAAACTCTTTCAGATAGAAAGGTTCAAAATAAGCCACATCCTTAAAATCATTGTTCGCTACAGCCTTCTCTGCCAACGGAAACATCCATTTTGCCAACGGATGAACGTCGTCCAGGAAATGGGCGTTGGGATGCTTAATCTTATCCTTGCACTTGGCAGCGCCGTTTCCGAAGAAATACACCGGACGCTCAGCCAAGAATTCTTCATAAGCGTTCTCATCGACAATATCCGCAGAGATTTCACGCTTCACACGCAAGGCGCGGTCGTAAACGGCAGCATATACTTCCATACGGCGGGCGTCAATCATCGGACAAAGAAGCGCGTCTTCCGGCAAATCACGGAAAAGCAGTACAGGGACACACATCACCTCCAGTGTAGGAAGGCCTATCAAAGGAATGCCCAATGCATAGCAGATGCCTTTTGCCATAGAAACGCCGATACGCAGCCCGGTATAAGATCCCGGACCGCAGCTGACCGCCACAGCATCTACCGGAATGGCATGGCTGTCGGCAAATGACAAAGCTTCATCAACAAATGTCCCGAGTTCCGTGGCATGGGAAGGTCCCTTAAAATCTTCTTTCGAGAAAATGGAAGCTCCATCCTGGCTGACGGCCACCGAACAGACTTCCGTAGAAGTTTCTATATGTAAAATACAAGACATAATCAAGCAGTATAATGATAATAGGTTGCAAATATACATTTTTCTCCTCATTACCCGCCCATTATCTGCTTACTTTTTATTTTCTATTAGAATATCCGGCCTCCAGCCTATGAGGTTATTTAATTGTGATTGTAGTTCCATCGCTCTACATATTTATCCAAGAAATCATTCAGTTTTTATGAAACAGCTAAATTGTCATTTTTCATTTGCCTTTTGCAAGCAACGCTTCTTTTATCCGTGCCGGAGTGCCCATGTGCTCAAAAAAATCCGTCACCTGCTTTTTCTCCATGGCGGAGAATGTGGCAGGCATCAGTTTCTCTATTTCTGCCAAGGACAGTTCGATGCCGTCCATGCTTGCATCTTGCGCGCAGATAAGGGCATCTGTTCCGCTTTCCTGCGACATCTTCTTTGCCTGCTCCATTGCTTTTGGGGTAAGACAGGCCCGTTTCAGGGAATCCTCGAAAGCCTGCGAATGGGGCATGACCGCTATGTATTCCATGTATTTCCTATAGAAATCGTACAGCACCCTTACGGGTGCTGAATTTTGCGTCGGAAACTCTAGCTACGCGGCACGCTGCGGTTAAACATAGTTGGGGCGGTTTCACTGTCCTGGTTATTGCCGGATAGTCTGCAGCTTGTAGCTGCATGGCTTCGTCCCGCTAAATTCCCATTATCATAAAAAACAGACTATGGCTAGTTATGTACCTCGCATTGGTGTATTTGCCCGCTGTCGCGCAACAATAGGTAATACAATACATGCGACTGTTCATCGAAATGGATTTTGCTCACCGGATTCTCGCTCAAGTTGTCCATCAGCCGGGTGGTTTCTTCCGTTTCCGTATTTACCCGGAATACGCCTTCGCGGCCCGCCACGATGAATGTTCCTTCTTGCGAAGCAGCCTCTATCAGGTAGGGGGCAGCGACCAGTTTCTCAAAGCGTGCCGTCACGTCCGCAGGCTTTGCAAGCGAGGCGTTCCATTGCCATATCCGTGCCTGCGTCTTGCCTGCTTCCGTATACGTGGTGCTGTAAATTGCGTTTCCTCCGGGAGTTGCAGACAATGAAATGATGTTCCCGTCCTGTTTGCCCGTCTCAATCTGCTTTTTGCTGCCCTTGCCCAAATCCATGCAAGCAAGCGTGTGCATGCCTGCGAGGTATACTGTTTGCCAGGTGGCGCTCATATGCAAGAGGGGAGCTGGGGAGATGGTTGCCTGTCGCACCATCTCACTGCAAGTTTGTGTCGAGGGTGAATAGGCTAAGAGGTTTCCTTGCTTCTCGAACAGCAGTTGCCCGTTCGGGAGGAATGTCAAACCATACGATGCCTCCGTTGGCGCATTGCCGGACATTTCCGTCGAGTCTACCACAAATTCCTTTTGCGAAGAAAGGTTCTTTACTACGATCTTGGACACTTTGTCCTTGTTCCATTGCTTGTAAGCAAGATACTTCCCGTCCGGTGACACATCGAATTGCCAGATATAATCTACCTGGGTCAGAAACGGATTCTGAGCATTTGCCTTCGGATTTGCTCCCAGCAGGCAAATGATGACTGCTAAAAAAATTCTTACCACGTGATTCATTGCACTATTCAGTTATTCCTTGTTCAACAACAAAATATGTTCTCATAGCAACAGCTGCGTCATGAGTAGAGCATTAAAAATGACCTGTGCCTATTCGCCATCCAAATACCCGGTACTCATAAAATTCACATTGTTGTATGCGTATTTGTAAGCATCAAACATGATGTTTGCTTCTTCGGAATAGTCGTTTTTTACGGAGTCGTAAAAATCGGCGAATTGTTTTTCCAGGTCTTTTGAGCGAGTGATGTTGGACCAATAGAAAAACCAGAATTGGAATCTATGTCCGATGCGTAAGCTGGACAAGTAGTTGAAAATGGCTTTTCGTGTGTCAGTTTGGTTCAATAACTGTCTAACCATGCTTTTTAAATAATTGGGAGCGTCTGCGTCAATCTCTGCTCCTATGCACAAGTCTATTGCTCTTTTGCAATACTCATCTGCTGATATGGCCGTTAGCTTGTTGCTGAAAGCATTCACGAATTTGTGCGATGTGGAATACAAAGTTGGCGGGACATTGTTGCGGGTGTATTGAAAAGTTGCGATATATTGCATCCAAGTCTTAGGAAAGGCATCGAAGTACTCGCGCTGGCTGTCCGCATCCTCCTTCTTCATCAGGGCTTCGTAGGCGGCATTCAGTCGTACAGTGTCTACCATAACATACGCACTCTGCTGCGCTTTCGCTGAAAGCGACAAAGCAAATGCTGCAAAGAATAATAACAAAGGTCTCATAGATGTGATTGTTTATGGGTTATTTAATTGTGATTGTAATTCCATCGCTGCCATACTTGTCTAAGAAATCATTCAGATTTTATGAAACAACTAAATTTTCATTTTTTCATCTGCTTTTTGCAAGTAACGCTTCTTTTATCCGTGCCGGAGTGCCCATGTGCTCAAAGAAATCTGTCACCTGTTTTTTCTCCATGGTAGAGAATGTGGTAGGCATCAGTTTCTCTATTTCTGCCAAGGACAGTTCGATGCCGTTCACGAAATATTTGTTAGTAACGTAGTTGATGAATGATTCCAAAGTCGGTTTGCTTTTCAGCATGTCTTCGAACAGCTGGAGCGACTAGGTATATGCTTCGGATGCTTCACCGTTTCTTCCGTTCTTCAGCAATATGTTATCTTTCCCTAAGTAGTAATACGGATTACGTTTGTCCACATATTGTTCTGCGTCAAGAATGGTCTGCAAGGCTTCTTCCGAACACTTCAAAGACTCCAGGATGTCGGCTTTGTTGCCGTAAGCGTTTACCAGCGACGGGTCTATGGCAATTGCTTCGTCCAAAAGTTTAAGAGCCGTTTCCAAAGAATCCGAATGCATGCTCATGCGTTCCGTCCTGTTGTTTTTGGCAAGGGCCTTCGGAGAATAACTGTTTTGAGCCGCCAATAAAGAAGCGCAAAAAGCAAAAATGATGGTAATTGCATAAGTTTTCATTGTGCTCAAATTTTGATTAGCCATTACTAAAATAGTCGATTAATATCTTACAAATCTGCAACTGTGGTTTATTGCAGATGGGTATTAGTTTCTTTAAAGTATGCCGTACGGGTAGCCTTCCCTACGTTGCTAATCATGTAGTGTCCATCGACCTGCTCCACCGTCAAAGGTATCTGTATAACCCGTTTGGCATACTTGTCTTGATAAATTACCGCATAATTGTTTCCTCGTATATGGACTACTCTTATACTCTCTATGCCGTCCATGCTTGCATCTTGTGCGCAGATAAGGGCATCTGCTCCGCTTTCCTGCGACATCTTCCTTGCCTGCTCCATTGCTTTTGGGGTAAGACAGGCCCGTTTCAGGGAATCCTCGAAAGCCTGCGAATGGGGCATGACCGCCATGTATTCCATATATTTCCTATAGAAATCGTACAGCATCCTTACGGGTGCTGAAGCTTCCTCCGGACTTTCAACTGTACTTCTTGTTTGTACCGTTTGTCCTTGCGAAGCAGATGCGAGGAATAGAATCAAAAACAAGAGTAAGAACTTCGTTTTCATAATTGGTGTTTTTAAGTTGGACAAATGATTTTTTATAACTTCTTATAGTTAGCTTATATAACATAAAAGAAGCATTCTGCTATGGAAACTCTATAATATTGGATTAAAAATTCTGATAATTAATCTTTTATTTAATTCAATCTAAACTCATTTTTAACGTCTTAATATCGTATATTCCGTATTTGGATTTTCACGGTAAGCAGGTCCTCCATACATGTCTCGTTGTACAAAATCCGAAATCCAATATTGTCCATTATACATAGCGACATGCCCGTGTTGATGTCCTTCTATTGCTTCAAAAACTACGATGTCTCCAGCCTGAGGAACATATACCCCGGATGTTATAGAAGAACTCACGGTATAAAAGCCTCGTTCTTGTAGCCATGTATCATAATCACACGCATCTATTGGATGACCATTTGTTAATAATCCACCAGCTTCCAGTGCCTGTCGTATAGCTTTTGCGCATTGCTGGGTTGAGGTTGATTGCGCATGAGAAGTTAAATATGATACAGTTTCATTCACATTATATCCTCCATCGCTTATTTTTCCTCCATCAGGCCCTATTACTCCTAAGCCTTCAACATATCCACCATTCCATAAGCCGCTGGCCATCATAGCTAAATATTCTTGATAGGTGTAAGTTTGAGAACCATACAGTCCGCTTGGGGGCATTGTCCCTCCTATGTATGTACGTTGCTCTGTTTCATTGATGATCGGCATTATTTTAGCCAACTCATCCAAACTTTTTCTCGTAATCTTTTTCATAAAAATTCCGTTTTTAAATGTTAGGCATATATTACTTCATTGTAACCTTTTGATAAATCCCCAAAGTCTTTTTTACCATTGTATTCAGACAAAACTTTTCCTCGTAAAGTTTGCGGGCATTTTGTTCCAATTTCATCCGTAATAAAGGATTATTGATTAATCGCTTGATTTGCTCTTTTAGCCGGATAACATCTACCGCTAGTCCCTCTGTTTCTGAAAAATTAACCGGCACTTTCAATGCATTTACTTCATCGGCAAACATTTCGTCCAAGCCGTCAATTCCTGTAGTAACTATTGGCAGGGCGAACATGGCCATCTCAATAGCTACATAGCTGCACTGTTCCTGCAAGGAAGCTATGACTCCCACGTCGCATGTCTGGTAGTATTCTTTCAATTCTGCCAAGGAAATTCTTCCTACAAAATCAGCTTCTACATCTGCATATTCCTTTCGTAATGTTTCTAAGTAATTGCTTTGTCCTCTTCCTGCTACAGTCAGAGACAAGCAGTAGCCTTCTGTCTGAAGCATTCTTAATGCCTGTAAAATGTATACAAGGCCTTTGGAAGGAGATATAGAGCCTACATACAATAGGCGGAAAGGTACTCGCTGATTGTCATTGCGTCTGCAAGCGTTATCATTCAGATTCAAATCGGGCATTCCATTGTATATTACAGAAACGTTTACATTCTCACCCAGCAGAGACGTTATGAAACGATGTCCGTTTTCGGTGACGCAAACGATATGGTCTGCTTCCTCATAGGCTTTCAGTTCGTTATGGCAGGACATTGCCATGCTTGCCTTTTGTTGTTGCATTCCGTCAATGCAGAATTGTTTGTAGAGTCGGTTGAAGCGTTGTGTGTCTCTATTATACAATCCTTTCCAAGGAATGCAGTGCAGGTGAGTTACAATGCGGCAATTTGGAACCTGGTTTTTTACCAATAGGGCAAAGTCAATCAAATTCAGCGTATGTAAGTGCAAAATATGCCAGCCATCGTCAACAAATACTTGTTTTATAAGACCGAATGCCAGTTTGTTGTACTGTTCCATCCAGAAAGGTTCGTTCATTGTACCGTCCGGATGTTGCGGGAGTGGTATTATGACCTGTCTTTTGCCTTCCGGCAGTTCTTTTATCGAAACGAACGTTACGCGCGGACTGAATTGGAACACGATGCGGCAAACGCGGACGGAAGCATAGTGGCGTAGCCCTTCTTGCAGTACGTGTAAATAACGGCTTACTCCCGTTGTATCTTCCGTACTGTTTATATCCAGCAAGTATAGATTTATCTGTTTCATAATCCATCGTTACAAAGGTCGTAATACATCGTTTCTTTTTCTTCCGGTAGCATCGTTCACAGCCCACAATATCAGACGGGATACTCCGTGTTGGTAGCCGGCATAGAAGGTAGAGGCTGGTATATGAGTTGTCAGATAATCTTCCCAATATTCTGCATCTGCATCGCTGAAACACATCTGCATTTCTTCTGCTTTTTGCCGATAAGGCAGTTCGTGCAGCGGTCGGAACAAAAAATCTACTTGTGCGGCAAGAGTAGAATTCTGCCATTCGAATTTGGATACAGAAATCTCCAAATGCGACCGAGCTTGTACTTGCAAATCATCGATGAATGCTTGTTCGGCAACCTTTCTAATGGCATAGTCAATATAATACATGTGTTCTTGAGATTCACAGGCATGTGCATATGCGTATAGCGACATCCACTCACCCGGTTGGAGTGACAACTTGCGGCAATAAAGCGACAAGGAAAGGTATTGTTTGAAAAGAACTAACCAATGTGCCATTTCTTCGGCAGAAGCGTTTGTCCGTGATGCTTGCTGCAGCAGTTCTTCCGACATGCGTCTGAACAGCTTGTCTTCCAATTCCCGGATTTCCGGTTTGTTTGTCCATTTAGAATAATGGTGCAGGAAATAAATGGCGGGGTAAAGACTGCGTTTGCCAGTTTCTTCGCATTGTTTTTGTTGCCTGCCTATCTGCTGGCAAATAGTCAAAGCTTGCTTGCCAAACACATCTTCAAACTCGGTCTCTATAAAACCGTTTTCTAATAGATACAGTACGGTATACCCAATGCCCGACAACCCGTTCTCGAAGCTAATATCTTGAGTTCTGACCAATAAAGCTTCTTGCAACAGTTGGCTGGCTTGTTCTTCCAGATATTCGTCTGCAAGCACGCGGGAAGCCTCGAACAATGTCAAAGACATGCCGGCTTTGCCATTGTAGAGTCCACTTAACCCCACAGTACATGCGTTGAGCGCTACATAATAGCTCATCTTCGCAAGAATCTCTTTATTGATGCAATATGGTTTCATAGATAGATTTCTTCTAAGTTTTTTTTCTCTTTAAAATCATACAGTGCCATTCCCCGCAACCTATAATAAGCTGCATAGGTGTCTCGCATGGCTGAATAGAATTGCAGCATCGTTTCGTGTTGTTTTTGCAATGCGTCGGTCAATTCGTACACAGATACGTGACCCAGTGCAAAACTTTTGATGGCTAACTGGTACTGTTCGCGTGACAATTTATAGGCGCGTTCGGACAATTGCCATAAACCGACAGAATGATTATAGTTGTCGGTGCATTCTTTTATCTCATCGCGGAACTTGCGAATTATGTTTTCTATCTCAAGGTTACGTGCCTGATAGGTGTTGCGGGCTATCTTCCGTTTATTTCGGTTGATGCCCCATTGCCAGATAGGAATTTGGAAACTGAGAGTAACCGTTTGCAACTTGTTGGCATGGCGGTAAGCGTCTGTAAAATTCTCGGCATATTGGTTGATGCCATAATTCAGGCTGAGATTACCATTGAAGCGCGTTTCCATTTTGGCATTGAAAAAATCTTTTTCTGCCTCCAGTCTGTTCACTTCTTGTTCTGTCAACGTGGGATTATTCTGCTTCACGTAATATTCCACCTCTTGACGTTCGATCAAAGAAGGTAGGTCGAAGTCAGGCAAAATTAGTCTACCGTTGTTTCTTTCAAGTCCTAAATATGTGCAAAGAGCCCGGAAAGATTCTTCATACTGTTTCCGTGCCAGTCTGTAGTTAAGTTGCAATTCAATCGTTTGCAGTTCCACTTGCCGATAGTCGTATTCAGTGATATGTCCATGGGTTAATTTAGTCTTGGCAATAGAAAGCAAGGTGTCGTTTGCAGCACTGTTGAGCAATGTCAGTTCACTTTCCAGCTGATGAGATAAAGCTATGAAAAATAACTCCAATGCTTCCTCTTGGATTTTAGAAATCTTGGAGCAATATTTCTTTATGGAGATGCTATGTTCCGCTTCTTGTATTTTTTTATCGAAAAGGAACAATTTGCGGCCTCCCCATAGTTGCTGGGAATAGCTAACAAAGAAAGGAGAAGTTGTGAAGCTATGCCGCTTGTCGGAAAATTCATTTAGGTAGCTTAAATTTGTACCGATTTGGAGGCTTCCCCCTGTAAACCCGATACGTTGGCTGATTGTGATGCCTGCCGAGCTGCTGTTGGCATAATCTTCTACCGATGAATAACTGCCGTCCTCCGGACTTTGAAGCAGGCGCAATGAACGATTGAAAGCTACTGGGTTGAAGGAAAAAGAAACGGAAGGCAGGAGACCTTTCCGATAATTTTCATATTGAAGCAGATCATTCTGATGTTCTTTTTGTTCTATTTGTGCAACAGGCGATTGTAAAACATACACGTGCAATACCTCATTCAATCTTAAGGTAGATAATTCTTGCGCTGTTAACTGGCTTGGAAATAACAGGCACAAAAAAAACAGATATAATGCACCGCCTTTCATAAGGTGTTGTAGATATTTATATTATAAAGATAAATCAAAAAAGTGAATAATGGGATATTTCCATGTTAATTATAATAAAATGATTGTGAAAATATGCGTTGTCAGTCTGTCTTAAGATTTATTCTTTTCTGCTTGAGGGATATTTTGAGCTATTTTCTCGCTTTATAGGCTAGTAGAGGGCTATGGTGGCAGAAAGCAAGAAAATAGCTCAAATAGATAGCTACAGAAGGTTGAATGGAAGGTGATAACATGAAATTTAGTCCAGTTCTATCGGACTATAATGTTTGGATGCTAAAATAAGCCTTAAAATCTGCACAGTATGTTCTATATGGTTGAGGACGGTATACAAGGATTAACTGTAGCTTGTGTGGCCACCAGTTGATAGTATAATTCTTTTTTCTCCATTAAAGTCTGATGATTTCCTATTTCCGCAATATATCCTTGGTTTAGGACAACGATTTGATCTGCATGTTGTATTGTACTTAACCGATGTGCAATCACTACCACGGTTCGTTGCTTGAAAGCATTGTTTAAAGCTTCTACGATTTTCCGTTCATTCATCACGTCTAATGAATTGGTCGCTTCGTCTAAAAATAAGAACTCTGGGTCTTGGTAAAGTGCACGTGCTATTAGTAATCGCTGTTTTTGTCCACCGCTTAATCCACGCCCTGTTTCTCCTATCATAGTTTCAAATCCTTTAGGCATGTTGTTGATTTCTTCTTCCAATTGTGCCGTACGGCATACTTCACGCAAGCGCTCATAGTCAATGTGGTCATCATCCAACACTATATTGTTCAAAATCGTATCGCTAAAAATTTTTCCAT
The DNA here is from genome assembly GCF_030373775.1 of Bacteroides gallinaceum. Lineage (NCBI taxonomy): Bacteria > Pseudomonadati > Bacteroidota > Bacteroidia > Bacteroidales > Bacteroidaceae > Bacteroides > Bacteroides gallinaceum. The sequence continues at coordinate 2,679 of NZ_JAUDEN010000013.1, read as the reverse complement.
CCTGCATCACTACCCCGCACAAATCTCTCCATTGCCGCAAGTTGATGGCTGTAACATTCATACCCCCCCATTTTTATCTCTCCGTGAGTGGGTTTATAAAGTCGAACCAATAATTTCAGCAATGTTGATTTTCCGCTTCCGCTACCTCCCACAATAGCTGTTACTTTTTTTTCTGGGATGCGTAAGAAGACATTTCGCAGGACCATAAAGCCATTCGGAGTATATTGGAAGAAAACATTCTCCAGCGTGATGTCTTTTTTCTCCGGCATGACGGTTGTTGAGCCGATGGAGAGTAATTCTTCTTCATCTTCCAATTCGCGTATTTCGTTAATGCGCAAAAAACTGATCTTGGCATATTGGGCTGAAACTACGAAATTAATGAATTGTATCAATGGGCCGTTCAACATACCTAAAATGAATTGTGTGGATATCATGACGCCAAATGTGATTTCTCCATTAATGACAGCTACGGCGCAATAAAACACAATGGCCATATTTTTCATTCCTTCAATGAATTGTGCACCAAGATTTTGTGCGTTGGTCACGGTCAGTACCTTCTTATTTACATGATACAATCTTGCTTGTATCTCTTCCCATTTCCAACGACGGTATTTTTCATAATTGAATATCTTGATGTCTTGAATGGCGGATACTGTTTCTACCCAATAACTTTGGTTTTTGGAGAGCAATTCAAAATATTCCCAATCTAATTTTTTGCGGATAGATAAGAATAGTAACACCCAAACGATGTAACATACAGATCCTGCTAAAAAGATGTAGAAGATATTTGTATTGTAAACCAACAATATGATTGCAAAGATAACAAACGTTAGTGAAGAAAATATTAAAGCCAGCGAATTATTCATGATAAAACTGCGAATACGTTCATGATCTTGTGCGCGTTGCAGGATATCGCCCAGCAGTTTATTTTCAAAGAATGTTACCGGCAATTTCATCAACTTAATCAAATAATCAGATATCAAAGCAATGTTCACTCGCGAAGTAATATGTAGAAGCACCCAGTCGCGTAGTACATTGAATGCCATGACACTTGCCAGTATGCAAATGTTGCCGAATAACACCATGTGAATGAAGTTCACGTCCGAGGTTTTAATTCCTACATCGATGACAGCCTTCGATATGAAAGGAAGGACTGCTTGCAATAAAGTAACCACTAACATGATACCTAAGACCAGGCCGAACTGTTTTTTATATGGGAAAAAGTATCTCAGTATGCCGCTAAAGGTAGATTTGCGTTGCGTCTTTTCAGCTTCGCTTTTTTGGAAGTCCACAGTCGGCTCTACGGCAAGCAATACACCGTTTTCTTCTCCCTTGGGATACCATCCTTTGCGAAATTCTTCGTGGGTGTATTTTACACGTCCTTTGGCTGGGTCGGATATCCAAATATATTTCTTATCTGCATTATACACTACCACAAAATGGTTCTCATTCCAAAACACAATGGCAGGTAGTGGCACTTTCGATACAACGTCGTTTAATGTACATTTAATGGCAAGAGTGCGTAGTCCGATGCTTTCAGCTCCAGTGCTAATATCTAGCAAAGAGACACCTTCTTTTGTAATTCCGCAGCGGTCCCGCAAGTATTGTAGGGAGTAATAACGTCCGAAATACTTGGCTATAATTTTCAACGATGCTGGTCCGCAGTCTTGCGAGTCCATCTGATATTCTACTGGAAACCTTTTCCATCTCATATTTACTTTTCTCCTATTGACCGAAGATTATCGAATAAACGTTCTATTAATCTTTTTCGTTTTGTTATGATTTCTACTGTACCTTTGCTTTCAAAATCCAATGGAAGTGTCTTGCCAAAATTGCTGACCAATCCATCAGGGAATACGATTTCCACCAAATATACATCGATTATGTTATTGTTGGTTTCCATCTTGTTAGTCAAACGCGAGATAGAATGCACCTTGCCTTTCAGCATTCCGTATTCTTCGTAAGGATAATTGTTTATTTTTACATTGGCAGTTTGTCCTTCTTTTACTTTTCCTGCCCCATATGAAGCGATCATGACTTCTCCTACTATATCGTTTCGGGTTGGTATGACGGTAAACAGTTCTTGTCCGGCTTGTACGAAGCTGTTGTCTTTCCAGAAATCCAGGTACTCCACCTCACCTGTAATCGGGGCTATTTCCATATATTTTTCTTTCCATACGCTGATAGCGTTGGACAGTACATTTTGTTGGGCTACCAGTTCGGCAAAGGCTTTTTCTTTGTTTTCTTGTTCTTCCAGTAATGTGCGTTGTATTTCTATTTGACTTTGTCTGATTTCAGATTGTTTTATTAAACAGTTGCTTTCCAATGCTAGCAATGTTTCTTGCAAAGAAAAGTAGTTGGATTCTTTTTCCAAATACTCTTGTTGGCTGATGCCTTTGGCTGCATACAAGATGCTGTCTTTTTCCAAACGCTTGCCCATTGCTTCCAACACCTGTTTTTTTAAAGCAATCTCCTTGTGCAAATTGTCTTCAATTTCTTTGTCTATTTCGATTTGCTGTTGTAGGCTTATGCGCATCGTGGCATACAAATCTGAGGTGAGTAGTTGCCTATATTGTTTATACGATATATAAAACGAATTATATGCCGTGCTTACATCACCCAGTAGCAGGCTATCCGGTAGCGGGTAATTTGCTTCGTGGTCGGCATAAAGGTTAAAAA
>NZ_JAUDEN010000012.1:0-108247 GCF_030373775.1 Bacteroides gallinaceum | reverse complement strand
AGTTGTTCCCGAAAAAGAGTTGCAAAACATCCTGACCCGGCTTGCCGAACTGCGGAAATCAGGACAGGAACAACGGCAATCTTTCGGGGAGGTCAAGAATTATGTAGTAGCCACTTTCGGCTGTCTCAAGGAAATGCTGGAAACAATGAAGCGGTACCATGATGAGCGCATGGCAGAAAAAGAAGAAGCCAAACCCGTACCGTTTCATCGGCGGATTTACAACAAAGTAACTTCTTTGGTACGCCCGAAGCTATTCCTCTTTTCGGCAGGTCTGATTGTCTGTGCCACGTCCCTGTTCCTGAATGTCCGTCTGGCTGAACGGATGGGGCAGTTGCAGGACAACGACATGAAATACCGTTATCTGCTGATGCAGGGACAAGCGGACGGCAATACCCTTGAAAGACTGGAGAATAAGTTCAAGTGGCAGCGGGACGAGCGTTTTATCCGCAACCTGACGGATTCGGTACTAGATTTTGAGGAACGTTGCCGCAGGCAGGCGGAAGCCTTGGAACGGGCAAAGCTGCTTAATGAGCAGGCTGAGCAGTTGAAAAAGGAAGCTGATAGGTTAGGAAATCAGTAAATAGCAAAAAGCCGAGGTGAAGGATAAGTCCCATAACTTCGGCTTTTGAGTTTAATAGTTATACGTAATTCAAATAGACTATTTTTTTAGACAAGCCTTGACCATCGTCAAGGTTTATATGATATTTTCACGAAAAAAGAAAAGTGAAATCTTATTGTTAAGATTTTATTTTATATTTGCGCCGCTTAAAAGGAAAACAAATATATGTAGAACAAAAAACTACTTTTTATGGCAAACTTATCAAAAGAAGGCAATATTCAACATAAACTTGGATTTGCCGGGTTACTCATCACATTGGGTATTGTTTTTGGTGACATTGGAACATCGCCACTCTATGTTATGAAAGCCATCATTCATACTGGAGAAGCTCTTGATGAAAATTATGTTTTAGGCGCATTGTCTTGTATCATATGGACGCTTACTCTTCAGACTACGGTGAAATATGTGCTGGTGGCTCTCCGTGCCGACAATAACGGGGAGGGTGGCATACTTGCGCTTTATGCCCTTTTACGCCGCCACAGAAGAAGATGGATTTACATCATTGCCATTATCGGTGCGAGCACTTTGCTTGCTGATGGTATTATCACTCCAGCCATTACGGTCACAACTGCCATAGAAGGACTTGAAAGTATCAGTCCGCATCTGCCTGTGATTCCTATTACACTGACCATTATTACCATTATATTTTTCGTTCAGCGTTTTGGTACAGAAAATATAGGACGGTCATTTGGCATATTTATGCTACTTTGGTTCCTGCTTCTTGGAATCGCCGGAGCTATCAGTCTGACTTCCTATCCTCAAGTATTCAAGGCATTCAATCCTTACTATGCCATACGGTTATTAGTGGAATCCCCCCACTGGTTTCTGATATTGGGTGCCGTTTTCTTGTGTACCACTGGTGCAGAAGCCTTATATTCTGATTTAGGGCACTGTGGCAGACGAAATATTACGGTCAGTTGGATATTTGTAAAGGTGATGCTTATTCTAAATTATTTGGGGCAAGGAGCGTGGGTATTGCATCATCCGGAAAGTGCAGAAGGTACAGTGAACCCATTTTATTCAATCATGCCACAAGAAATACTGTTGTTTTCCATTGCAATGGCTACCGGGGCAGCTATTGTTGCGAGCCAAGCTCTAATAAGCGGTTCATTTTCCATATTGAGTGAAGCTATGAACTTGAATTTCTGGCCTCGTATGCGTATTAAGCACCCTACCAACGTAAAAGGTCAGTCATTTATTCCAATGGTAAACCTTGTAATGTATATTGGAGTAATATTTACTATATTGTTGTTTCGAGATTCCACCCACATGGAAGCCGCTTATGGACTTGCCATAACTATTACAATGTTGATGACAACATTGTTGTTGGGATTCTATTTGCATATGCATAACATTCCACGCATTCTATCAATACTGTTTGTCGGCGGATATTGTGTTATTGAAGGTATTTTCCTTGCTGCAAACCTGTCCAAATTTATGGTCGGAGGTTGGTTTACGCTGTTAATAGGTGGATTATTATGTTTTATCATGTTTGTATGGGTAAGTGCCAACAAAATTCGTCGAAAACATATGTCTTCCAAACGGTTAAGTGAATACTACAACATTATTTCTGATATTAAGGCGGACGAAAGCATATCCAAATATGCTTCTAATCTTGTCTATGTGAATCATGCAGACAAAGAAGGTTGTGTGGACGATAAATTGTTGTATTCCATAATCAATAAGCAACCTAAACGGGCAGATCATTATTGGCTTATTAACCTTGAATTTGTGGATACACCAGACACACTTGAATATAATTGTTCCACATTAATAAAAGGGACATTGTTTAGTATAACCATGCGTATAGGTTTTCGTATAGAACCGCGCGTGAGCCTTTATTTACGACAAGTAGTTGATGACCTTGTTGCGGATGGTGAAGTAGAACTAACAAGCTCTTATCCTTCATTGCATAAGAATGGCATACCGGGTGATTTTCGCTTTATTATTATCCACCGGATATATTATCCTGAAGATTCCCGTAACCGCCGACAAAATTTGCTGATGAGCCTTTATGCCTTAATTAGAAAGATAGGCATTGGAGAACCGAGTGCGTTGGGGCTTGACACATCGGTTGTTGTTGTCGAGCGTGTACCGTTAATTATAGCTAATAGGGCAAAACATATTCGTCGTATAGAGCGGATTAAGCCTGAAAAATGCGATAATGATGCTAATATAGTCTTGGAAGAACAGAATGTATCATAAGTGACTTGCTATAATTATCGTCTGCATTTACGGTTTAGTTCTGTCTTTTGTATATACATCCAAACTAACCTAAACCTATTCTTGTTGGCAGTAATAAACGTGCTGGCGAAAAGAGAAAGAATGGCTTTCCTTCTTTTCGCCAGTAGTGTTTTTTATTGCTAATAGTTTGCAGTTGAAATGAACTTCTTAATTTCCTCTTCAGTGGGAAGTTCTATCATATACTTTTGCACGAAGATGTTCGGGTCTAATCCGGCAGTGGCGTATTTTACCAACGTGTCGCCCTTCTCGGTGCAAAGCAGGATGCCGACAGGCGGATTGTCGTCGGGTTGCATCACTTCCGCCTTGAAGTAGTTAAGATATAGGTTCAGTTGCGAAGCGTATTCGTGGCGGAACTTGTCTATCTTCAATTCCACGATGACATGGCATTTCAAAATGCGGTGGTAAAACACGAGGTCGGCAAAGAAATAATCCCCGTCTATCAGGATTCTCTTTTGGCGTGCTTCGAAGCAGAACCCATGCCCCATTTCCAACAGAAAGTGCTGCAGGTTGTCGAGAATGGATTGCTCCAAGTCGTTTTCCGTTACCAAAGTACGGTCGTTCAATCCCAAAAACTCCAACGTAACGGGCGTGTTAATAATGTCTTTGGGCTGTAATTGCATGGCTTGCCGCTGCACCAAGGCAGACAAGGTTTCCTTATTTTGGGATAATCCGCTGCGTTCGTAATAGAGGGAATTGATTTGCCGCTCCAATTCCTTTACTGACCAGCAGCCCCGAATGGCTTCCATTTCGTAGAAAGCACGTTTTACAGGGTTATCAATGGGTGAAATTACATTCAAATGGGTAGAGGATAGGCGGCTAAATAACTTTTCGGGTGGGGTAATCCATTTGTTTTGAGCCGATTGAATGTATTGAGAAGATTCGGCGGTTGGCGACCGCCGAATTGGGTCTGCAAATTCGGCGGACAGTGTGTGCCGAATTTCGCTTCCTGCCAATATGTATTGTGCGATAGGCTCTTTCAGTTGCGGATAAACGAGGTACAACCGCCGGAACTCACGAAACCTGCGCTCGTTCAGTCCTTTGACATTCAACCGCTGTTCCAGTTTCTTCAACAGTTGCTCGCCGTATGCGGCACGGTCTTCACCGTTTTGCTCAAACTCCACGATATAGCAGCCCATGAGCCAGTTGCGGGCAGTCAGAGCGAGGTTTACAGCGTGTGCGGCTTGCGCCTGCAACGTGCTTTGTATCGTGCTGATATGTTTTACTAATGCTTCAAAGTCCATAATTGCAAAGGTAAGTCTTTTATGGTTAAAACTTTAATTCCGGCAGGCTGTTTATCGCTTCCTCTTTCAATTTATCCACCGCACGGGTGTATTTCTCCGTATGTTTCAGTCCGCTATGCCCGAGCAGGCTGGCAACCGTCTTGATGTTCGCCCCATTGTTGAGGATATTCACGGCGAATGAGTGACGGGCGCAATGCCAGCTTATGTGCTTATCTATCCCGGCTCTTTTCACCCAACGCTTGACGGATTTGCAGCAACTTTCATACGAAGGCAGGTTGAAGATGAGAGCGTCTTTGTTACCGTCTGCCGGCGGTTCTCCCACAAGCGAAAGAAGCCCGTCATTGAGCGGAATAACCACACCGCTACTGGCGGAATGACCTTTGGTCTTGTTCTGCTCAAATTTTAGCAGCTTGTTGGCGTAGTCGATATTCTTATAGGTAAGGTCTTTCACATCACAGAAGCGCAAGCCACAATACAGGCAAAAGATAAACGCACGCCTTACGTTGGGGTTCTCGTTGTCATAATGGCACACGCAATCAACCGCTGGATTTCTTTCGGCGAAAGCACGTCCTTGCGTAGTATCTGGCTATCCGCCTTGCAGGTAACGCCTTTGCAGGGGTCTTTCAGCATCACATCGTGGTCAATCGCATAGTGGATAACCTTCTTGAAACGCTGGAAGATGCTTTTAGCCCCTTCGCCCACGCTCCGGGATTGCAGATAAGCTACGAACTGTTCCATCATGTCCTTCGTGATAAGTTCCGGCTTGATGCCGAACTCGTGCATCGGGTAATGCTCCTTCAAAAAGTCCTTGAAACGGCTTAGGGCGATTTGCACCATCCGAATGTCTTTCTTGGTATAGTCATTGATATAGGCTTGAAAATAATCCAAGAAATTCACGTTCCGGTCTTTTTTCAGGCGATAGCCCAACATACTTTCCTTAAACTCCTGTTCACGTTCGGCACGTATTTTTACAGCAAGCTCCAGTGTTTCCTTGTTCTGCTGGCGTTCCGCAGGGGTACGTGGCTTCTCTATCAGATACAGGCTGAGGTTCTCTTTTCGCCTGTGATGCTTGATAGCGAACTTCGGCTTTCCCCGCATCTTACCGCTTTCATAATACACCTGATTACCGTTTTCATCCAATACAGGCTTTTCCTCTCTACCCAAATAATACTCCAGATACAAACTAATTCTGCCGTCCGACAGCCTGTTTTGCTCCAATTTAGGGTTTTCTTTCGTTTTATTTTCTAACTTTGCCATTGTTTAGAGGTTTTATCCCGATTTAGATACCGTAACCGGGTGATTACGCTAAATAATTGATTTTCTTTTGTTTTCCGATATTGCAAAGGTACAAAAGAAAATGGAATTTCAAAGTGTACTAAAAGTGTACTAAATAACAGAAAATGGGCAAAATATGGCAAAAATGGAGAAAATAAGAAATTCACAAATAGCTGATAATAAGGAAAATAAATTCTTTTATTTTCCTATGATTTCTGTGGCTTGTACCGGGTCTGGGTACAAGGATAAAAGCTAAGTATTGATAAGTCAATCGCTTAGCTTTTTTTCTTTTTGTCTAAACTTTCCCATATTTTCTCCACACGTGCAAAAAAATATTGTAGTAAGTAGTTGTTTTCTTTGGATGCACAAAACAAATGCAGTACCTTTGAAAAGAAATAAATCCCATTAAATAAAAGTCAATGGAACAAGGTGTTTGGCATGAGATTGAACTGTTGTACCAGAAGTTCCAGCAACTTGGTATCAGTGAAGCGGTGGACTATGAGAAGTACTACCTCTATTCTCTTATTACCCATTCTACAGCGATTGAGGGTTCAACACTTACCGAAGTGGAGGCGCAAATGCTTTTCGATGAGGGTCTGACTGCCAAAGGAAAGCCATTGGTATATCACTTGATGAATGAGGACTTAAAGAAAGCATACGAGCTTGCCAAAGAAGAAGCCGAACATAAAGAACCCATCACATCAGTATTTTTACAGAGATTGAATGCTGTGTTGATGCGTACTACAGGCAGTACCTATAATGTAATGGGTGGCTCTTTTGATTCTTCCAAAGGCGAATTCCGTTTGTGTGGTGTTACAGCTGGCATTGGTGGACGTTCTTATATGGGTTATCAGAAAGTCCCTGCCAAAGTAGATGAACTTTGCGCTTTATTGCAGGAAAAGCAAAAGGCTGTGGGAACATTCCGGGAACAATACGAACTAAGCTTCAATGCCCATCTTAACTTAGTAGCCATTCATCCGTGGGTAGATGGCAACGGAAGAACCGCCCGCCTGCTGATGAATTACATTCAGTTCTGCTACAATCTTTTTCCAACTAAAATATTCAAGGAAAATAGAGAAGAATATATACTTTCCCTGCACCAATGTCAGGACGAAGAAACGAATCAGCCGTTTTTGGACTTTATGGCTGGTCAGCTAAAGAAATCTCTCTCTTTGGAGGTTGAGCGGTTTAATGCTTCGCAGAAGAGAGGGGTTAGCTTTCTGTTTTAGTCTTTTCTTATTTTTGGAGGCATTTACTGAATATCCCTGAATAACAATAAAAGCTAAGTACTGATAAGTCAATTACTTAGCTTTTTCTTTTTGTCTGAATATCCCCTCTGACTTTTCCGCTTAATTTTATGTTCTGATATGCCTAAGAATTAGGCAAGGATTACCGTTATGAGTTTAAAGTAAACTTGCATTTGGGGAAATTTGAGCACCCATAGAAAGAGCCGTATTTGCCTTGCCGCAAAACAAGCTGTCCTCCGCATAGGGGACAGATGCCCTGACTTATGAGGCTTGAACTTCTGTATTGTCGTGCTTTTGCGTTGTGCTTATGTTGTTTTAGCTTGTTCTTATCACCAATTATGCGATTTTGGTTGATTGTCCGTATTATCCAATCGATGGTTTCCCGATCAAGAACGGAGTCTTGTATTGTCGGATCGCACGTTTAAGGTTATGTCTGTTTACAACAATACTGTTATTGGCATGCACTTTTAATGCCGCGCTGTTATTGAAAACGACAATCGGAATAAAAAGTATATTTGCCGAACCTTTGAGCAGGTGACGTAAAAATCTCACATGTCCGGCATTTTGCTTTATCGGATTGTAAAACTGGTGTTTGCTTTTATAAATGGTTTGTGTCCAGTATTCGCTGTTCTCGCCACCTGAAATCCAGCCTTTATATCCCTTTGTCTCAATGACAAAGACACCATAAGGCGAAACTACGATATGGTCGATTTGTGTTGAATGTTCATTGTCTTCGAACAGCAGATTATTGAACACGACGTATTCTTCAGGCAGTTTCTGAATTTTGTTTCTTACAAGCCTTTCAGAATACTTGCCTTTCCACATCGGCATCTTTAATTTAATGAAGATTACCGCTGCAAAAAATAGAATGACGCCGGCGATATACATATTATTGAATGAACAGATTCTTTTTATTTATCTTTTACCTGCTTTGAATCCCCATTGGACATGCCGTCTTCTTCCTGTAGCCTTATCCAAGAAAGATATTCTGCTGTAAAGATACATAATTTTCCCATTGTTCCTTGAATTATTCTTATTAACCGGACTTTTTTTAACTTTGAAGATTTCATTCTTGATTTCTATTCTTCAGTTGCTTTTTGTCGGATTATTATTACTTTTGTAATCAGACAATAAATCGGATTGGCTGGGTCAGTCCGGTACCTGAATGTGTAATTTATAAAAGAGGGGAATTTATGAAACTTGATCATGTGGCGATGTATGTGAATGACCTGGAAACTGCCCGGGATTTCTTTATCCGTTATTTTGGGGCGGTGTCAAATGAGATGTATCCTAACCCGCGGACAGGGCTGAAGACTTACTTCCTTTCTTTTGACCGTGGAGCGCGGCTGGAAATCATGTCGCGCCCGGATATGGCGGACCTGCCTAAAGATCCTTTGCGGACAGGACTTGTCCACCTTGCTTTTTGCGTGGGAGGGAAAGAAAAAGTCGATCAGCTGACGGAGTGTCTTCGTGCTGACGGTTATGCGGTTGTCAGCGGTCCGCGCATTACGGGCGACGGTTATTATGAAAGCTGCATTGAAGGGCCGGAAGGCAATCTGGTGGAAATCTCAGAATGAAAAGGCAGTGTTATGGGCAATTGTTTGGAAACTTCTCGTCTTATTCTCCGTCCTTGGCAAGAAGCCGATGCGGAATCCCTCTATAAATATGCCAAAGATCCGGCCGTCGGTCCTGTTGCTGGATGGCCGCCTCATGCGTCGGTTGAACATAGCCGCGAGATTATCCGCACCGTTTTTTCGGAGCCGGAAACGTATGCGGTGGTGCTGAAAGAAACGGGCGAGCCGGTGGGAAGTGCAGGCATCATGCGCGGAGATGGAATGCACAGCGCAGATATGCAGGCTGATGAGGCTGAGATCGGTTACTGGATCGGCGTTCCTTATTGGGGAAAAGGCATGATTCCGGAGGCCGTGCGTTGCCTGTTGCGCAGATGTTTTGCCGATTTGGGCTTGTCGGCCGTATGGTGCGGCTTTTATGACGGGAACAGGCAATCGCAGCGGGTAATGGAGAAGTGCGGGCTTACGTATCATCATACAGAAACAGGCAAAGTTTCTCCTTTGGGAGATGTGCGTACAGAGCATTTCATGCGGATAACTGCGGAAGAGTGGAACTTACGTAACGGAATCTTGAGGGATTCTCCAGCTCTGAACGATTCTCCTGAGATTTGTCTTGTTTCTTCGGATAAGAAACGGTATCTCTCTCTTCTGCTTCTTGCCGACGAACAAGAGTCGATGATCGACCGTTACCTGGAACGGGGCGATCTGTATGTCATGCGGGATAAGCAGGCGCACGACGCTTTTGCCGTGGCGGTCGTTACGCTTGAGGGAGAAGGTGTTTGCGAATTGAAGAATCTGGCTGTATCTCCGCAATGCCAGCGCAAGGGGATGGGGAAGCGGATGGTGGAATACCTTTTCGGACGTTATAAGGGAATGTGTCATACGATGCTTGTCGGTACGGGCGACAGCCGGCAGACTGTCGGTTTCTATCTGAGCTGCGGTTTCACCTATTCGCATACGGTGCCCGACTTTTTTACGCAGCATTATGATCATCTTATCGTAGAGGAAGGACAGGTGTTGCGTGATATGCTTTATTTCCGCCGGACCTTGTGATGAGAGGGCGGATGGCATTGCCGGCTCCTTATTTTGCGTCCAGGCGATACCGTTCGAGCCTTTCGTTCAGGATGTTGCATATCTCCGGAAGGTTGTCAAGCATAACGCTGAGCAGGCCGGTAGGAACATTGCCCTTCTTCCGCGAATAAGCCGCATAAATCTGGCTTCCTGCTACATAGAAAAATCCGATGTCTTCAAACATGAATGTCTTGTATCCGAATCTGATGGGAACCAGCACCTTAAGGCGGTCCTTGTGAATGGTTGCCCAAGGCCGGCTGAACAGCCGAAGCATCGTATATCCCAATGAAACAACAAAGCCTGCTCCGAAGAAAGCGGCACCTGAATAGCCGATGATGACATGGAGCGGATAGGTGTCATGAGCCATAAACCATCCTCCATAAACGAATAGGGCGCATCCCACCGATAGGGTCAAGCTTTTCAATGTGCTTGGATATATTTTTATTGTTAATCTGTTCATAACTTCAAAGGTAACTTTTTTCTGAACATGCCGGAATGTCGGGCCGTAAAATTTGAAATATTTGGGCGACTGATCAGGACAGGTTCAAAATGGGGGGTAAAATTACCGTATAAAAGAATAAAACGACAGATTGTTAACGTTTTTTGGCAGAAAAAAGCCCGGGTAGTCGTGTGTCAGGTCTTTTTCTTTCCGCTTTTTTGAGAAAAATGTAAATCGGCCGGGCGGTGGAATAAAAGCAGGTTCCCGTTCCGGAAACTTCAGAATGGGGTTGTGAAAACTTCAAACGGCGATGTGGTCTGTATAAACCACGTCGCCGTTTGTGCAGACCACGTTGTCGTTTCTATAAACCACGATGCGGTTTACAGAATGTGTCGGAGAATCTGCATCTTTTGTCCGAGTCGTTGAAGAAAAGTCCTGCCGCGGTCTGACAGATATAGGATTGGCCGGTTCGGTTCAGAATGTCGTGTCCAGCAAGACATTGCCGGTGTTGTCGATGACCTTTGCCTTGATTTTTCCATCCGAAATGTCCAGGCGTGTGGCGCTCCGGTTGCTTCCTACAATCACCGGAAAGGCATTTCCGGCTTTGTCTTTCTCATGAAAGGCGAAGCGGTGCGTATGTCCTGAAACCATCAGGTCAATGCCGGCCTTGTTGAGTATGGGAAGCATTTTGGCTTTCAGGTCATTGATTCCGTGGTTCAGTTCCTCGTCGGGGAATACGTTTGCCATGGGGAAATGAGAGATGACGATGCGGTAGCGTGCGGTCTTGAACTCTTCCGTTTCAACCAGCTGTGCCAGCCATTCCGCCTGTTCCGTGCGGTAAGCGTCGAAGTCCGTCAGTCCGGCATATACAGGCACATTGTCCGGCTTGTCCTCACCGCAGTCCAGCATCACAATCATGATGTCCCCGATGCGGCGCGAACCATAGATCTTTCCGCTTGACTTCGGGAACAGCCCCGGATAGCTGCGTGCCAGCTTTCCCCGTGTTTCGTGGTTTCCGCGCACCATATCGAAAGGAATGGAAGATGCGAACAAACGGACGCTTGTGTCGATGAAAGCCTGGAATGGCGTTTCATCGTTTTCCATGTAGCTCATCATATCTCCGGCGTAAAGAAAAGCGTCGCAGGTCTTGTAGTCGCACAGGTTGAGCAGGGTTTCCAGCTGGCTGCTGTTGTTATGGACATCGCTCACCACGAATAAAGAGCCTCCTTTGCTTTCCGGGTCGACGGTTCGGAAAGTGTACCATTGCGACACGATGCTGTCCCCGAACACCACCTTGTACGGCTGGAAGTCACGCATCTCTTTCGAGCGGATGCGGTAATTGTAGACCGTTCCGGGCCTCAGTCCTTCCGCCCTGACGGAATGGAAAGTCGTGTTGGCGTCACGCAGTCCATGTTCCGCGTGATAGCATTGTCTGATATCCTCGCTTCCCTCTTCCTTCAGTTCGATATAGGAGAACGATGGGAGCGAGGTTGTAAACACGAACGTTGCTCCTTGAGGTGTCACTTCCTGGAGGTAAGGGCCGTGTGAAACGGTGAACAAGGCTTGTGGCTGAGCCATGAGGCTGGTTAGCGCAGAAGAAATGAATGCAAGTGCAAGATAAAGTTTTTTCATGTCGGTATTGATTTTTTGATTGTGATGCAAAATAAATGAAATTAACCGATGGATTGTAAGCGGAGGTGTCTTTTTTTAATGTGCAGGATAGAATTTTATTATGGATCTAGAACCTGATATAACATTACTTTATTGGAAAAATAAAACAGGCTCTTAGGTAATGCCGCTTATTAGAACAGATAGCAAAGTCGTAAGGACGGAAAACAAAGCGATATACAATCGCTCCGTTTAAATTTGCACACAGACAGATGCCGCAGGTAGCGGCTTCTCATGACGGAAGTTTTCACATAGGATAAATATAAAGACACAACTTATTAAAATCAGCGATTATGAAAAGAACAAAAGTTATGGGCATCCTGCTTGCATGTGCCTTGCTGGTGGGAGGTATCTGTCCATCGGCTGCGAAAGGAAAGACAATTCTGATTCCGGAAAAACAGAAAAAGGAAAACAGGTTCGGGCAGACGGACGGAAACTTTTCGTATGAGTATAAGGCTGAGTCGGAGAATCTGGTCCTGTTTTGGGAGAAGTCGTTCGGAAAGAATCCGGAGCAGTATTCCAACAAGTCCAGACGTTTCTATCCGGACGAGATCTTGCGCGAAGGCGAACGATTCTATACGTATTATACGGACAAGCTGAAATTCGCTGACCGGACGACATCGAATGCATCAAAGTATAAAATGATAATCTGGATGTTCAATGATGATGAAACAACTGCTTACGGATGGGGAGATGAAGGAGTAGGAATGATGTGGATGCGCCCGTGCCGCACCAATGCCTACCCTTACTGCGCGCTGGCTCATGAGATGGGGCATTCTTTTCAGTATATGACAGAGGCCGACGGGGCGCGCGGCTTTTCGGGAAGCCCGCTGGTGGAGTATACCTCGCAATGGATGCTCTGGCAGGTTTATCCCTCTTGGGTGACGCTCGAAAAGTTTCATCTGGATGCTTATATGAAACAGACGCACTATTCGCTGCTGAACGGGGAGAATCAATACCATGCGCCCCAGTTCCTTGAATATTGGTCATACAGGCATGGACTGGATTTCATTGCACGTCTTTGGAAAGAGGCCGAGGGCACGGAAGACCCCGTTTCTGCCTATAAGCGTCTTACGGGGGTCAGTCAGGAGCAGTTCAATGATGAGGTTTATGATGCCGCTTCACGTTTTGTGACCTGGGATTTGCCGCGTGTCAAGGCTTCGTGCAGCAGTTATGCTAACCAGCATAGCTGTAAAATGGAGGGCAAGGAAAACGGCTGGATGCAGATCGCTCAAAGTCGTTGCCCGCAGAATTACGGATACAATGCGATCCGTTTGAGCGTTCCTGAAGGTGGAACCGAGGTCAGGCTGGACTTTGAAGGCATTGCGGGCAGCTGGGATTTTCACAATGTACACCCGGACAAGGCTGGATGGCGCTACGGTTTTGTTGCTGTGACCACCGAGGGCAAACGTGTCTACGGCAATATGAACCGCGGAGAAAACGGAATGAACCGTACGGCCAGCTTCTCTGTGCCTCAGAACACTCAGTTCCTTTGGCTGGTGGTGACCGGTGCACCGACAGCACATTGGGAAACTCACAGAAACGGTGAGAAAAAAGGCGAAGAAACGCAATGGCCTTACCGCATCAGACTGGACGGGACATCTGTACATCCTTCTGTTTTGAAGTGAGAGATAAATTTTAGCTCCGTTTTGCGTTTGTTGCCGTTCTGTTTTCCCGTTTCCATCTGTCGGATAATTCGCGGGCCGAAGCGGGGAAAATCAGAACAAACTTTAAGAAAATCAGTGACCAACAATATAATCATCAGTGAAAATGAAAACAAGAATTTATTTGCTGGCGGCACTCGGACTGTTTTCCGTGTCTTTGCCGGCCAAAGATTATCTGGTGTCAACCGGAAACACTTCGCTTTTGCTTACAGTGGAGAAGGGGGAGAAGCCCAAATTCCAATATTACGGAAGCCGCATATCTCCGGCTGACATACAAAGCGTTTATGATAGCGGGCTCGCTTTCAACGCTGACAGTTATCCGGTTTTCGGACTCAATACAGCCGGAGAGCGTGCCATGGCGGTTACGCATGCAGACGGAAACATGTCGCTCAACTTGGCCGTAGAAGAGGTCAGGCAGTATGCCGACGATGAGGGAGAGATAACGGAAATATGCATGAAAGACAAGGTTTATCCTTTTTGTGTAAAGCAGTGCTTCAAGGCTTATAAAGAAAGCGATATCATTTCGACATGGGTGGAGGCGGAAAACATGGGCAAGAAGCCGGTTACGCTGTATCGTTTTGCTTCTGCCTTTTTGCCCGTCAGACGCGGCGAGAATTGGCTGACTCACTTTCACGGGCATTGGGGGGCTGAGTCAACGATGGAAGAAGAAAAGCTCACTAACGGGCAGAAAGTGATTTCCAATAAGGACGGACTGGTGAACACGGAAACGGACAATCCTTCTTTCATGATCAGTCTGGACGGAAAGCCTCAGGAAGAGTCCGGACAAGTGTTCGGGGGTACTTTGGCGTGGACTGGGAATTACCTTATCAAGATGGATCTGAGAAATACTCAGTTTAATGTGATAGCAGGAATCAATGAAGAAACTTCTCATTATCAGCTGGAAGCAAAAGAAAAGTTCGTTACTCCGGAGTTTGCCATGACATACAGCAGTTGCGGGAAAGGCGGCATTAGCCGTGCCTTTCACCGTTGGGCGAGAAAATACAAGCTGCATGGAGGTGATGAATTGCATGACATTCTGCTGAACAGTTGGGAAGGCGTTTATCTGAAGGTGAATCAGGAGAGCATGGAAGAGATGATGAAGGATTTTTCTGCACTGGGCGGGGAACTGTTTGTCATGGACGACGGATGGTTCGGCAACAAATATCCGCGCAACCGGACGGATTGTGCATTGGGCGACTGGGAGGTCTGCAAGGAAAAGTTGCCGGAAGGCATCGAAGGGTTGCTGAAGTCGGCTGAGAAATATGGAATCAAGTTCGGCCTTTGGATAGAACCGGAGATGGCAAATACGAAAAGTGAACTGTTTGATAAACATCCCGATTGGATTATGCGTGTAGCGAACCGTTCCTTGTCGACAGGGAGAGGTGGCACTCAGGTGGTGCTTGATCTGACAAACCCCGAGGTGCAGGATCATGTGTTTGGAGTTGTAGACAAGCTGATGACGCAATATCCCGAAATCTCCTACATGAAATGGGACGATAACTGCTGGCTGATGGATTATGGCTCTTCTTTCCTGCCCAAGGACAAGCAGTCGCATCTCTACATCGACTATCACCGCGGGCTGAACAAGGTGCTGGAACGCATTCGGGCCAAATATCCGGATCTGGTTTTGCAGGCATGTGCCGGCGGAGGCGGGCGTGTGAATTACGGGATGCTTCCGTACTTCAACGAGTTCTGGACCAGCGACGACACCGACGCGCTTCAACGCATCTACCTCCAATGGGGAATTTCCAATTTTTATCCGGCCATTGCCATGGCTGCCCATGTCAGTGCGGACAAGAATCACCAGACAGGGCGCACCCTGCCGTTAAAGTTTCGTTTTGATGTGGCTATGTCGGGACGTCTGGGCATGGAAATGCAGCCTAAGGACATGACGGACAAGGATAAGGATTTTGCCAGACGGGCCATTGCGGCATATAAGGAGATACGTCCCGTCGTTCAATTGGGAGATTTGTACCGGTTGGTTTCACCATATGACAATAAAGGTGTATCTTCGCTCATGTACGCAACGGAAGACAAGAGCCGTGCGGTTTTCTTTGCTTACAAGACAGATCACTTCATTAACATGACCGTTCCTTTTGTACGCATGAGCGGTCTTGATCCGGGCAGGAATTATCGAATCACGGATCTTACTCCTGTACGTGCAGACAAACCCTGCCCGTTGGACGGGAAAGTAATCAGTGGAAAAGTGTTGAAAGAGGAAGGCATCGCTCTTTCGAAACTGCTGGCATCCGAATATGCAAGCCTCGCGCTGGAATTGCGGGCTGTGGAATGATATTTATAAACGACTAAAAGAATAAACCATGAAAGTGAAAAATACATGTGCAACATTTGCATTCTGTGCATTGTCTGTTCTCTCCGTTTCGGGAAAGAACAACTGCTCGCAAGAACAGTTCATCAATCTGCTGAATATCGAAAAAGGCTACAAACCCATGCCGCAAGGCTTCTTCTTCGCCGATTTGGGCGGATGGCACGGCTATGGATTCAACAGGAAGTCGGATTTGTCACTGGCGGGAGGATTCAGAGGGCCTGCGTTTGCCGGGGAGCGTTCGCTGGGGCTGCAATGGCTGTCTGACTGCTTCAGCCGGCTTGTACTCAAGGAAAACGGGAAAGATATTCCGTTCGAAGCTGTCGGGGCGAACGAATACCTTCCGGGAATGCTCAGACAAAGCCTGGATGCCAAAGAGCTTGCTGTACATCTGAAAGAGATAGCAATCTCAGACCGGAGCACTTTGACGGAATATGAAATTCGCAACGAGGGGAATTCTGAGCGTGAGATAGAAATTGGATTTACGGGAAAGCTGACATATAAGGATGCCTCGTGCAAGGCTGTAGACGGAGATGATATACATGTCGGTGTAAAAGACGGACGTCATCATTTCATATTCTCCTTCTCGGAAGACGGAAATTTGCAGATGGACGGAACGCAAGGATATATGATGAATATGGGAAGCCGTTCCTTGCGTCCGGGCAAGTCGGTAAAATTGTATGTGTTCACCACTTATTGTCCTGCATCTACCGAGCAGGAGGCCATGGCTGAACACCAAAGCATACGGAGCAATGAAACGGAAAAATATTTCAAGGAAAACAAGAAGCGGTGGGAAGGCTATATCCGTTCCATTGTAGACCGTCCTACTCCTTATATGGAAAGCGAACGCAACAGGAAATGGGCTGTAAAGGCATTGATGACGCTGCATACCAACTGGCGCAGTGCGGCCGGAGATTTGAAGCATGGGGGTGTGCAGCCGGCTACCGGACACTTCAATGCGTTCTGGGCATGGGACAGTTGGGAACATGCTGCGGCGCTTGCTGTCTTTAATCCGGAACTGGCAAAAGAACAGATGCTGACTATGTTTGACTACCAGACTCCTGAAGGTATGATTGTTGACCTGATAGCTTTGGATAAGAAAGAAAACAACAACGTCTGCTCTAAACCGCCTATTGCCGGCTGGGCGACTTATATGGTTTACCGCCGCACAAAAGACAAAGCGTTTGTCAAGGAAATGCTCCCTAAACTGCTGAAGTTTCATGAATGGCGTTACAAGTACCGCGATCATGACGGTAACGGATTGTGTGAATACGGGGGCATCGGCCCGGAAGTCTATATGGGACAGTGGGAAAGCGGCATGGATGTTGCCGTAAAATTCGACGGGGTGAAGATGCTGAAGAATGCGGAAGGTGCCTGGTCGTTTGATCAGGAATCTATCGAATTGAACAGCTATCTCTGTGCCGAGAAATTTTATCTTGCCTACATGCTGGATGAGATAGGGGAGAAGGAACAAGCTTCACAGTTCCGCGCTGACGGCAACAAACTCCGCAAAATGATTCAGGAAAAATTCTTTGACAAGGAAACAGGATTCTTTTATGACCGCAAGCTGGTAACAGGGGAGCTGGTGAAAGTAATAGACATTTCCGGATGGATTCCTTTGTTCACAGGGGTAGCCACTCCGGAACAGGCGGCTTCCGTCAAGGAGAATATGCTTGATCCGGAATTGTTCGGTACGTATTTCCCGTTTTCCAGTCTGAACCACAAGCATCCTTTATACCAGCCCGATAAAGGATATTTCCGTGGACAGACATGGATGAACTATACTTATTTCGGTATTCGGGGATGGAAGAACTATGGTTTCAAAGAAGACGCTGAAAAGTATACGTGGCTGCTTCCCGACCGTCTGAAAGGGTTGGCTGAGCCAGGGTATCCAATCCGCGAAAACTGGAATTCGGAAACAGGAGAAGCCATGACGGCCATGCATTTTGGATGGTCAAGCGCTTTTTCCATTCTCTTGCTTACAGAAGATGCAGATAAATTTCCGTATATTCCCTGCGAAATGAAAAAATAGAATGATATGAAAATGAAACCGTTGTTTATCTTAAGTTTATGCTGCTTGTGCTTGCAGGCATTCGGTGAAGAGTATACGTACAGATTAGCTTCTCCTGATAAGAATCTGGAGGTTAACATCTCTGTTGGTCAGAAAATTACGTATAGTGTAAGGCATAAAGACAGAGTTTTGCTCAATGCAAGTCCTATTGGATTGGTATTTCTTGATCGGACGCTGGGAGCAGATGCAAAAGTAATCCGCAAGAAAGAATCTTCATTTACGGAAGACATTCAGTCACCTCATTATCGGGTGCCGTCTTTCACGGTCACTTATAATGAATTGGACTTGAAGATGAAGGGTAACTACGGAGTTGTGTTTCGTGCCTATAACGAAGGGATGGCCTACCGTTTCTATACAACAATGAAAGACTCGGTCATTGTCGAGGATGAGATTGCATCTTTTAATTTTCCGGAAAACTATACCTCATATATGGCTTATTCAACCGCAGGTGTGAAATCGGACCAATATGCGATGGCATTCCAGAATACTTATACGGTTTCGACCGTAAAGGAGGCGGAAGCGGACAATATCGCTTTCCTGCCGATTACGCTGGATTGCGGGGATGAAGTGAAAATGACTTTGCTGGAATCAGATCTGGAAAGCTATCCGGGAATGTTTATAGAGAAGGGAAACGGGGAATCCTGCTCGCTGAAGGCAACTTTCGCCCGTTATCCCAAGGCCTTGGAACGTTTTCCCCCGCGTGCCATGACGAAGGTCGTTGAGCGTTCCGATTATATAGCCAAGGCGGCGGGAAAGCGCAATTATCCCTGGCGCATTTGGGCCGTGACGGAAAAGGACACGGAAATGCCTGTAAACAATCTGGTATATGCGCTGGCATCTCCCAACCGTATAGGGGACTGCTCGTGGATAAAAACCGGGAAAGTGGCTTGGGAATGGTGGAATGACTGGGGAATCTCCGGTGTCGGATTCAAGGCAGGCATCAACATGGATACTTATAAACATTATATCGATTTCGCTGCGGAGAACGGGATAGAGTTTGTTGTGCTGGACGAAGGCTGGTATAACCCGGCTAAAGGAGATATGCTTGCTGTGATTCCGGAACTGAATCTGGAGGAATTGGTCCGATACGGTAAAAGCAAGGGTGTGGATTTGATTCTTTGGACGGTTTTCAACGTGCTTGATGAACAGTTGGAAGAAGCTTGCCGGAAATATTCGGCCATGGGAATCAGTGGGTTTAAAGTGGATTTCCTGGACCGTGATGACCAGACGGCAGTAGAGATGGCTTGCCGCATAGCTGAAATGACCGCAAAGTATAGGCTGACATTGGACCTGCACGGCTTCTACAAGCCTACCGGGATGAACCGCACGTATCCGAACGTCATCAACTATGAATCTGTCTTCGGAATGGAGGAGATGAAGTGGAGCACAGTCGACAGGGACATGATGGAGTATGACGTGACAATGCCTTATATCCGCATGATGGCAGGGCCGGTGGATTATACGCCGGGGGCGATGCGCAATGCCGCGAAAAGAGATTTCAAGCCGATATACCACAATCCGATGAGCCAGGGAACCCGTTGCCATCAGTTGGCAGCTTACGTGGTGCATGATTCGCCCTTGACAATGCTTGCTGACAATCCGACTATTTACAGGAAAGAGCAGGAATGCACGGACTTCATTGTTGGAATGCCTAATAAAGGCATCGATGAAACGCGGATACTTCAAGGGAAATTGGGTGAGTTTATTGTCACAGCCAGAAGAACAGGGAGTGCGTGGTATGTGGGCGGAATGACAGACTGGACTCCTCGGAGTGTCACGCTGGATTTCAGCTTTTTGGGAGAGGGAACGTATGATGTCATTTTATTCAGAGATGGCATTAATGCGGACAGGCAGGCTGAAGATTATGTGAAAGAAGCTTTTTCTGTCACTTCGACTTCGAGGAAAAACATCTGGCTGGCTCCCGGAGGAGGCTTTGCCATGTCTGTAGTGAAAAGATAATCGAAATAGAAATTGTATGAAAACAAATAACGTATCATATTCCATGAAAAGGTTTATAGTGCCGATCGCTTTGTGTATCTTGTGCATCGCTCCGTTGCATGCGAAACACTACTGGCGTATCAGCAAGGAAGGAAACAGCATCACGTGGCAACTGAAAAAGGGAGAAACGCATCATGACCATATCGAAATGTCAGGAAAAAGCGTATCTGTCGTATTGAGATATGGAGTGAATGCAGAAGGAGAGTTCGAACTGAATAAAAGTATGGTGTGGCCCATGCTGCGCACCGTCCCTAACAATACTCACGGGAGTCTGATGCGTCGGCTGGACTGGAACCCGCTCGACGCTGTGACTGCAAACGGGAGGGCGTTGCAAGAGCAGGTGAAGTGCATTACGCTGAACGGAACCCTGGAGGCTGTGAGCGACCTTCAGCTTGGAGGCAAAAGCAAAATGACACTGAAACGGACTTTCTTCCCCTCTGCTGAACATCCGGCACTGGTGGAGATGTATGAGTTTGCTAATGTGGGAGAAACGGCCGTTACGCTTGAACTTCCCCACGAACACACCGTGCTGCATACCGACCCGGAGAAAGGCGTTAAAGGTTCTTACGCCATTTGTATGGATACGGACAAAGGTGGAAGCGTCACGCTTGCGCCCGGTCAGTCGTTCGTTTACTCGGCCACGCTTGCCGCTTATGCCGAAGGAGAGGAAAAAGCCGCAATGTCTGCTTCGGCGGAACTTGCCAGACGCAAGGCTCTTGTTGATGAATGGACCGGAAACCTAATGCTGGAAACTCCGGATCCGGTAATCAATGAAATGTTTGCGTTTTCCAAGATACGTGCGCTGGAAAGCATCTATGAAACGAAAGGAGGCCCCATGCACGGGCCTGGAGGCGAATCTTATTATGCTGCAATCTGGGCCAATGACCAGGCGGAATATATAAATCCTTATTTCCCTTATACTGGATACGCATACGGAAACGCATCGGCCTTGAACTCCTTTAGACTCTTTGCGCGGTACATGAATCCAGACTGGAAGCCTATTCCGAGTTCAATTGTTGCGGAGGGGGATAGTTATTGGAACGGAGCGGGAGATAGGGGCGATGCTGCCATGATAGCTTACGGTGCTGCACGTTACGCTTTGGCAAGAGGAAGCAGGGAAGAAGCCTCCCGGTTGTGGCCTTTGATTGAATGGTGTCTGGAGTTTTGCCGGAGGAAAATCAATCCGGATGGGGTGGTAGCTTCGGACTCGGACGAACTGGAAGGACGCTTCCCTGCCGGAAACGCCAACTTGTGCACCTCTTCGCTTTATTATGACGCGCTGCTTTCGGCGGCTTATCTTGCTGATGATTTAGGCAAAGGAAAGGGTGTTGCCAAACGATACAGGGATCAGGCCAGGCAATTGAGGAAATCCATCGACACTTATTTTGCCGCTGAAGTGGAAGGCTATGATACATATGCTTACTATAAAGGAAACGATGTCTTGCGTGCCTGGATATGCATCCCGTTGACTGTAGGGATTCATGAACGCGCCGAAGGCACTGTTGACGCCCTGTTCTCTCCGCGCTTGTGGACTGAGAACGGACTTTTGACGCAAGCCGGAAGCGAAACGTTCTGGGATCGCTCCACCTTGTATGCTCTGCGGGGCGTGTTCATGGCGGGCGAGCGCGAAAAGGCTCTCAAGTTTCTGAAGCATTATTCATCGGTCAGACTGTTGGGAGAACATGTGCCGTATGCTGTAGAGGCTTGGCCTGAGGGAGGGCAGCGTCATCTGTCGGCTGAAAGTGCTCTGTACGGGCGTATCTTTACGGAAGGCATGTTCGGCATCCGTTCCACCGGACTGAACGCTTTTTCTCTGCAACCCCAATTGCCTGCGGAATGGGACAGAATGGCCTTGCGGAAAGTGAAGGTTTTCAATGGGTCGTTTGACATTGAGGTTGTCCGGCTGAAAGGAGAACGGCTGAGGGTAACAGTGTGGAATGAGGGAAAGCAGCTGTTGGAGAAGAAGATTAAAAATGGAACGGCTTTGAATTGTATGTTGTAGTTGCTAAAGCAAGGTGATATGAAACTGTTTTTAAAGAAATGGATGCTCCTTTTGTTGGTGGGCATTCCTTCCTGCATTTATGCGCAGACGAAATATAAAGTGACATCTCCTTCCGGAAAGCTCCGGCTGGAAGTGGCAACCGGAAATGAGATAACCTATTCTGTAATACACGAGGAGGATACGATGATCGCTCCTTCTCCCATATCCATGACATTGACGGACGGAACCGTGTTCGGACGCTTTCCTCGGCTGAAGAAGAAACGTTCGAGGTCGGTGAATCAGACCATCAATCCGCCTGTTTACAAGAAGTCAGTCATCGCGGACTGTTACAATGAACTGACGCTCGAATTTAAAGAAGACTATAAGGTGGTGTTCCGCGCATACGATGAAGGAGTTGCCTATCGTTTCGTTTCATCGCGTAAAGCGCCTTTTTGGGTAAAGGACGAGCAGGCGGTATTCAACCTGCCGGATAATCCGGACATTTTTGCGGCCACTCCGAAGGGCAGACAGATTGACGGGAAAGAGAATCAGTATCACAGTTCTTTTCAGAATACTTACCGGCATGTGCCGCTTTCTGAATGGGACAAGTCACGTCTGGCATTTCTTCCGGTGCTTTTCGCTAAAAAAGGGAAAGAACGCAAGAAAGTTTGCATCACTGAGGCTGACTTGCTGAATTATCCGGGCATGTTCTTGAAAGCGGATGACGAAGATAAAGGGCTTTACGGACACTTTGCCGCTTATCCTAAAGAGGTCGCCGTAGAAGTGAGGGGACTGAAGGAAGTGGTCAAGTCGCGTGAGCCGTATATCGCTAAGTCTGAAGGGTGCACGGCTTTTCCTTGGCGTGTGATAATCGTTTCAGAGAAAGATGCAGACTTGCTGTGCAGCGACCTGGTGTATAAGCTTGCCGCTCCGGCCGAAGGAGATTATTCTTGGGTGAAGCCGGGAAAGGTGGCATGGGACTGGTGGAACGA
The DNA here is from genome assembly GCF_030373775.1 of Bacteroides gallinaceum. Taxonomy (NCBI): domain Bacteria; kingdom Pseudomonadati; phylum Bacteroidota; class Bacteroidia; order Bacteroidales; family Bacteroidaceae; genus Bacteroides; species Bacteroides gallinaceum. Next base: position 85,840 of record NZ_JAUDEN010000012.1, on the reverse strand, counting down.
CTGGAATATCAGCGGCGTAGACTTCAGAGCCGGCATAAATACGGATACATATAAATATTATATTGACTTTGCTTCCCGCTTTGGCATCGAATATGTTATTCTGGACGAGGGATGGGCTGTTGCAGGTCCCGCTGACCTTTTTCAAGTGGTTCCGGAAATCGACCTGGAAGAACTGGTGCGCTATGCTGAGGCCAGGCATGTCGGACTTATCTTGTGGGCGGGATTCCGGGCTTTCGACAAGGATATGGAGCGTGTCTGCAAACATTATGCTGAAATGGGAATCAAAGGATTCAAGATTGACTTTATGGACAGGGACGACCAGTATATGATAGACTTTAACCGCCGTTGTGCCGAAACGGGTGCCCGATACAAGCTGCTGATCGATTTGCACGGGACATCCAAGCCGACCGGCCTTCAGCGCACTTATCCCAATGCCGTTAATTTTGAGGGAGTTCACGGACTGGAGGAAATGAAGTGGGCGCAGCCGGGGACGGACCAGGTGACTTACGACGTGACTATGCCCTTTATCCGCATGGTAGCTGGTCCGGTAGACTACACGCAGGGAGCGATGGTCAACATGAACAGGGAAAACTTCCGCGCCATCTATTCCGAGCCGATGAGCCAGGGAACCAGATGCCGCCAGTTGGCTGCGTATGTCATTTTTGACTCTCCGCTGAACATGCTTTGCGATTCGCCTTCCAATTACATGAGGGAGGCCGAGTGTACACGGTTTATTGCCGGAATCCCAACAACGTGGCAGGAAACGTTGCCGCTGGACGGAAAGGTGGGAGAATATATCGTCATGGCGCGCCGCCAGGGAGATGCCTGGTATGTGGCCGGGCTGACGGACTGGACTGCCCGGGACATAGAGGTGGATCTTTCTTTTGTGGAAGGAGAAAATATCCGGGTGGAGCTTTTTGAAGACGGAGCCAATGCCGACCGCGTGGGCAGGGACTATCGTCGCCGTGTCTTTTCTCTTTCGTCTGGCAGGAAGCAGAAGATTCATCTGGCACCCGGCGGAGGCTTCATTATGAAGGTTTCGGTTGGGGGACAGGCAGACGGAGGGCGTTGAATGCTTTTCTCATCTGACATTGCCTGATTCGCCTGAAAGTCCGGAAGCTCGTGCGGGAAAGGCTGCGATTCCGGCCTGCAAACTTCAAACGGCATCGTTGTTTTTATAAACCGCGTTGCCGTTTCTGCAAACCGCAGTGTGGTTTCTATAAACCACATCGTGGTTTGCAGAATGTATCGGGAAATCAGCAGTTTCCTTTTGCGTCTGGCGTTGAAAATCTTCCTCTGCCATCTTGGGTTATCCGGAAGTTTTCCTTATTTTTGCATCATGTCGCTAATCTTAAATCTGTATGAATGAAAAACTGAACATCAACCAATGGGCGGAAGAAGACCGCCCGCGCGAGAAGATGATGCTGCACGGAGCATCGGCGCTGACCAATGCGGAACTTCTCGCCATTCTGATAGGATCGGGAAACACGGAGGATACGGCGGTGGAGCTGATGCGCAAGGTGCTTGACGGATGCCACAACAAGCTGGGCGAGCTGGGCAAATGTTCGGTCGAAGACTTGTGCCGCTACAAGGGAATAGGCCCTGCAAAAGCTGTGACTATTCTTGCGGCTTCTGAATTGGGCAAGCGCAGAAAAGAGGAAGAGCCGAAGGAACGGGTGCAGATCCGTTGTTCGACCGATATCTTTGCCTACTTCCATCCGCTGATGTGCGATCTTTCCGTTGAAGAATGCTGGGTGATGCTGCTCAACCAGGCAGCAAAGGTGGTCGACGCAATCAGAATCAGTCAGGGAGGGCTGGCTTCCACGCAGGTAGACGTGCGGTGTGTGTTGCGCGAAGCCCTGCTGAAACGTGCCACATCCATCGTGCTTTGCCACAATCATCCCTCTGGAAATGTGACCCCCAGCACGGATGACGACCGGCTGACCCAGGCTCTGAATCAGGCTTCGAACACCATGAACATCCGTCTGCTCGACCATGTGATTGTAACCGACGGAGCATATTACAGTTATGTAGATGAAGGAAGGTTGTAGCGATTCATATTTTTTGTTACATTTGCAGACAATACTAAATGGCAATAGAACCTATGGATAACGAAACGAAACTGAAGATAGAAGAACGGATTGTCGAGATGCTGAAAACTGTTTACGACCCCGAAATTCCTGTAAATGTATATGACCTGGGACTGATTTACAGGATAGACTTGCAAGACGACGGGGCCTTGACGCTTGACATGACCCTGACGGCTCCCAACTGCCCTGCGGCCGACTTTATCATGGAGGATATCCGCCAGAAGGTGGAGTCGGTGGAGGGAGTGACTTCTGCTCAGGTAAATCTTGTCTTCGAGCCGGAATGGGACAAGGACATGATGACCGAAGAAGCTAAACTCGAACTGGGATTTCTATAAAACGATGGTATGATGGATGCGCTGAAAAATGTATATTTCCTGTCGGATGCTCACCTCGGGTCGCGCGCGATTCCTCATGGGCGTACGCAGGAACGCAGGCTCGTAAATTTTCTGGACGGTATCAAGCATAAGGCGGCGGCCGTCTATCTGCTGGGCGACATGTTTGATTTCTGGTACGAATTCAAGCTGGTCGTACCCAAAGGCTATACCCGTTTCCTCGGGAAAATATCAGAACTGACCGATTTGGGGGTGGAAGTGCATTTCTTTATCGGGAATCATGACATCTGGTGCGGCGACTACCTGGAAAAAGAATGTGGAGTGATTCTGCACCGTGAGCCGTTGACTTGTGAAATCTACGGGAAGGAGTTCTTCCTGGCACACGGTGACGGGCTGGGAGATGATGACCGCAAGTTCAAGTTCTTGCGTACGGTCTTCCACAGCCATACCCTGCAGTGCCTTTTCTCTGCCTTGCATCCGCGCTGGAGTGTGGAGCTGGGACTGGAATGGGCAAAGCACAGCCGTCTGAAGCGGGAGAACGGACGCGAACCGGATTACATGGGCGAGGATAAGGAACCGCTGGTGCTTTTTGCGAAAGATTACCTTAAGACGCATGCGGACATCAATTATTTCATCTTTGGGCATCGGCATATCATGCTCGACCTGATGCTATCCCGCTCTTCGCGGCTGATGATCCTGGGAGATTGGATTCATGATTTCTCGTATGCCGTGTTCGACGGGGAAAGCATGTTCCTGGAACAATATATTGAGGGAGAAACGGCCTTATAGCAAAAGGCGCAGATTCCGCAGCCTGCCGGCTGCGGAATCTGCGCCTTTGTATGTGAAGATATTCCGTTACCGTGCCACTTCGCCGCTTTCCTGTTTGGCAAGCAGCCCTTCTACTTCGGCAACCTTTACGAGGTTGTAGTCACCTGCAATCGTATTTTTCAGCACGGATGCCGCTGTAGAGAAGTCTACGCGCTTCTGGTCATCGTCAAATGCACCCTGTGCATACAGCATGGCTCCGCAGAATGCATCGCCCACGCCTACGCAGTCTATCACATTGTCGATGTCGAATACGCGGCTGTGCTTCATCGTGCCGTTGCTGTAAAGCACTCCCGCAAAGGTATGGTGCTCCGAACTCATCACATTGCGCAATGCGATGTAGATGTATTTGCAGTTCGGCACTTGCCTGCTGATTTCCTGGCAGAACTTTTCGTATGCGGCGATGTCGTATTTCTCTCCGTTGCGCGTAGCCTTGAATCCCGGAGCCTTTATCCCCGTCACCAGAGCATATTCGCCTTCGCTCCCGAACATGATATCGCTGTCCACCATCAGCGGGCGCAATACTTCCTGCGCGGTTTTTCCGTAGTTCCACAGGTTCTTGCGGTAGTTGATGTCGTATGAAATCTTCAGTCCCATTTCCTTGGCTACACTGATTGCTTCCTTGCATACATCGGCAAGTCCCGGAGTCAGCGCAGCGTCGATGCCCGACCAGTGGAATATGGCGGCGTCCTTGAAGGCGTCTTTCCAGTCGATCATGCCGGGCTTGAGTTCGGAAAAGGCCGATCCTTCACGGTCGTAGATGACTTTTGAGTTGCGCATGGCGGCTGCCTTTTCCATGTAATATGTACCGAGGCGGTGTCCTCCGACAAGCACGTGGTCTGTCTTGATGTTGTGGGAGCGGAGTTCTGCCAGACAGGTATCTCCCAGCGCATTGTCCGGAAGGCGGGTAATGTATTCAACTTCACCTCCGAAGTTGGCGATTGAGATGGCAACATTGGCTTCACTTCCTCCATAGTTTACAAGAAAATCCCTTGACTGTTCGATGCGGAGATTGTCAGGGGTGGTGAGGCGGAGCATAATTTCTCCGAATGTTACGATTTTTTTACTCATAGTGGGGTGTTTTATCATTTTGTTGCGTGCGGGCCGATATAAAGAAAGGGAAAACTTCCGGTCGGAATATTCTTTTTATTATCTGCTCCACGTCTGTGTCACAAAGATAAGAAATTTCCGGCAGGAAGTATTCCCTTTTAAATCTCTTTAGGATTCCCGAGGCGCTTATTTGCTGTTCAGGATGTTCATTGTGTCTGTCGCAATCATCATTTCCTCATCGGTGGGGATGACGCAGACCTTAACCTTGGAATCGTCGGTAGAAATGATGGCTTCTTCGCCTCTCACCTTGTTCTTTTCCGGATCGATTTTTACGCCCAGGTATTCCAGGTTCTTGCAGACTCCGGCACGTGCGGTAGCCTGATTTTCACCTACACCGCCGGTGAACAGAATGACATCAACGCCGTTCATTGCGGCAGCATATGCTCCGATGTACTTGGTGATGCGGTAGAAATACATCTTCTCGGTCAGGATGGCGCGTTCTTCGCCTCTTGCGACAGCGTCTTCCAGTTCGCGCATGTCGCTTGACTTTTCGAACATTCCCAGCACGCCGCTTTTCTTGTTCAGCAGCGTAGACATTTCGTCCGGCGTCAGCCCTTCCTTTTTCATGATGTATGTGATTGCTCCTCCGTCGATGTCACCGCTTCGGGTTCCCATCATTAAACCTTCCAGCGGAGTCAGTCCCATGGACGTATCCACGCATTTGCCGTCTTTTACCGCTGCGATAGAACCTCCGTTTCCGATGTGGCAGGTGATGATCTTTGATCCCTCTTGCGGAATGTTCAGGAACTCGCATACGCGTTTTGATACGTAGCGGTGTGATGTTCCGTGGAAGCCGTAGCGGCGGATTCCGTATTTCTCGAAATATGAATAAGGGATTGCGTACAGGTATGCATAGTCGGGCATTGTCTGGTGGAACGCCGTGTCGAATACGGCAACTTGCGGCACTTCAGGCAGCAGCTTCTGAACGGCATAGATGCCTTTCAGGTTGGCGGGATTGTGCAGCGGGCCCAGATCGCAGCATTCTTCTACGGCTGCAATCACTGCATCGTCAATCAGTACAGAGCCGCTGAACTTGGTTCCTCCGTGCAGTACGCGGTGGCCTACTGCATTGATTTCATGCAGATTGCTAACCGCTCCGTATTCGGCATTGGTGAGTGTGTCGAAAATGAACTGTACGCCGGTTGTGTGTTCCGGCACGTCTTTTTCGATGATTTTCTTTTCGCCGTTGGGCAATGTCATTTTCAGGAAAGAACCCGGCAGACCGATTTTTTCGATGCCGCCCTGCGCAAGCACTTCCTTGTTTGTCATTTCAAACAGTTTGTATTTGATGGAAGAGCTACCGCAATTCAATACTAATACTTTCATCTTTGTTGCTTCAATTTCTTGGTGAATAAAATTACTGTTGAGATTTGGCTGCGATAGCCTGGTTAGCCGTAATGGCGATCATCTTGTATACATCGTCGATGCAGCATCCGCGTGACAGGTCGTTTACCGGACGGGCGATACCTTGCAGGATCGGTCCGATGGCTGTGGCATGTCCCAGACGCTCAACCAGCTTGTAAGAGATGTTTCCCACTTCAAGACTCGGAACAACCAGCACGTTCGCTTTTCCTGCGATTTCTGATCCCGGAGCCTTGCTTGCGCCGATTCTTGGAACCAGAGCGGCGTCGGCCTGCAGTTCTCCGTCGATCTTCAGTGCCGGATCCATCTGCTGCGCAATATGGAGGGCCTCGACAACTTTGTCAACGACTTCGTGTTTGGCAGAGCCTTTGGTTGAAAAGCTCAGCATGGCAACGCGCGGGTCGAGTCCGGCAACGGCCTGTGCTGTTCTTGCTGTGCAGACAGCAATCTGAGCCAGCTGGCCTGCGTCGGGAACCGGAGTTACGGCAACATCTCCCATAACGATCACGCCATTGTCGCCGCATTCGGGAGCGTGGGTCAGCAGCAGCATCGCGCCGGATACGCAGGTGATTCCCGGAGCAGTCTTAATGATTTGCAGAGCAGGGCGGAGTACGTCGCCGGTTGTATTGCGGGCGCCTGCCAGTTGTCCGTCGGCATCTCCCGATTTGATGATCAGACATCCCAAATACAGCGGGTTGAGGACAAGCTTGCGTGCTTCTTCGATTGTCATGCCCTTTTTCTTGCGGAGCTCGCACAGCAGCTGTGCGTATTCTTCTTTTTTCGGGTGGTTTTCCGGGTCGATGATGGTTGCCTTGTGGATGTTTCCCAATCCCCATTCCTTGGCAAGCCCCATGATTTCATCCGGGTTGCCCAGCAGAATCAAGTCTGCAACACCGTCTGTCAAGATTTGATTGGCAGCTTTCAATGTGCGTTCTTCTGTTCCTTCCGGAAGAACGATGCGCTGTTTGTTTGCTTTAGCGCGCTCAACGATTTGACTAATTAAATCCATATCGGTTATATATTAAGAATTATTGTGTATAATCTGGCCTGTGTGCGATAACGAAGTGGCCTTATCACTTTGCAAAAATAAGCATTTTTGTAATATCAAGTTGGCAAAAGATGAAATATTTGAGTTTAAAGTATGTAAAATAAATATGTTTGACGGCAGGTTTAAAAAAAACGCCGCTTTCGCGCTCGCTTTATCTGCGAATGTATAACTTTGCGCCCGGTTTTCAATACGATAAATTTTAGGTATTATGATTCGTCAATGTTCTATCCTTTTCGGATGCTTGGCTTTAGGTGAACTGATTGTTTATCTGACAGGGATCAAGCTCCCTTCGAGCGTTATCGGTATGCTTTTGCTTACCTTGTTTCTCCAGCTGGGCTGGATTAAGCTGGAGTGGGTCCAGGGAATGACCAATTTTCTGGTTGCCAATCTTGGGTTTTTCTTTGTGCCTTCGGGCGTTGCGCTGATGCTGTACTTTGACATCATCTCGGCTCAGTTCTGGCCGATTGTCATTGCTACGGTAGTGAGTACGGTGCTTGTGCTGGTTGTAACAGGTTGGGTTCATCAATTAGTTAGGAAATATGGATTTTTTCGAAAATAAGTTCTTTTTGCTGGCCATTACGTTTGGTTTCTTTTTCATTTCTAAATTGTTGCAGAAAAAGACAGGTTGGGTGCTTCTGAATCCGATTCTGATAGCGATTGCATTGTTGATTTGCTTTTTGAAGCTGACGGGAGTTTCTTATGAAACTTATTCAGAGGCTGGCTCGCTGGTGGAGTTTTGGCTGAAGCCGGCGGTCGTGGCTTTGGGCGTGCCGCTTTATTTGCAGTTGAAGATGATCAGGAAGCAGCTCATGCCGATTGTTGTATCCCAGTTGGCGGGATGTATTGTCGGCTTGGTTTCGGTGACGGTCATTGCGAAAGTGATGGGCGCTTCGCCTGAGGTGGTCATGTCGCTGGCTCCGAAATCGGTGACTACGCCGATTGCGATGGAAGTTTCGAATGCGGTTGGAGGAATTCCTTCGCTGACGGCCGCCGTGGTGATTGTTGTCGGTCTGTTCGGTGCCATCTGCGGTTTCAAGGTGTTGCAGGTGGGTCATGTCGGGAGTCCGATAGCGCAAGGGCTGTCAATGGGAACGGCATCTCATGCCGTGGGGACTTCGCGCGCCATGGAGGTGAGCGGCAAATACGGGGCTTATGCCAGCCTGGGACTTACTTTGAACGGCATTCTGACCGCATTGCTGACTCCCACTATCCTGCATCTGCTGGGGATGTATTGAATGAACAATTCAGGATGTCGCAAGTTATATAAAAAGGTGGCGGCTCATCTTGGTCAAGATGACGGCCCGTTTCGTTTGGGCCGGGCTGGCGGCTTGTTCAAAATGTCCCGTCATCTTTCGGAAGAGATGGAATAACATAAAATGAATATATCTCGAATTACATATGATTGATTTCAATCCGATAAAACTGGAAGACAGGCAGCGGGTGCAGAAATACACGCTTGTCAGTTCGCGGCGCAATTGCGACTTGTCGTTTTCGAATCTTTACAGCTGGCGTTTCCTTTATCATACGGAGCTGGCTGAGGCGGACGGGTTTCTGCTGTTCCGCTTCCGGGTAGACGGTGCGCTGGCATACATGATGCCGGTGGGGCAGGGCAATGTCCGCCCGGTAATTGAAATGCTGATTCAAGACGCTGAATCCCAAAATGAAAAGTTCCAGATGCTGGGTGTCTGTGCCGATATGCGCGAGGAACTGGAAGAAGCTTTCTCCAACCATTTTGAATTTGAATCGGACCGTGATTATGCAGACTACATCTATTTGCGTTCGGATTTGGCTTCGTTGCGAGGGAAGAAGTTCCAGCCGAAACGGAATCATATCAACCGTTTCCGGACGAATTTCCCGGATTACGAATACAAAGAGCTTACTCCTGAGCTGGTGCCGGAATGTATCCGGCTTGAGAACTTGTGGTGTAAGGCCAATGATTGTGCGGAAAATGAGGCGTTGCTGAACGAGCGCCGTTCGATGAATGCCGCCTTGGAGCATATAAGCGAGCTTGGCTTGCAGGGAGGTGTCCTTCATGTTGGCGGTGAGATCGTGGCTTTCACCTATGGGGCGCCGATCAATGCAGCCACTTTCGACACTTGTGTGGAAAAGGCGAATACGGATTTTGAGGGCGCGTATGCGATGATCAATTACGAGTTTGCCAACCATCTTCCGGAGCAGTATATTTATATCAACCGTGAAGAAGACTTGGGGCTGGAGGGTCTGCGCAAGGCTAAATTGTCGTATCAGCCGGAAGTGATTCTGGAAAAATACATGGCTACGCTGAGATGAGTGTGAAAGAGCAGGTGCGCAGGCTGTGGAAAGAATGCTTCGGCGATTCGGAAGAATTCATGGATTTGTATTTCGGCCGCCGCTATACGGATGAGATCAATACTTGTCTGGAGGAAGACGGAAAGGTGGTGTCGGCTCTGCAGCGCATTCCTTATCCGATGACTTGTTACGGAGAAGTGATTCCGATGGCCTATATTTCGGGAGCCTGTACGGACGTTGCGTATCGCGGCCGGGGACTCATGAAGCGTTTGCTTGCTTCGGCGCATCGCCGCATGTATGAAGAAGGCAAATGGCTGGCAGGACTGATTCCTGCGGAAGAATGGCTTTTCGGCTATTATGCCCGTTCGGGCTATGTGCCGGGATTTCAACAGCATGTCAAGTTATTAACAGGTGGGTGCAAATCTGTTGATAACTCCAACTCTTCATTGGAAATCAAAAAGATAGATCTGTGCAAAACTCTTCCGGAAGAGATTTGTCCATATCTTTATGAACATCTCCGTTCGTTGCCTTTTTCAGTGCTGCATACGGAAGAAGACTTTCAGATAGTCTTGTCCGACTGGAGTCTGAACGGAGGGGAAGTGTGGGCTGTCTATGACGGGAAGAAGGTTTCCGGACTGGCGCTTTGTCTGAAGCGGGACACGGGTTTGCTTGTCCGCGAAATGTTCGCTTCCGGAACTGGGCCGCATGAAGCTTTGCTGCGTTTCTTCCGCCTGCATTACCGGGCAGGAGAGATGCGGATTGTATCTCCGTCTGAAGGCGAACTCCGTGTGTATGGGATGGCACGCATAATCAATGCCGAACAGATGCTTTCTCTTTACGCCCGTGTTCATTGCGATGATGTTCCGCGGTTCATTAAAGTGGAGGGAGATGAGGCCATTGCGGTAAACAACGCGCTTTTCCTTCTGGAGGGAGGCGCTTGCCGGCGTGTAGACGAAGCGGGTCAGGATTTTTCCGCCTATACGATATCCGGGCTCACCCGTTTGTTTTTTGAAGGCCATTTGCCTTATATGAACCTGATGCTGGACTGAGGCGTGCGGACTATTCCGTTTTGTTGGTAAGCATGCGCTCCAGTTCTTCTGCAGAAAGCTTCAGATGGAATTGCCCTTTGTATGCGATGGAGATTCCTCCGGTTTCTTCCGATACGATGACGGCCATGGCGTCTGTTTCCTGCGAAACTCCGAGTGCGGCACGATGGCGGAGTCCCAGTTCCTTGGGAATGTCCAGATTGTGTGATACGGGTAGGATACATCCGGCTGCCTTGATCCGCTTGTGGCTTATGATCATTGCTCCGTCGTGCAGAGGGCTGTTCTTGAAGAAGATGTTCTCGATCAGCCGCTGGTTGACGTTCGCGTCGATGACATCTCCTGTGCGCACAATGTCATCCAGCGGAAAGTCTTTTTCGATGACGATGAGGGCTCCCACTTTTCCTTTGCTCATGTTGAGGCAGGCCATGACTATCGGCATGATGTCTTCCTTTTGCGTTTCTCCTTTTTTGTTTCCTTTCAGAAAGCGGAAAAGCCCGTTGCTCCGGTGCCGCGATCCTAAAGACAGCAGGAAGTGACGGATCTCATCCTGGAAAAGCACGATCAGGGCAATGACTCCCACGCTGACCAGTTTGTCGAATATGGATCCGAGAAGCCGCATCTGAAGCACCTGCGACACGATAACCCATATTACGATGAAAACCAGGATCCCGATGAAAATGTTGATGGAACCGGACGATTTCATCAGCTTGTATGTCTTGTAGAGGAGGAAGGCTACCAGCAGGATGTCCAGTATGTCTTTCAGGCTGAGTATGTGTATGTCAAAAGGCATGGGTTTCTGTTTTTCAGTTAGTCGTGTCGTTCATTGTTGATACAATTTTCACCGCTTCTGCTGCGGGCTTTACGTCGTGGACGCGCAGGATGTCCGCCCCTTTCATCAATGCGATTGTATTTATGGCCGTCGTTCCGTTGAGCGCGTCTTCGGGCGTTCCGCCAAGAAGGTTGTATATCATTGACTTGCGCGACACTCCCACCAGTATGGGGAGGCCGAAGATGGAGAGTTCTTCCATTTTGCCAAGCAGTTCGTAGTTGTGGGCCAGCGTTTTCCCGAAACCGAATCCCGGGTCGATGATCAGGTCTTTGGCTCCCATGTCGCGCAGCCGTTGCACTTTTTCCGAAAAATAGCAGATGACTTCCTTCAGCAGATGGTCGTAGTGAGGATGCCGCTGCATGTTTTGCGGGGTTCCCTGCATGTGCATCATGATATAGGGAACTCCCAGGCGCGCTATGGCATGAAACATATCTTTGTCCATTTCTCCGGCGGCGATGTCGTTGATGATGGCGACACCGAATTCTTCTACGCACATTTTGGCGACATCCGCGCGGAAGGTGTCGACAGAAACGACGGCCTCAGGCTGCTCTCTGAATACGACAGCCAGTCCTTTGCGCAGCCGTTCCATTTCTTCCTGCACGGGGACGTCTGCTGCGTTGGGCCGTGAAGAATATGCGCCGACATCAATGATGCTTCCTCCTTCAGAGATGATCTGGTTTGTCCGGCAGGCAATTTCCTGCTCCGTCTGTTTCCGGCTTCCGGCATAAAAAGAGTCGGGTGTGAGATTCAGGATTCCCATCACTTGCGGGCGGGAGAGATCCATCAGCCGGCCGTTGACGTTGATGTATTTTGCGGTTCTTTGTTTCATGTTGACCTTTGCTGTTTCTGTGCTGCAAAGGTACACACAATAATTCATACTTTATCGGGTAGGAAGAAAGAAATTGTCCCGTTTTTGCCGGATTTGAAGCGGATGTATCCTTATGCAAACTTCAAACCGCATTGCTGTTTGTATAAACGGCAGTGTCGTTTGTACAGACCACGATGCCGTTTATACAAACCACGTTGTGGTTTGAAGAATTCCGGGTGCATTCCGGTTCTTTTCATGCGGCCGTTGGCGTTTCTTTTGAGTCTGTGCGTTTGCCGCATGCGGGTCCGGCAGGCGACAATTTTTATTTTGCGTTCAAAAAAACGGCGGAAAAGTTTGCAGGTTAAAAATAAAGCTGTACCTTTGCAACCGCAATCAGAACGAGATATCGGGCGTTTAGCTCAGCTGGTTCAGAGCATCTGCCTTACAAGCAGAGGGTCGGCGGTTCGAATCCGTCAACGCCCACTCGTATTTCTCGTTGTTCATTGCTTTCTTTTTGGGCGTTTAGCTCAGCTGGTTCAGAGCATCTGCCTTACAAGCAGAGGGTCGGCGGTTCGAATCCGTCAACGCCCACCAAAAAGAACAAGATCGTTTTCGGGCGTTTAGCTCAGCTGGTTCAGAGCATCTGCCTTACAAGCAGAGGGTCGGCGGTTCGAATCCGTCAACGCCCACTCCGAAAACAAAAATTGTCAACTTTCCCTTTCGGGCGTTTAGCTCAGCTGGTTCAGAGCATCTGCCTTACAAGCAGAGGGTCGGCGGTTCGAATCCGTCAACGCCCACGTGGAAATGAAAAAAGCCCCACCGAAAGATGGGGCTTTTTTCATGGGCTGTGCGGAAGCGCTTATAGCGAGTTGAGAATCTCTTCCAGCCTGTTGACCATAGTGCTTGCCGACGGCTTGGAGCCGCTGATGTTGTCGAACTTGAATTTGCCGACTTCTTCATTCAGCCTTTTCAGTTTGCCGGCGGCTTTTTCTGATTCCAGTTCCTTGCGCAGGATGCGGATTTTCTCGCAGTCCTGGATTCCTTCTACCAGTCGTTCGAAGCGGATGCTGCTGCGCGGCCCGGGGTAGATGCTGTAAGTGTCGCCAGCCGGCCATGTACGGAAGCGGGAGTCGCGCAGCGGGTCGGCGGTCCAGCTGTTTACGGCCCAGCGCAGATAGCCTTCGTAATTGTCTGCAACGGCATGTATGGCCGTCCATGCAGCTTCTGCCGGATCAGAAAAAGTGAAGAGGTTCGGAAATGGTTCCACGCAGCAAGTGTAGTATGTGCTGATTTGTCCTTTGCTCTTGCGGGCAGCCAGCACGTCGTCCGGGAATTTCTGTCCGAACGGGATGCACAAATAGTGCAGGTCTTCCTGGATTTCGGCATGATAGTTTCCGGCCAGTGTGATCTTGAATTCCGGATCGGCCTGCTTGATTACTTTGATAGCTTCACGCATGGCTTCCATCGGCCGTTCGTCCATGGAGATAGCCGTTTTTTCAAACCATCCTTTCTTGCGCAGGTGGTCCGCAAAATCTTTCAGGAAAGTTCCCCAGTATTCGGTATAAGCCTTGTCGCCGGGTTTGGCTTCTACAAACTGTATGCGGTTGGTTGCCTGGTCGTAGTAGTCAAAGCGTAAGGCCCACGGAATCATGGTGTAGCAGCAAATCATGTCGTCAATGCCTATTTCATCCATCATGAAGCTTACCCATTTGTCGAATACGGCATAGTCATATTCCCACGTGCCGTCGATTTTTCTGATGCGCGTAATCATGCTGTCAAAGTGGTCTTCGGTCTGTCCGTTCCATGGCTTGTGCATGATGCTTGCGGTGATGGTGCGCTGTCCGGCATCTGCCAGCATCTTCATGATCGGGCGCATCGCGTCAAAATGAGCCTGACTCCAAAGAGGCACCTGATAATACCGCGCCACGGCATATGGATTTTGCCACAGGTCGAGATAGAACGCCCAGTCTTTCGGCTCGGGAAGCGTACGGTTGAGCACTTCCACCTCCATTTGCAGTTTCATGGGACTGAGATTTTCTCCGGATACAGTCAGTGTTCCCTTGTATTTTCCGGCCTTTGCATCCGACGGCACCCATATCTTTATCCAGACAGGCTGGGTGCTGCAAGCTTTTACGTCGAGTGTCTTGTTTATGTCGAGTGCGTCTGCCACGATCAGCGAGTCCCATTCGGCTTTGTTCGGGCGGTGTCCGCATCCTTGTCCGAATTCATCGGTCATTACGTAGCGTACAAAATGAGTGGATATGGCTGATGAAGGGATGGCTGACTTGCCGTTCTTCAGGTCGCTGACCGCAACGGAAACATGGTTGAGATCGTTTCTTGTCCACAGCACCGCCTGCGCATTGACGCGCTCTCCTTTCCAGGCTTTCAGTTGTATCCGGGTGCTTTTCTTCACATCCGGGATATTCAGTTTGGTATAGCGCATGTCGGTTGTTCCCCAGCTCAGAGCGGCAGGGGCGTTCATTTTCATCCAGGTTTCTTTGCTGTCGTGCGGTTTGGTGTCGGTCAGTTCCTGGTAATTTCCTAATGGGTATTTTTCGGTTTGTTGGGCGAAGCATCCTGCTCCGAGTCCCAACAGGATGGATACTAACAGTGCTTTCATGCTGTAAATGATTTGAGGTGATAGGGCGCAAAGCCCCAGAGCGTTCTGCTGTGCGTACAAAAACTCCGTGGCCTTGCGTCTTTTGTTTTGGCCAGAGCCGGATTTATTGCAGTTTGGTCAGGACCGGAGTCTTGACAGTCTTCACTTCTGTCTTCGGATTTTCGTTCAGCTGTTCGAAGATGACAATCTTGTTCTCGCCTTTCTTCAGCCATACGCCCGGGATGTAAAGCGTCTGCTGCGGTCCTACCTGCCAGTAGCGGCCAATGTTTTTGCCGTTTATGAAGATGATTCCTTTGCCCCATTCTTCCATGTCGATGAATGTGTCGCCTGTTTTGTCAAGCGTGAATGTTCCTTCGTAGATGACCGGACTGTCTTTCAGCTTTGCAGCCTGGGCGGCACTGTTTGTGAATGTGCAGCTTCCCATTTTGCCGCATTCCGGCGCTTGGCTCATCGGCAGCTTATACATGTTCCATCCGCCTGTAATCTTCTTGCCGGCTATAGTTACCGGACTGATGATTCCTTTGCTGTTTTCCGTGATCTGGCTGCCGTAATTGATGCGTCCCATGTTTTCTACCAGAATCTGCAGGGTGGAATTGAACGGGACCTCTATTTCCATCGAATAGGTCTGCGTGTTGCGGTTCAGTACGCCTGCTTTCTCGCCGTCGACGTATACTACGGCAAAATCGCGCAGTCCGGGTATCTCAAGCGTTCCGCTTATGGGCTGGTTAAACCGGCGCGTGTAGAGCACATATCCGTACCCTTGGTTCAGTTGCTCGAATGTCAGAGGGTCTGCGCTGGTTTCCGGCTGCATTCTTTCGGTATATGCCAGAAGGTCGGCCACCTGGTTCAGCTTGATCGAAGGGATTTCGATGACCGGATTCTGAGCAGGAGGAGCGGGAACCTCATATTTTACATATTTCTTGATGACCGTGCGGATGGAGTCGTATTTGGGCGTAACCCATCCTGCCTCGCTGATGGGAGCGTCGTAGTCATAGCTTGTCATGTCCGGCTGGATGTCACGCTTCTTGTCGTAGTTGGCTCCGCTGGTAAATCCGAAGTTCGTTCCTCCGTGAACCATATAGAAGTTGAAAGACACGTCGTTCTTCAGATATGCTTCTGTCTGGCGGGCGATTTCGGAGGCGCTTACTTGCGGGAACGGCTCAGCCCAATGCGAGAGCCATCCGGGATAGAACTCAGCCACCATATACGGGCCTTTGCCGTCGTGATACTGGTTGACAACCTTTTTCAGGTTTTCGATATCACTTTCTCCGTTGGCGGTAGGCAGTGCTCCTTCCGTGGTTCCGCCTTCAAACAGCCAGCTTCCGTCGGATGTAAACAAGGGAACGTCAAAGCCGGCGTCGGCCAGTTGCTGTTTGATTTTCGCGTTGTATCTGCGATGTTCGTCCAGGGTAATATCTTTTCGCTGGGATACGTATGATCCGAATTCATTTTCGCATTGCACCATGATGATTGGGCCTCCTTTGGTGCATTGCAGATCGCCCACTTCCTGATACAGGCGGTTGATATAAGCCTTTGTGTGTTCAAGAAAAGCCTTGTTGTCGCGTCTGACTTCCATGCCGGGCACGTTTTGCAGCCACCAGGGATACCCTCCGTATTCCCATTCGGCGCATACGTATGGGCCCGGGCGAAGAATGACCATCATGCCTTCTTCTCCTGCTGTGCGGATGTATTCGGCCAGATCCTTATCTCCGCTGAAGTCCCATTTGCCTGGTTCGGTTTCGTGCAGATTCCAGAATACATAAGTGGCGACTGTATTCAGTCCCATTCCCTTCATCATTTGCAGGCGGTGCCTCCAGTATTGGTGTGGGATGCGTGAGTAATGCATTTCTCCCGAAAGAATCGGTACTATTTCTCCATTCCGGTAGAAATGGCCGTTTTTGATTTCGAATGTGTTTTTGGTTTGCGCCAGCATTCCTGTTGGGAAAAGAGCCAGCAGCAGTACATAAAATAGAAATTTTTTCATGGTATGGTTGTTTTATTGATTAATGCCTGGTGTTATTTCTCCGTGTTTTTCCCTGCGTCCTTCCATCCTTCAAATCCTTTGTCCAGATTGAAGACGGTATAGCCTCTTTCTGAAAGCCGTTCGGCTGCATTCCGGCTTCTGCGTCCGCTCCTGCAATAGACGGCTACGGGGCGGTTGTGTTCAAGCTGTTTTTCGGCGTCATCGAGGAAGTGCTGGTCCAGCACGTTGATGTTCAGACTTCCGGCTATGTGTTCTTCTGAATATTCAGTTGCTGTACGCACGTCTACGCATTGCACTTCACTGTCATCGATAAGTCGTTCAAACTCATCGGCAGACAGATTTGTGAATTTTGTATCCGCTTTGCCGGCACATGCCGGTATGATAATTGCCGACAGGCAGAAGGTGATAATCTGAAATAGTTTCTTCATGGTCAGTCTTTGCTAATAGGTATGAATTTCAGGATAGAGAAATTTGTAAACAGTTTTTCCCTGTTTGTATGTATTGATTTCAAAAAAGACACTGTCATTCTGTTGAAGTTCGTTCCGGTATGCCCATAATGGGACAGACAGGTAAACTTCTTTGCTGAAAGCTTCCAGATCGTTGTTGCGGTCATGATACAGTTCCAGGTGAAGGATCTGTTTTCCGTTGCTTTCCGTTATGCCGTGGTTTACAAAGTGAAAAGCATGGCTCTGGTCCTTTACGAGCGGAGTCAGAATCATGTTCAGGTAGTTTCCCGACTGCCAGATGCTCTGGATATCAGTCGGGTCTGTTTTAATTTCATCCTTGAAATAATCCGTTGCGACAGGAATCATGGAAAGCACCAGTTGTGCGGAGTAGAGGTATGCTTCGTTATTGTCTTGCAGCGTGTAGACAGAAACGGTCCGGTAGATTGTGTCTGCGTCCAGTCCGTCCAGTCCGTCCCGTTTCTGGATTTCCAATGTTTTTCCATTGTCGGTTATCAGCCGCTGGAGGCTCCCTTCTGCGTCTGTACCCGCATCGATGAATTCGGTTATCACATCGGGATATACATATTCCTCCTCCTTGCATGCCGTAGACACGGCAAGGCACACCAGCAAACTTCCTGTCAGTAACTGCAATTTTTTCATGCCCCGATCGCTTTCAGATGATTGAGTGCCGGATTTGCGTACATGTCGAGGATGCGTTTGCGCAAAAAGGCTTCATCCTTGTCATTGAGTGTAATCAGATCCAGCTTTTTCCGCAGATAAGCTTCGAACTTTTCCTTTTCTTCCGGCGTATATTTGTCGCTGAAACGGCTGGTGCCTTCGGCCAGGTCGCAGGCGATATAGTTTCCCGGATAGAGCCGGTAGCTGCGGTGAATCTCCCTGTCGATCAGTTCAGCCACCTTCTTGAAAACTTCAGTTTTAGGCAGGAACCTCAGTTCTTCAAGCTTTCCGCTGATGCAGGCTGCAGCCTGGAAATGCACTCTTCCCTTATAGCCGAATATCCCTGTTCTCATGTTGTTCAGATCGTCTTCCTGACTTTTCTTGAATCCTTCAATGTCCCGTTTCTGCTGCATTTCCTTTGCTTTCAGGAAGTCGCAAGGGTCATATTCGTAAGAAAGCGACAGAGGGACGATATTCAGCTCCTTCAGTCGGTCGATTATATCCCCTTCGCCGCCCATGGCCAGCATTTTCAGCACGCTTTCCTGCGTGTGGTCGTTCGAGTCTTTGGCTCTTCCTTCCCTTTGGGCAATCCAGACATTTTCGTGCTTCTGCGTAACGGCAAAATGGATGTATCGTGACATGCGGACCGACGATTCGAGCTTTTGCCGCATGCTTAGCGCACGCTGCACGATAAAGGATTTGTTGATCCGCACCAGCTTCTTGATCCATGGATAAATGAGCAGATTGTCTCCGATGGCAATTTCCACCGTAGTCGGGAAGCCGTTGTCTATCAGTCCCACCGAAAGCAGTCCCGGATCGAGCACGATGTCACGGTGGTTTGAAATGAACGTGTAGCTGGTGCGCTTGTCGCCCAATGCGGAAACGTCCAGGTCAAAGCCGTCGCTGTACTGGCTGATGATGTTTTGCAGGAGTCCGTAGAATATGTTTTTCTGAATGTCCAGATTGGTCTTGCAACGCGCCAGCACATGTCTTAAACTTTCAGGGCTCATGTCGGGTATGACCGCCTTGATGACCGTCTGAAACATCGGATCAGCCATCAGTTCGCTGAGCACTTGCGGTAGTTCTTCCGGAGTATACGGACGGATTTCGTCAAATTCGGCAGGTATATTCATAGTTTCTTCATTTTCTTTTCCAAAGGTAATAAAATTAATTGAAATGATCTTCTATAATTTCGGTCATAACATCTTTTATGTCGAGTCCTGCCGCGCGCACTTGTTGAGGGATGAAGCTGGTGGCGGTCATTCCCGGTGTGGTGTTGACTTCAAGCATGTTTATTTTCTCTCCTTCGGTGATGATGTAGTCCACACGGACCAGTCCCTTGCATCCCAGAATGTCGTAGATGGCAGAAGTCAGTTTCTGCACGCGTGCGGTGAGTTCGGGGCTGAGGCGTGCCGGCGTGATTTCTGTCACTTCTCCGTTGTATTTGGCGTTGAAGTCGAAGAACTCGTTTTTGCTTACCACTTCGGTTATGGGAAGCACGACCGTTCTTCCTTTAGCCCGGTAGCATCCGTTTGCCAGTTCGGTTCCGTCCATGAACGCTTCGATCATCACATCGTCTGATTCCTTGAATGCCGTTTCCAGTGCAGGCTGGATCTGTTCCCGGGTCTTTACTTTCGTTACGCCGAAGCTGGATCCGCTGGCGTTCGGCTTGATGAAGCAGGGCAGGCCGATTTTGTCTATGACTTCTTCGTCGCTGATGCCATGGCTCTTGTGTACCAGCATGGATTCGGCAATGCGCACTCCGAAGCTTTTCAGGTATTGGTTGAGAGTGAATTTGCTGAACGTAAGCGCCGATACAAGCACGTCGCAAGTGGAATAAGGTATGCCGATGAGTTCGAAGTATCCTTGCAGGATTCCGTTCTCGCCCGGCGTGCCGTGGATGGTGATATAGGCGAAGTCAGGAACAATCTTCTGTCCGTTGTCTGTAAAGCTGAAGTCGTTCTTGTCCACCTGTGAACGCGAACCGTCTGGAAGGATGGCTTCCCAGCTTTGTCTGGTCAGTTCGATGATGTAAAGCGTGTATTTTTCCTTGTCTATGAATGAATAGATACCTTCTGCACTTTTCATGGAGACTCCGTGTTCGGACGAGTCGCCTCCTGCTACGATAGCAATGATACGTTTCATAATTGTTCTCTGTTGCTGATATAGTTTCTCCACCGTTCCAGCAGGTTTGCCATGTCTTTGGGCAGTTCGGATGTGAAAAACATTTCTTTTCCCGTGCGTGGGTGTACGAATCCCAGCGTCTTGGCATGAAGCGCCTGCCGCGGACAGATTTCGAAACAGTTGTTTACAAATTGTTTGTATTTACTGAAATGAGTTCCTTTTAATATTTCATGTCCACCATACCGTTCATCGTTGAACAGTACGTGGCCGATGTGTTTCATATGGACACGGATCTGATGCGTGCGCCCGGTTTCGAGTACGCATTTTACCAAAGTGACATATCCCAGACGTTCCAGCACGTGGTAATGGGTAACCGCATGTTTCCCCTGCTCGGGGTCGCTCATGACGGCCATCTGCATGCGGTCTTTCGGATTGCGCCCTATATTTCCCTCGACAGTGCCTTCGTCTTCGTCAATGATGCCCCACACCAGTGCGTTGTATTCCCTTTTGGTGGTCTTGTTGTAGAATTGCAGTCCCAGGCTTGTTTTCGCGTCCGGAGTCTTTGCCACCACCAGCAGTCCGGATGTGTCCTTGTCGATGCGGTGGACAAGTCCTACTTGCGGGTCGTTGGGGTTGTAGCTCGGAACGTCGCGCAGATGCCATGCGATGGCATTGACCAGTGTGCCGTGATAGTTTCCGCATCCCGGATGCACCACCAGTCCCGCAGGCTTGTTTATGACCATCAGGTCATCGTCTTCATATACGATATCCAGCGGAATGTCTTCCGGAACGATGTCGTTGTCATACTTCGGGCGGTCCATCATGACCGTCAGCACGTCGAGCGGCTTGACCTTGTAGCTGCTTTTTACGGGCTTGCCGTTTGCCATGACGAAACCCGCGTCAGCCGCAGTCTGTATGCGGTTGCGCGATGCGTTGACGATGCGTTCAAACAGGTATTTGTCGATGCGGACGGGAGCCTGTCCCTTGTCCACCACTACCCGGAAGTGTTCGTAAAGTCCGTCCTGCCCTTCTGCGGAGTCTATGTCTTCCAGCGAGTCGTCCAGTTCGTTGTCAATGTAGTCTTCTGCCATTTCCGTTGTATAGCCTTAAAACCATGAACCGTCAACTTCCGCTTCTCCTCCCTCCGAGTTGTCGGCAGGAAGGCTTATCTGGGTGGAATCTGTCTTTGTCAGTTCGCGCATGGCGGTGCTTCCCACGCAGAGCGTCAGCAGAGCTTCGTTTGGCACCTTGTCGCCGGCCGAGAGGCTTCTGCCCCTGTATTTGATTCCGTATACCCAATCCTGTTCTCCGGATACATATTCGGGTTCCGTCACCTTGAATCCCATGGACCTCAGCTTGGCTTCAGCCTGCCGGAGTGAACTGTTGTCGATAAGGTCGGGCAGGGCCACAAGGGGTACGTTGGTTGTTGTAACGGTCAGATATACAGTCCTGCCTTCTTTTACCCGGGATCCTCCCGACGGCTTTTGGTCGAGTACGATTCCCGCAGGCGACCCTTTCACATAGCTGGAGTCAACGACAGCGTATTCTAGCTTTTGGGTTCCCAGTGCACGTTTTGCCTCTGCAATAGTCTTGTTGGTTACGTCAGGCACCACATACGATTCTCCGTGGTGCGTGTATTTGTCGAGCCAGAGCAAGGTGCCCCAGCAGACCGCAACGGTTACTATAATCATTCCGGCCAGATTAAGCCAGAAGAAACGGTTCTTTTTGAACGAAAAGAAATCTTTGAGCGATATCATCTTGTTGTTGTCTTTTTTTATATAATTTCAGAAGTCTGGAACCGGCCAGACTCTTTTCCTCGTGTCGGTTATGGAGCCGGTAAGGAAATGAGCGTGGGCTTTGTCCATTCTCTCTGCTTGTTTGGGGCAAAAGTAACTATATTTGCTTAATTGTGGAAATTTTGCTTCAAGTTTCTCCGGTTCGGCGGATTGCCCTTCTGAGATGGCCGCCTGTTTCAATCAAGATAGCCGCCTGTTTTTTATACCGGAGGATTTCCGTATCTTTGTGGTGTCCGATAAAACGAAAAGACATGATACAGTTTTCATCCGAAACATTGCAGTTCATACGGGAGCATCGCACGGACAATGTGCGCGACCTGGCTCTTCGTGCTTCCAGGTATCCCGGCATAGATGTGCAGGCGGCGGCAGAACAGATTGCGGGCTGGCAGGTTGCCCGGAAAAAACTGCCCGGATGGGCGCAGACCGAGGGGATTGTCTATCCGAAGCATCTGTCGATGGAGCAGTGTTCTTCTGAAATAACGGCAAGGTATAAGGCTTCGCTGGTGAGGGGATATACTTTTACGGATTTGACCGGAGGCTTCGGTGTCGATTTTGTCTGCATGGCGCGGAATTTCAGGGAGGCGGACTATGTGGAAAGGCAGGAGGCTCTTTGTGAACAGGCTGTTCATAACTTTCCTTTGCTGGGGCTGGAGGATGTCAGGGTGCATTGTGCCGATGCCGTGGATTATCTGAAAGCGATGGAGCCGGTAGACTGCCTCTTTCTGGATCCGGCCCGTCGGGACTCGCATGGCGGGAAAACCGTGAAAATAGCTGATTGTGAGCCGGATGTGTCGGCCTTCGAGCCTTTGCTTTTGGAAAAAGGGAAGCGGGTGATGGTCAAGCTTTCTCCGATGCTGGACATCTTTTCGGCATTGAGGGAACTGAAGCATGTGTGCGAAGTGCATGTGGTAGCTGTTAATAACGAGTGCAAAGAACTGTTGATTATGCTTGAAAAGGGCACAGAGGCATGTTCTGATCCGGTTGTATGTTGTGAACAGGCTGTTGATAACTTTTTATCCGAACCCTTCCGGTTTACTTATCCGGAGGAGAAAAAGGCCGATTGCCCGCTGGCAGTTTCTGTGGAAGAATACCTTTATGAACCGGGCGCTTCTTTAATGAAAGCGGGTCCGTTCCGCCTGTTGGCGGAGCGTTACGGGCTCAGGAAGCTGCACCCCGACAGCCATCTGTATACCTCAGGGCAGCTTGTTGACTTCCCCGGGCGCCGTTTCCGCGTGACCGGTGTTTCCGGTTTCGGGAAGAAAGAGCTGAAAGCGTTCCTTCACGGCGTGGACAAGGCGAATCTGACCGTCCGCAATTTCCCTGCTGCGGTGGCCGACCTGCGCAAGAGGCTAAAGCTCAGGGAAGGAGGGGATGTGTATCTTTTTGCCACTACGCTGGGGAATAACGAGAAGGTTATAGTGAAGGGAATGAAGGCTTGAGGGGGCGGAAGATTCCGCTCTCCGCCGTGAAAAGTTTGGACTGTCCCGTTTCATTCTGTAAACCACACTGTGGTTTGTACAAACAACGATGTGGTTTATAGAAACGACAATGTGGTTTATACAGTTCACAGTGTGGTTTGAAGTTTCTGTGGCGTTCCGTCGTTTTGCTCATAGGGGAAGCCGGATGAATTTCACGGGTGACTGATTTTTTGTTCCTGTGCCATCAAACAGACTGAAAATTTTGATTTTGCCCGATTATTTATCGTTTTTTGAATGATTTGTTTGTGTAGTTTGTACACTAATCCTTATCTTTGCATCAGTCAAGTTAACATTTTAAGAACAGATTATGAGAAACCGGATTTTGACTTTGCTCGCATTTTTTTCGTTTGTTGCAAATGTGTCTTTTGCGTCTTCTGTCGAAGAAAAAGATTATGTGGCTTATCTCTTTACGTATTTCACGGGAAATCACATCAGTGAAGAGGCTGTTTGTTATGCCGTCAGCATGGACGGGTATTCGTATTGGGCGTTGAACGGAAACAAGCCTGTTATCGATTCTAAAGTTATCAGCTCTACGGGCGGCGTGCGTGATCCGCATATCCTGCGCTGTGAGGACGGAAAGACATTCTATATGGTTGTTACGGATATGGTGTCTGACAACGGATGGGATTCGAACCGTGCCATGGTGCTGTTGAAGTCGACCGACCTCGTAAACTGGTCGCATTCCATCATCAACATGCAGAAGCGGTATAAGGGGCAGGAGAAGCTGAAGCGCGTATGGGCGCCCCAGACTATTTTCGACAGAGAAGCGGGGAAATATATGATTTATTGGTCGATGCAGTATGCCGGCGGGCCGGATGTTATCTATTATGCATACGCCAATGATGATTTTACTGATCTGATCGGCGAGCCGAAGCCTTTGTTCATTCCGGCGGACAAGAAATCGTGCATTGACGGGGACATTGTATACAAGGATGGAACCTATCATCTGTTTTACAAGACCGAAGGGCATGGAAACGGCATAAAGGTTGCAACCACCCGTTCGCTCGTTTCCGGAAAATGGAAAGAAAGCGCCGACTACAAGCAGCAGACGAAAGAGGCGGTAGAGGGAGCCGGAACTTTCAAGCTGATCGGGCAGGACAAATACATCCTGATGTATGATGTGTATATGAAAGGCCAGTATCAGTTCACGGAAACTACTGATCTGGAGCACTTCAAGGTGATTGACCATGCGGTGAGCATGAACTTCCATCCGCGCCACGGAACGATTATCCCGATTACGCGTGCCGAACTGCAGCGGATAACAGACAGATGGGGAAAGCCTGCCGAACTGGGCGAGCTGCCTCAGAACCCGGTTCTGCCCGGATTCCATGCAGATCCGGAGATTCTTTATTCTCATCTTACCGGCAAATACTATATTTATTCCACTACCGACGGACAGCCCGGCTGGGGAGGGTGGTATTTCACCGCTTTCTCTTCGCCCGACATGAAGGACTGGAGCTATGAGGGAGTGGTGCTGGATCTGCGTTCTCCGCAGGTTCCCTGGGCCAACGGAAATGCATGGGCGCCGGCCGCAGAAGAAAAGCTGATTGACGGAAAGTACAAATATTTCTTTTATTACAGCGGCAACCCGAACGACGGTTCCGGGAAACAGATCGGAGTTGCGGTGGCCGACAGTCCGGCCGGTCCGTTCAAGGATATGGGCAAGCCGATTGTCACGGAATCTCCCGCCGGGAAAGGGCAGCAGATAGACGTTGACGTGTTTACTGATCCGGTTTCCGGCAAATCTTATCTTTATTGGGGAAATGGCTATATGGCAGGAGCTGAACTGAATGCTGATATGGTTTCTCTGAAGAAGGAAACGGTGCGGGTGATGACTCCCAAGGGCGGAACATTGAAGGACTATGAATACAGGGAGGCTCCTTATGTATTCTATCGGAAAGGAATCTATTACTTCATGTGGTCGGTGGATGATACGGGTTCGGCCAACTATCATGTGGCATACGGGACATCCGATTCGCCGTTAGGAAAGATTAAGGTGGCGGAAGATCCGATTGTCACCATACAGAATCCGGAAAAGGAAATCTATGGCCCGGCGCACAATGCTGTCATCTGCAAGCCGGGGACGGATGAGTGGTATATCGTTTATCATCGTATCAATAAAAACTATCTGGATAAAGACAAAGGCCCTGGTGTCCATCGGGAGGTTTGCATCGACCGGCTGGAGTTTAACGAGGACGGTACGCTTAAACGGGTACAGCTTACAGAATAAATCTTATGTCACTTAAAATCCTGATATGATGAAACATTTGGCATGTATCGCAGTTCTATGCGCATGTGCGGGAACTTTTCCTGTGTCGGCGCATGTCGGAGAGATTATGAACGAACCGGACTCGGTCTATCTGTTTTCGTACGCAACGGTTCCCGATGCCGGAAGAAGCGGCTTGAAGTTTGCGTGGAGTCCCGACGGCGAGAAATGGTTCAGTGTCGGAAACGGATATGCTTACGTGAAGTGTGACTATGCGGCATGGGGTGCGGAGAAACGGATGGTGGATCCGGAGTTGCGCCGTGACAGTGAAGGCACGTGGCACTGCATTTGGCAGCTGAACGGGAACGGCAAGGAATTTGCCCATGCGGCTTCGGAAGACCTGCTTTCGTGGAAGCGGCAGACATATTTTACAGACGATCAGTTCGGCCGGTATGTGTCGGACGGATGGACAAAGTTTCCTCAAAAGACAGTGCTGGTTGATGGATCCTCCGAGAGCGGAACGGTGCAGAAGGTGGCATGGAGCGATGTGGAAAGGTTGTCGATGTTTGCCGATCACCGGGCGTATCGGGCTCGTCTTCACGATGAACGGGCGGAACAGGACGGGACAAGGTTTGCCGGACTTCAGCCTGTGAATCTGAAGGTGAAGGTGCCGGAGGGACAGGCAAAGCCGATTAGTGACAAGTTGATCGGCGTGTTTTTTGAAGACATTAACTACGGAGCGGACGGCGGCTTGTATGCCGAACTGGTTCAGAACCGTGACTTCGAGTATGTTGCGGGGGAAAACGGCCGTGTAAAGGACTGGGGGCCTGTATACGCCTGGTCGGTTGAAGGGGCAGGAATGCAGATGTCCGTAAAAAGCGAACGTCCGATCCATGAAAACAACTCCCATTATTTGGCTTTAGATGTGGAACATGCGGGAGCGTCGCTTGTGAATTCCGGCTTTGACGGTATGGTAATAAAGGAAGGCGAGAAATACGACTTCTCATTCTTTGGCAGAATGCAGGGAGGAAAAAGCGGGAAGCTGAGAGTCTGTTTGCGCGATGAAAGCGGGAATGTACTGGCGGATAAAACAGTGAGCGTTTCGTCGGGCGGCTGGAAGAAAAAGTCTGCAGTGCTTCGTGCTGAGGCTTCATCCGACAAGGCTGTGCTGACTCTTTCTCCGTTGGCGGAGGGAAGCTACGAGCTGGATATGGTTTCTCTTTTTCCTCAGAATACGTTTAAGGGACATAAGAACGGATTGCGTGCGGACTTGGCGCAGGCGATAGCCGATCTGCATCCGCGCTTCGTCCGCTTCCCGGGAGGATGCGCTTCGCACGGACAGGGACTTGAAAACATTTACCGCTGGAAAAATACGGTCGGACCGCTGGAAAGCCGGAAGCCGATGAAGAACATTTGGGGGTATCATCAGACAATGGGACTGGGCTATTTCGAGTATTTCCAGTTTTGTGAAGACATGGGGGCCGAGCCTTTGCCCGTACTGGCTGCCGGAGTTCCCTGCCAGAATTCGGCATGTATTCCCGGCAAACTGTTGGGAGGAGGCCAGCAGGGAGGCATTCCGATGGATGAGATGGACGAATATGTGCAGGATATATTGGACCTGATTGATTATGCGAACGCAGATCCGAAAAATAACAAATGGGCGAAGATGCGTGCCGAAGCGGGTCATCCGGAGCCTTTTGGCTTGAAGTATATCGGAATCGGAAATGAAGACCAGATAACGGACGTGTTTGAAGAACGCTTTGCCATGATCTATAAGGCGATAAAGGAGAAACATCCCGAAATCACGGTGATCGGAACAGTAGGTCCGTTTTACGAAGGCACTGACTATGAGGAGGGATGGGATCTGGCCGACAGGCTGAAACTGCCGATGGTAGACGAACATTATTATAACACGCCGGGATGGTTCATCTATAACCAGAATTATTATGACGGATATGACCGCTCCGGGTCGAAGGTTTATCTGGGTGAATATGCCGCGCATCTGCCGGGACGTCCCAACAATATTGAAACGGCTTTGGCTGAAGCGCTTTACCTGACCGCGGTGGAGCGGAACGGTGATATTGTCCGGATGACATCCTATGCCCCGTTGCTGGCAAAGGAAGGCTATACGCAATGGAATCCGGATCTGATTTATTTCAACAACAGGGAGGTGAAGCCTACGGCAGGCTACTATACCCAACTCTTGTTCGGGCAGAACGCGGGAGATACTTATCTGCCTGTTGAATGTGCGGTTGACAATCAGAGAGAGGATGTCCGCGAGCGTATCGCGACATCTGTTGTCCGTGACAGCAGAACGGGAGATCTGATTGTGAAGATGGTGAATCTGCTTCCGGTTCCGGTCAAGGCCGACTTGGATTTGCCTTTCGGAACGAGCGACAGTTCAGCGTCGTTGCATGTGCTTTCCGGAAAACCGGCCGACAAGAACGTGAAGCCTGTTTCCAGTTCGCTGGCTGTCGGAGAAGATCTTGCATACGAAATGCCGGCCTATTCTTTAAGCGTCTTTCGCATTTCTTCTGATTCTAGTAATAACCGATAAAATCAACAGTTGATGAAAACAGCAGTATTGTTCGTTGCCGGATTGCTTGCCGGATCCGGCACTATGGCTCAGCAGGTCGGATATCCTGTCACGCCGGTACCGTTCACCGCTACCCACGTGGACGGAGGATTTTGGAAACAGCGTCTTGACGCCTGCCGGGATGTAACCATTCCTTTGGCCTTCAGCAAGTGTGAAGAAACAGGGCGTTACGATAATTTCCTGAAGGCTCAGCATCCTTGCGATACCTTTTCGGTCGGAGGCTTTTCGTTTGACGATACGGACGTCTATAAGACGATAGAAGGAGCGAGCTATCTGTTGCAGACTTATCCCGACAAGAAGCTGGAGAGTTATATCGACAGCGTGCTGCATATCGTGGCGGGAGCGCAGGAGCCCGACGGCTATCTGTATACCGCCCGCACGATGAATCCCAAGCATCCGCATCCGTGGGCCGGATCAAAGCGTTGGGAAAAGGTTGAAGAGCTGAGCCATGAGTTTTATAATCTCGGACACATGATTGAAGGGGCGGTGGCTCATTATCAGGCCACAGGCAAGCGGAATTTTCTTGACATAGCCATCAAATATGCCGACTGTGTATGTAAGGCGATCGGGCCGGATAAAGGCCAGACGGTGCGCGTTCCGGGACATCAGATCGCTGAAATGGCTTTGGCGAAGCTGTATCTTGTGACCGGAAACAGGAAATACCTGGATGAGGCGAAATTCTTTCTCGACAAGCGGGGATATACATCGCGCAAGGATGCTTACAGCCAGGCGCACAAGCCGGTAGTGCAGCAGGATGAAGCCGTAGGTCATGCTGTACGTGCCACTTACATGTATTCGGGAATGGCTGATGTGGCTGCTTTGACGGGGGATACTGCTTATGTTCATGCCATTGGCCGCATATGGGACAATATTGTGGGAAAGAAACTTTATCTGACCGGCGGAATCGGCGCTACGGCCAACGGGGAAGCTTTCGGCGGCAATTATGAACTGCCGAATGCTACAGCCTATTGTGAAACATGTGCAGCTATCGGAAACGTGTATGTAAATCACCGGCTGTTCCTTTTCCATGGTGATGCTAAATATTATGATGTTCTCGAACGTTCGCTATATAACGGTGTGTTGTCGGGCATTTCGCTGGATGGAGGCAAATTCTTTTATCCTAATCCGCTGGAGTCTGCCGGAGGGTATGAACGGAAAGCCTGGTTCGGCTGTGCCTGCTGTCCGTCGAATCTTTGCCGTTTCCTTCCATCCGTTCCGGGGTATGTTTATGCAACCCGCGGAGATAGTCTGTATGTTAATCTTTTTATGGAAGGGGTTTCGGAGATTCAAGTGGGCAAGTACAAGCTGGAACTCCGGCAGCAGACTGCTTATCCTTTTGAAGGGACTGTCAGGATGCAGCTTACAAAAGGGAAGG
This sequence comes from Bacteroides gallinaceum, assembly GCF_030373775.1. Taxonomy (NCBI): domain Bacteria; kingdom Pseudomonadati; phylum Bacteroidota; class Bacteroidia; order Bacteroidales; family Bacteroidaceae; genus Bacteroides; species Bacteroides gallinaceum. The sequence goes on along the minus strand of NZ_JAUDEN010000012.1, from coordinate 56,819 downwards.
GTGATTTTGTTATGAAAGTGCGTATCCCGGGATGGGTACGTGGAGAAGTGGTTCCGAGCGACCTGTATCGTTTTGCCGATAAAAAAAAGACAGGTTATTCTGTAAAGGTGAATGGAGAAACCGTAGACGGGGAACTGGAGAATGGTTATCTTGCAATAAGCAGACGCTGGAAGAAAGGAGATGTGGTTGAATTGTCTTTGGATATGACTCCCCGTTTGGTGGCGGCCAACGAGAAAGTTGCGGACGACCGCGGTAAGATGGCGGTGGAACGTGGTCCGTTGGTATATTGTGCGGAATGGCCGGATAATGAAAATATTGATCTGTTCTCGGTGCTCTTGCCTCGTGAGGCTCAATTGGCGGTAACAGGCGAAAAGGCGCCCGGAGGGGCATGTGTGATTGCTGCCAAGGCTCAGCGGCTGTCGTACGATGCAGAGGGGAAACTGTGTACTTCTGACGTTACATTGAAACTGATACCTTATTATTCGTGGGCAAATCGCGGGCAGGGAAAGATGATGGTTTGGCTTCCGGTAGAAGCCGGAGCGGTTCATCTTGGTCCGGCTTTGAGGGTCGGAACCAACGAGTTTCTTGACAAATAAGGACTTGCCATGCATTTGTTCGTTTAAATTATTGGGTTGGACTGTACAAATGCTGGCAGGCTTTAGATCGCGGGAAAGCAAATATGACTTTTTTCCATTCCATGCTGACCGATTTATATATGTTGCGGTTTCCAAAAATGTCTTATATTTGCGAATCGTTTGAGTATTAACCTTTTGAAAAAAACAAGAGAATATCATGAATCATCGTTTTTTAGGTATGGCTCTGTCGTTGCTTCTTTCGTGCGGAATGGTTTCTGCTACGGCTTCTTCTGCAGGAACAGCAACAGGGACTGATCAGAAAGAAACTTTTGAAGTGGGGAAAGGAACTTTTCTGTTGAATGGCAAGCCGTTTGTCGTTAAGGCGGCCGAAGTGCATTATCCGCGTATCCCGGAACCTTATTGGGAACAGCGTATCCTCTCGTGCAAGGCTTTGGGGATGAATACGCTTTGCCTGTATGTGTTTTGGAATCTCCACGAGCAGCATCCGGGAGAGTTTGACTTTTCAGGCAATAAGGACATTGCCAAATTCTGCCGCCTCGCGCAGAAGCATGGGATGTATGTGATTGTACGTCCGGGTCCTTATGTCTGCGCCGAATGGGAGATGGGCGGTCTGCCTTGGTGGCTTCTGAAAAAGCAGGATGTGCAGTTGCGCACGCTTGATCCATATTATATGGAGCGTGTCGGCATTTTCATGAACGAAGTGGGCAAGCAGCTGAAAGACCTGCAGATTTCTCGCGGAGGAAATATTATCATGGTTCAGGTTGAGAACGAATATGGGTCTTATGGAACCAACAAACCGTATGTATCGGCTATCCGTGACCTGGTGAAAAAGGCCGGCTTTACGGATGTTCCTTTATTCCAGTGCGACTGGAGCTCCAATTTCACCAACAATGCGCTGGATGATTTGATTTGGACTGTCAACTTCGGGACAGGGGCAAACATTGAAGAGCAGTTTAAAAAGCTGAAACAGGTCCGTCCGGATACTCCGCTCATGTGCAGTGAGTTCTGGAGCGGCTGGTTTGACCATTGGGGACGCAAGCACGAAACCCGTGATGCCGCTACGATGGTGAGCGGAATAAAGGATATGCTTGACCGCAACATTTCGTTCAGCCTCTATATGACGCACGGGGGAACGACATTCGGCTGGTGGGGCGGAGCAAACAATCCGGCTTATTCGGCTATGTGCAGCTCTTATGATTATGACGCTCCTATCAGTGAAGCGGGGTGGACCACTCCGAAATATTTCCAGTTGCGTGAATTGCTGAAGCAGTATCTTCCGGAAGGAACAACGTTGCCCGAACCGCCGGCTTCTTATCCTGTGATAAGCGTAGCTCCGATTACGGACTGGCAGGTGGCTCCTTTGTTTGAGAATCTTCCGGAGTCGAAGCAGACGGAGGATATCAAGCCGATGGAGATGTTCGACCAGGGCTGGGGAAGCATTCTGTACCGCACGGTATTGAAAGAAGACGTCAGCGGAACGCTTCATTTGGATGAAATGCACGACTGGGCTCAGGTGTTTGCTGATGGAAAACTGCTGGGACGTCTTGACCGCCGTCACGGAGAGTTTACTTTGCCGTTGAAAGAAACGTTGAAGAAAGGTACACGGCTCGACATCCTGGTCGAAGCGATGGGACGCGTGAATTTTGACAAGTCTATCCATGACCGCAAGGGTATTACTGAAAAAGTGGAAGTGATCAGTGGTGATGCTTCCGTTGAATTGAAAGGGTGGACAGTATACAATCTTCCTCCGTTCTATGATTTTGTGAGTCAGAAGAACTATAAGGCAGGGAAGCCTCTTCAGGGGCCTGCTTACTATAAGGCGACTTTTACGCTCGACAAGGTGGGCGATACGTTCTTCGATATGCAGACCTGGGGAAAAGGTATGGTTTGGGTAAATGGCCATGCTTTGGGACGTTTCTGGGAAATAGGTCCTCAGCAGACGCTTTATATGCCGGGCTGCTGGCTGAAAGAGGGCGAAAATGAGATTATAGTGCTCGATCTGAAAGGCCCCGCTGAGGCAAAAGTGTCGGGACTGGAAAAGCCGATACTGGATATGCTCCGCGAAAAGGCTCCTGAAACTCATCGCAAGGACGGACAGACGCTGAAGCTGGCTTCTGAAACTCCGGTTCATGCTGGCACGTTTGCTTCTGGAAACGGATGGCAGGAAGTGAAGTTCGGCAAGGCTGTAAACGGACGCTATTTCTGTCTGGAAGGCACTTCTAACTACGATGGCACAAATATTGCGGCCATTGCCGAGATGGATGTGCTGGGAGCTGACGGCAAGCCCGTATCGCGCGAGTCCTGGAAGATTGTATACGCTGACAGCGAGGAAACGCGCAGCGGCAATCGTACGGCCGACAAGGTCTTTGACTTGCAGGAAAGTACATTCTGGCAGACGGTCGACAATACGGCTTATCCGCATCAGATTGTTATCGATCTGGGCAAGGAGTATCAGATTACCGGATTCCGGATGTTGCCCCGCGCTGAAGCCGGCGCTCCGGGATTGATAAAGGATTATAAAGTGTTTGTCAGAAAGACGGACTTTTCTTATTGATTGTGACAGGGACGGAGTAGTGTCTGATATTCCGTAAGTGTCACACCCGCGAGGGATGCCTTGGAGGGCAAGGCCGTTGCCAGATGGAGGCGGCTTCATTTCAGGGCATCCCTTGCTGTTTCTCACGGCAGAAGTCGGGATACTTGGCCGCATAACTCAGGCAAGCTCTGCGCCTGAATTCTACGTTTTTTCCGTTGAAGACGGTGGCGATGGATGCGTCATGTGCCGGACTTCAGACGGCTCGTTAAAAATAAATCCTAAAGTTTGTGCCTGCTCTCCCGTATCTATGAAAAAAAAGTATTACCTTTGCAACCTGATTAATTGCGCATAAAAACAAGATATCAAATATTTTCTACTCATGATGGAGCTTGATTTACTCACGGCTGTATCACCCATTGACGGTCGATACAGAAACAAAACGGGAGTTTTGGCCGACTATTTTTCTGAATACGCGCTGATGAAATATCGCGTGCGTGTGGAAATTGAATATTTCATTACCTTGTGCGAACTGCCTTTGCCTCAGTTGGAAGGAGTCGGTCCGGCACGGTTTGAATCGCTGCGGGACATTTACCGCAACTTCTCGGAGAAGGATGCCGCACGCATCAAGGAAATTGAGAGTGTGACAAATCATGATGTCAAGGCTGTGGAGTACTTCATCAAGGAACAGTTTGACAAGCTGGGAGGTCTTGATGCATATAAGGAGTTCGTTCATTTCGGACTGACTTCACAGGATATCAACAATACGTCTGTTCCCTTGTCGGTCAAGGATGCGCTGAACGAAGTCTATTATCCTCAGCTTCAGGAACTCATCGACAAGCTGGCTTCTTATGCGGAAGAGTGGAAGGATATTCCGATGCTTGCCAAGACGCACGGACAGCCTGCTTCGCCTACCCGTTTGGGAAAGGAAATCATGGTGTTCGTTTATCGCTTGAAGCGCCAGCTGGAAATCTTGAAGTCTTGCCCGATTACAGCCAAGTTCGGAGGAGCCACAGGAAATTATAATGCCCATCATGTGGCTTATCCGGCGTTTGACTGGAAGGCTTTTGGAAACAGATTCGTTTCTGAAAAGCTGGGACTGGAGCGCGAGGAGTTTACGACACAGATATCAAATTATGATTGTCTGGGAGCGGTTTTTGATGCGATGAAGCGTATCAATACGATAATGATTGACATGAACCGTGACTTCTGGATGTATATCTCGATGGAGTATTTCAAGCAGAAGATAAAAGCGGGCGAGGTCGGTTCCAGCGCAATGCCGCATAAGGTTAATCCGATTGATTTTGAAAATGCGGAAGGGAATCTGGGAATTGCCAATGCGGTGTTCTCTCATCTGTCGATGAAGCTTCCGGTTTCAAGATTGCAGCGTGATTTGACTGATTCAACCGTTTTGCGCAATGTGGGTGTGCCTTTCGGACATACGCTCATTGCTATCCAAAGCTCATTGAAGGGGCTGGGCAAGCTTTTGCTGAACGAACATAAGATAAACGAAGACTTGGACAATTGCTGGAGCGTTGTGGCTGAAGCTATCCAGACTATTCTTCGCCGGGAGGCTTATCCTCATCCCTACGAGGCGCTGAAGGCCTTGACGCGCACGAACCAGGCAATAACCGAAGAGTCTATAGCGAATTTCATTGACACGTTGGAAGTAAGCGAAAATATTAAGAAAGAATTGCGGGCTATAACACCGCACAACTATACAGGAATTTGAGAATTGAGCCCGAGAGGGGTCTATTATTAATTTTGAAAAAAGAATTTTATTATGGCAGAAAAAGAATTCAGACAGGAAGGTGAGAACAGCCAGTCTGGCCGTGACGGTTACAAATCTTACAACAGAGAAGGAAGCAACAGGTATAACAGAGGTGAAAAGAGCGGCAGCTACAATGCTGGCCGACGTTCATATAATAAGGAAGGAGGAAACGGGAATTACCGCTCTTCCTATACTCCTCGTTTTAATGGAAACGGTGAAGGCCGCTATCAGCGCCCGTATGGAAACCGTCCGCAGCAGCGTCCGTACGGAAATCGTCCGTATGGTTCGTACAACAATGACAATGCTGAGGAGGGCGAACGTCAATCGTATAACCCGCGTTATGGCTCTAACAGCGGAGGAAGCTGGAATGGCCGGCAAAATTCGTATAATTCGCGCTACTCGGGAGGAAACTCTCGTTTTGGCAATGGTCAGGAGGATGGAGAACGCCCGTATCGTCCGCGCTATAATAACGGCGGGCAAGGAGGGTACAGCCGTCCGCAGGGAAGAGGCTTCCGTCCGCGTACAGCCGATTATGATCCGAATGCAAAATACAGCAAGAAGAAGCAGATCGAATACAAGGATATTCTGGCAGATCCGGATGCTCCCATCCGTTTGAACAAGTTCCTCGCCAATGCCGGAATCTGTTCGCGCCGCGAAGCGGATGAATTCATTACGGCGGGAGTGGTTTCTGTGAACGGCGTGGTGGTGACTGAGCTGGGAACGAAAATCAAACGTTCGGACGAGGTGAAGTTCCATGACGAGCCGGTAAGCATTGAGCGCAAGGTTTATGTGCTGCTTAACAAGCCGAAGGATTGCGTGACTACATCTGACGATCCTCAGGAGCGGAAAACGGTGATGGATTTTGTGAAGGGCGCCTGTCGGGAGCGTATTTATCCGGTCGGCCGTCTTGACCGCAATACAACCGGTGTGCTGTTGCTGACGAATGACGGTGATTTGGCTTCGAAGCTTACTCATCCGAAATTCCTCAAGAAGAAAATCTATCATGTGTATTGTGACCGGAATGTAACAAGGGCTGACTTGGACAAGATCGTGCAGGGTATCACGCTTGATGACGGCGAAATCCATGCCGATGCGGTAAGCTATGCCTCGGACACAGACAAATCGCAGGTAGGGATAGAAATCCATTCAGGAAAAAACCGTATCGTGCGCCGGATCTTTGAATCGTTGGGATACCGTGTCGTAAAACTGGACCGCGTATATTTTGCCGGACTGACGAAGAAGGGGCTCCGTCGCGGAGATTGGCGTTATCTGACGGAAAATGAAGTGAACATGCTTCGTATGGGAGCTTTTGAGTGAGCAGAGAAACGGTCATGAAAAGTATATGGGCACAAAGTTGGAGGAAGAATGTTCTTGGTTCTGCACTTTGTGCCCTTTGTCTTAGATAATAAAAATATAATTTGAGATAATATGGAAAAAATTCGTAGGACAAAAATCGTAGACTTGTGGACAAAACCGACATTTGGCGAGATTGTAAATGTAAAGGGTTGGGTGCGGACGCGCCGTGGCAGCAAGCAGGTGAACTTTATAGCACTGAATGACGGGTCTACAATTCATAATATTCAAATTGTGGTTGATCTGGCTAATTTTGACGAGTCGGTTCTTAAACAGATTACTACCGGGGCTTGCCTGAGTGTGAACGGAAAGCTGGTAGAGTCGGTGGGAGCCGGACAGGCCGCTGAGGTTCAGGCCACGGAAATAGAAGTGCTCGGCGTTTGCGACAATACTTATCCTTTGCAGAAGAAAGGCCATTCGATGGAGTTCCTTCGGGAGATTGCTCATCTTCGTCCGCGTACAAATACGTTTGGAGCCGTTTTCCGTATTCGTCATAACATGGCTATTGCTATTCATAAGTTCTTCCACGACCGTGGATTCTTTTATTTCCATACGCCATTGATTACAGCTTCTGACTGTGAAGGTGCCGGACAGATGTTTCAGGTGACTACTCTTAATCTGTATGATTTGAAGAAGGATGAGAACGGGTCGATCATTTATGATGACGATTTCTTTGGCAAACAAGCCAGCCTTACGGTTTCCGGTCAGTTGGAAGGCGAATTGGCTGCTACATCGCTGGGCGCTATCTATACGTTCGGTCCTACATTCCGTGCCGAGAATTCTAATACGCCGCGTCATTTGGCTGAATTCTGGATGATTGAGCCTGAGGTTGCTTTCAATGACATCAACGACAATATGGATTTGGCTGAAGAATTCATCAAGTATTGCGTACAGTGGGCTCTTGACAATTGTTATGATGATGTGAAATTCTTGAACGACATGTTTGACAAAGGCTTGATAGAGCGTTTGCAGGGAGTGCTGAAAGAGGAATTTGTACGTCTGCCGTATACTGAAGGCATCAAAATACTGGAAGACGCAGTGGCTGCCGGCCATAAGTTTGAGTTCCCGGTATATTGGGGCGTTGATTTGGCTTCTGAACACGAGCGTTATCTGGTTGAAGAACATTTCAAGCGTCCGGTAATCCTGACTGATTATCCGAAGGAAATCAAGGCGTTCTATATGAAGCAGAACGATGACGGCAAGACTGTGCGTGCCATGGATGTGCTGTTCCCGAAGATCGGTGAAATCATCGGAGGGTCGGAGCGTGAGGCTAGTTATGATAAATTGCTCGCCCGGATCAAGGAACTCCATATCCCGATGAAGGATATGTGGTGGTATCTTGATACGCGGAAGTATGGAACTTGTCCGCATTCCGGATTCGGACTCGGATTTGAACGTCTGCTGCTGTTTGTCACAGGTATGGCGAACATCCGAGATGTGATTCCCTTCCCCCGTACGCCGCGCAATGCCGAATTCTGATAAGAATCGAAAGTCCGCCCGATTGTGGCGGACTTTCTTTTTTCTGTTTGTTGGTAAAACTTTCTGATATTCTTTTCCGGCGGGAAGAAATTTCATGAAAAATTCTCTTATGTGAATATCTTTTCGTAGATTTGTAAATAACACTTATCGAAATCCTTAAAACTTTTAAGCTATGAGAATGCGTTTTTTGTTTGTCATGATTTTAGGGTGTTTCTGCGGTATGAGTACAGTCAATGCGCAGGATATCCAGGAAAAGCGTCCGATTAATCTTAGCGGCATTTGGCAGATGTGTTTCTATTGTTCTGCATCTCCCGATGTTCCAGGCGAACTGCGGACAAGTCATTCGCTGAAGATTTTAAGCAATGACGGCCGTTTTTGCAATTTGGTTATGACACCGGCGGGTGCTGTCATTATCGGCTATGGGACATTCAGTCTGACTTCCGGCACGTTTTATACCGAATATATAGAAAAGAATGTACATTTGCCCCAATTGGAGGGGAAGGAAAACAAAATGTATTTTGAAATGAAGGAGAACGGAACGCTGATGACAGTGAAGTATTTTGTAGATACCGACATAAACGGCAATAAAATAGAAGCCTGGTATAATGAGGTGTGGAAACGTGTTGATGTGGCATCTTCTTATCCTGGCGACGTGTTCAGGTAAGTCAGGTTTTCATTCCATGAAATTTCACAGACGTTGTACGGATGCAGTGCCGGCTTCCGGACTGCGTCTGTTTTTTTGTATGTGTGTGGGTTAATTATCAAGCTCTTATCAAGCGAAAAAAATGCTTAAAATCTTTGTCGGTTAAAAGAAAAGCCGTACCTTTGCAAGCCGATTATTATCAACAAGTGATAAATTTTTAATTCTGAGGACTTCTCTTTCTTTTTGTCCGGGAAAGAAGGTCGGAAGATAATTGTTTTTTAGTAGTTAACATTTTAAATTTTTTCAAAGAGTGGATACTTTAAGTTACAAGACCATTTCTGCAAATCAGGCAACCGTAACGAAAGAGTGGGTTGTTGTTGATGCTACCGATCAGGTTGTAGGCCGCCTCGGTGCAAAAGTTGCAAAGTTGTTGAGAGGTAAGTATAAACCGAACTTTACTCCTCATGTAGACTGCGGTGACAATGTGATTATCATCAATGCAGACAAAGTGAAATTTACAGGCAAGAAGATGACTGACAAGATTTATCTGAGCTATACGGGATATCCTGGCGGTCAGCGTGAGATTACTCCGGCTCGTCTGATGGCTAAGCCTAACGGTGCAGACAAGCTGATGAGAAGAGTTGTGAAGGGTATGCTTCCCAAGAACCGTTTGGGAGCCAAATTGCTGGGCAACCTGTATATCTATGCAGGCAGCGAACACAAACACGAAGCTCAGATGCCGAAAGTAATTGATATTAATTCACTTAAATAATAGAGCATGGAAGTAGTAAATGCATTAGGCAGACGTAAAAGCGCAGTCGCTCGTGTATTCGTAAGCGAAGGCACAGGAAAGATTACTATCAATAAAAGAGATCTTGCAGTATACTTTCCTTCACCGATTCTGCAGTTTGTAGTAAAACAACCGTTGAACAAGCTGGATGTAGCTGAAAAATATGACATTAAAGTAAACCTGAATGGCGGTGGATTTACCGGCCAGTCTCAGGCTCTTCGCTTGGCTATTGCCCGCGCGTTGGTTAAAATCAACCCTGAAGATAAGAAGTCGCTTCGTGCAGAGGGCTTCATCACTCGTGATTCTCGTTCTGTTGAACGTAAGAAACCGGGACGTCCGAAAGCACGCCGTAGATTCCAGTTCAGTAAACGTTGATTTGAGTTCGTCGGTTTTTTTGTTTATAAGTTTGTCGGCAATATTCGGATATGTCAATCCGGAAACTTAAAAACTCAAGAACTCAGAAACTTAAAAAGGCGTTTAGCATCTAAACTGTCAGGACTCTTCCTGCAAGTGGTTTGTGGAAGGACTACCTGTCGGTTGGTTCATTTAAAACAAAAAGGAAAGTAAACGATTAAAAGATTAGAACAATGTCAAGAGTTAATTTTGATACATTATTGGAGGCTGGTTGCCACTTCGGACATCTGAAAAGAAAGTGGAACCCTGCAATGGCTCCGTATATTTTTATGGAACGTAATGGAATCCATATCATAGATTTGAATAAAACCGTTGCGAAAGTTGACGAAGCTGCCGAAGCTTTGAAGCAGATCGCGAAATCAGGAAAGAAAATCCTGTTTGTTGCTACTAAGAAACAAGCAAAGCAGATTGTTGCTGAGAAAGCAGCTTCTGTGAATATGCCTTATGTTATCGAACGTTGGCCGGGCGGTATGCTGACTAACTTCCCGACAATCCGTAAGGCTGTGAAGAAGATGGCTACTATCGACAAGCTGACTAACGATGGTACATATGCAAATCTGTCTAAGAGAGAAATTCTGCAGATTTCTCGCCAGCGTGCCAAATTGGAAAAGAATCTTGGTTCTATCGCTGATCTGACTCGTTTGCCGTCGGCTTTGTTCGTTGTTGACGTGATGAAGGAAAATATCGCAGTTCGCGAAGCTAACCGTTTGGGCATTCCTGTATTTGCAATTGTGGATACAAACTCAAACCCTTCGAATGTTGATTATGTCATTCCGGCTAACGACGATGCAACAAAGTCTATCGAAGTAATTCTGGACGCTTGCTGCGGTGCTATGGCTGAAGGCTTGGAAGAAAGAAAGGCTGAAAAGGTAGATATGGAAGCTGCTGGCGAAAATGCACAGAAAGGTGGCAAGAAGAAAGCCGTTAAAGCTCGTATGGACAAGGCTGAAGAAGATGCCATCAATGCATCTAAGGCTGCTGCTTTCATGACTAAGGAAGACGAAGAAGCTTAATATTTTCAAGGAGCTAAAGGAGTCGGACAGAAAGGATGTAGAAGATGGTTTGCTGTCATCTTCCTCCTGGTTCGGTATGACTTCTTTAACTCCTTGTTTTTTTGATAATTCATTAATTAACTAATAAACCCGATTGATTATGGCTGTAAGTATGGCTGAGATTACCAAGCTTCGTAAAATGACGGGAGCTGGTATGATGGACTGCAAAAACGCTTTGACAGAAGCTGAAGGCGATTTTGACAAGGCTATGGAAATTATTCGTAAAAAAGGACAGGCTGTAGCTGCAAAACGTTCTGACCGTGAAACTTCAGAAGGTTGTGTGCTTGCTAAGTCTACAGGCGATTATGCTGCAATGATTGCTCTGAAATGTGAAACAGATTTCGTTGCTAAGAATGCAGACTTCGTTGCATTGACTCAAGCCATCCTTGATGCTGCAATAGCTAATAAATGCAAGACATTGGACGAAGTGAAAGCTTTGCCGATGGGTAACGGTACGGTAGCAGATGCTGTGATCGAACGTAGCGGTGTAACTGGAGAAAAGACTGAACTGGACGGCTATAGCTTCGTTTCGGGAGCTTGCACAGCTGTTTATAACCACATGAACAAGAATCAGCTTTGCACACTGGTGGCTTTCAACAAGCCTTGCAGCGAAAGTGTCGCTCACGAAATCTGCATGCAGATTGCTGCTATGAATCCGATTGCCATTGACGAAGCTGGTGTTCCTGAAGCTGTGAAACAGGAAGAAATCAAGGTTGCCATCGAAAAGACTAAAGCTGAACAGGTGCAGAAGGCTGTAGATGCCGCTTTGAAGAAAGCAGGCATTAATCCTGCTCACGTAGACAGCGAAGAGCACATGGAAAGCAACATGGCTAAGGGATGGATTACTGCTGAAGATGTTGCTAAGGCAAAAGAAATCAAGGCTTCTGTTGCTGCCGAGAAAGCTGCAAACCTGCCTGAAGCTATGATTGAGAATATTGCAAAAGGCCGTTTGGGCAAATTCCTGAAAGAAGTCTGCCTGTTGAAGCAGGAAAGCATCATGGATCCGAAAAAGACGGTTGCGGATGCATTGAAGGCTGCTGATCCGGAATTGGCAGTCGTTGACTTCAAGCGCTTCACTTTGCGTGCCGAATAATTTGCCTTATATCAGGAAATAGAGAAATGTCATTCGAGCCAAACGGCTTGGATGACATTTTTTATTTGTTAAATATGCATTTCGACCGAGGATATTTTGTATTTTTGCTGTCGGAAAACATAAAGTGGATTTCAACTTTTAAACAAAATAATTATGGCAAAGAAAGCACTATTAATGATTCTTGACGGATGGGGATGTGGTGACCACAAGAAAGATGATGTGATTTTCAATACCCCGACTCCGTATTGGGACAGTCTGCTGGCTGAGTATCCTCATTCTCAGTTGCAGGCAAGCGGTGAAAATGTCGGATTGCCTGACGGACAGATGGGCAACTCGGAAGTAGGTCACTTGAATATCGGTGCAGGACGTATCGTATATCAGGACTTGGTTAAAATCAACCGTGCGTGCGCTGACGGCAGCATTCTGAAAAATAAAGAAGTGGTTTCTGCTTTCACTTATGCAAAAGAGCATAACAAGAATATTCATTTCATGGGGTTGACTTCGAATGGCGGTGTCCACTCGTCATTGGTTCATCTCTTCAAACTGTGTGATATTGCGAAAGAATACGGTCTGGAAAACAATACATTCATCCATTGCTTTATGGACGGACGTGATACAGACCCGAAGAGCGGAAAGGGATTTATCGAACAGCTGACTGCTCATTGCGCGCAATCTGCCGGACGAATTGCCTCTATCGTAGGGCGTTTTTATGCCATGGACCGCGACAAGCGCTGGAACCGTGTCAAGGAAGCATACGACTTGCTGGTTGAAGGCAAGGGAAAGCAGGCTGCAGATATGGTGCAGGCCATGCAGGAATCATACGATGAGGGCGTTACGGACGAATTTATCAAACCGATCAATAACGCAAACTTTGACGGTACGATCAAGGAAGGCGACGCCGTTATTTTCTTCAACTACCGCAACGACCGTGCGAAAGAGCTGACTATCGTGCTTACGCAGCAGGATATGCCTGAAGAAGGCATGAAGACGATTCCGGGATTGCAGTATTATTGCATGACTCCGTATGACGCTTCATTCAAAGGCGTGCATATCCTTTTCCCCAAAGAAAACGTTCAGGACACGCTGGGCGAGTATCTTTCAAAGAATGGAAAGACGCAGCTGCATATCGCTGAAACAGAAAAATATGCTCACGTTACATTCTTCTTCAATGGAGGGCGTGAAACTCCGTTTGACAATGAGGACCGCATTCTGGTTCCGAGTCCGAAGGTTGCCACCTACGACCTGAAGCCGGAGATGAGCGCATACGAGGTGAAGGATAAACTTGTGGAAGCTATCAATACAAAGAAATATGATTTTATCGTTGTAAACTACGCCAACGGTGACATGGTAGGGCATACAGGTGTTTACGAGGCAATCGAGAAGGCGGTGACTGCAATCGACAATTGCGTGCGTGACACTGTAGAGGCTGCCAAGGCCAATGATTACGAGGTAATCATCATTGCTGACCATGGGAATGCCGATCATGCGCTGAATGATGACGGCACTCCGAATACTGCGCATTCATTGAACCCTGTTCCGTTCGTATATGTGACAGCCAACAAGAATGCAAAGGTAGAAAACGGTGTCCTGGCTGATGTTGCTCCTTCTATTCTGCATATCATGGGAATGCCTCAGCCGGCAGACATGACGGGCAATGACCTGATAAAGGACTGATATTTCGTTTCTTGGGCAGAAGGCTGTATGACTGAATGCCGGATGCCTCGGGACAAGATATGATATTAAACTGCGAAGCGAACCCGACAAGTTGAACAAAAAACTTTTAGGATTCGCTTTTTTTATCTGATGCTGTCCGCAATTGTTACGCGGCGTATCACTTTTCCATATCCGCACCATATGCCTTTTCCTCCCTGAATGTTTGTGCTCAGGTTGGTGGAGCTGGGGAAAATCGGATTCTTTCCGTTGATGATTTCATTTTCGTAGCCGCTCCAGAACTCGAATCCCTCTTCGGGCAACTGGGTGAGCTTGACGTTGACCGTATCGTTGAGCGAAAAGAAAGGAGTGTACTTTCCTATATGCGAATGCCTCATGGCTCTGTTTGCCCGGACGCTTCCCGTATTGTCTTCCAGCACATTGTCTGCAAAGGTTCCCATAAAAGCCGGATAAAAACGTGTGTCTTCAGGGATGACCTGAGTGAATATCTTGTAATAGTTTTGCTGGAGCGGGTCATCATGGAATTTCAGCTCAATCTGATAAAGCGTGTCGCTGTCCGTGCACTTGCTCACTGTCAGCTTCTCAATCGGGGTGACGGGAGGGATTGTCGTGCTGGCCGTAAGCACACGCCCGGAATATTCTACTTTCAGCCGGTAAGTTTTTCCTGTTTCTCCTTTGATGCGGCTTCCTCTGTAGATAAAAGGAGGCATATAGTTCTTGTCTACTCTTCCTGTCAGCACTTCTTCTGTTTGGCCGTCGCTGACCGTTACCTTTGCCCAGCGGATGGCAATGTCAGAAATGGAAGTTCCGGCTGTGTCCATATCCATAGTCAATGCCTGCGTCAGACAGACATTGGCCACTCCGCCGTTTTCAATCCATCCCTCTACTACGATCTGAGGTTCAAAATCGATGCTTCCGAAGTCGAACTCGGGCGTACATCCGCAGAGAGCTGACAGCACAAGTGGAAGACTTTTAAGGCTTATCTTTTTCATGCTAAAACTTGAATGAATAACTGATTGAGGGGACAAACGAATACAGGCTCTGGCCTTTGGGCGAGATGCGCACTTTTCCTTTTTCCCTGTCTGCCTCGATTCCGACTGACAGGTATATCGGGTCCTCCCGGCCATAAGCGTTGTAAAGCGAGATATTGATCATGCTCTCTCTTCTGGAGTTCCGCTTGAACCAATAGCTGGCCGACAGGTCCATGCGGTGATAGGCCGGCATCCGCGCTCCGTTGTGAGGCCCATATTCATTGATGGCATTTTCTCCTATCAGATAAAGCGCGGCGGGCATCGTGAACGCGCTTCCGGTTGCGTAAACGAATATGCCGGAGAGTTCCCACCGCTCGCTCAGTTTGTAGTTGGTCACTACGGAGAGGTTGTGCCTCCGGTCGTTCTTTGCGGGAAATGTTTTCCCTCCGTTTATGTCGGGAAATTTCCGGGTGGATCGTCCCAATGTATAGCTGACCCATCCGTTGAGCCTTCCCGTATGCTTCTGGAGCATGAATTCTATGCCGTAGCTATGCCCGTCGCCCATATTGAGGTGCTCGTCGATCTGATAAGACTGGTTTACCATGTCAAGCATTTCTCCGTTGAACTCAAACTGATTGTACAGCCTTTTGAAATATCCCTCCACGCTGAATTCATAGTCACGTCCGTTTATCGCATGGAAATATCCTAAGGACAGGCTATGGGCTTTCTGTGCCGGTATATTCTTGGAGGCTGGCAACCAGAAGTCCGTGGGAAATCCGATGCCCGACACAACGATCTGATTCATGTACTGGCGCTGTAAAGTGTAGGAGAACATGATTTTCCGGTCGTTTTTCCATTCGTATTCCAAAGACATGCGCGGCTCAATCCCATGGTAGGGAGCATGCCCCGGCTGGATAGAGCCGCTGTACCTCAGTCCCAGCCGGGCACTGATCTGTGGTGACAGATGAAATGACCCTTGTGCATAGATGCCATATTCATGAGTTTGTATATTCTCTGCTGACTGGCTCAATGCGGAGCTGAACAGATCCTGTGTTTCGGGATATTGCGGGCGGACGGAATACCGGACATAATCCGCTCCTGCCGTCCAGTAACATCGCCCTGTCCGGAAGTGATACTTCCCTTTATAACCGAAATCCTGTATGCGTGACGGAAAGCGGATCTGGCTTCCGGCAAAGTTTACGTCAATAAGATTATCGTAATACGAATAATAGGCCGTATGAGCCATGCGGCTGGAAGCGGACAATTGCTGCGTCCATTGCAGGGATACAGCTGCATTTTTCCATGAAATTCCTCCGTTGGCCTGATAATAATATTCTTTGATGGAAAAATCGTCCATTCCGAAAAATGCATTCACCAGCACGTCGCTTTTCTCGGTAGGCTTTGCCGTGTAGGTGAGGTTGTAGTCTTGAAAGCCATACTCGGGCTGGACGCTTTCTTCGTTCAGGTCAATCAGGCCCAGCAGCAGATTGACATAGGTGCCTCTGCCCGAAAGATACAGGCTGCTCTTGTCATTGACGGGAGTTTCCAGCGTAGCCTGCGAAGAGAGTATCCCTACGGTTCCGCTTACGGATGTACGCTCTGCCTGCTTCGACTTGCTTGACACACAGACTGTTCCCGACAGGCGTCCTCCGTATTGGGGAGAAATGTATGATTTGTAAATGGAACTTGACGAGATGTGGTCGCTGTTGAAGATAGAGAAGAAACCCATGAGATGCATAGGATTATAAATGGGAACGTCATTGAACATGACCTGATTGTGTCCGGATTCACATCCCCTGATATACAGGCCGGCGTCCAGTTCGCCGCTGGTTTGTATGCCGGGTGTCAGTTGTATGGTCCGCAACATGTCCGTTGTTCCGAGAAATTTCGGCAAAGACTGGAGGTTTTCCGCTTTCAAATCAATCCTTCCCGACATGGTTCCCGACATGATGCTGTTGTCCCTTACCGCCGAAATTTCCACTGCGTCCAGCTCATAGACGGTGTCTTTGGGGAGATAGAGCGTATCAGAAGGCTGGGCCTTGAGCTGGCAGCAGGAAAAGAACAGCAAAAGTGCGAATACGGTTTTTGTCATGAGATATCAGTCCAAACGGTTGCGAACAAAAGGGATGCACCAAGCGGTCTTGATACATCCCCGATAAAGTTTCGTATCTCCGGCGGGAGGTTCATTCCACCAGATACTGAAGATAGTCTTTGTATGCTTCGGTCAAATCTTCTGCGCTGTTGATCAGGTCATTGAAACTGATGTCATCAAAATAGCTTTCGATGCTGAACGACGACTCGTCGGACACGAATGTGATTATCGGTTCGACATCATAATAATTGTATTCAGGATTGTAGGTGTCCTCATACAGATAGCTCTGCATGCTCAGATTGGCGATAACATTGTCGCCGTCTGTATAGTAAAGCTCTGCTGTGTTATATTTGTTATAGGCAGCTGCCACCTTGTCGTTATATTCCTGACTTTCTTGTTCTTCCCATGAAGGATACCGGTTGTCGAAATCTTCCAGAAAGTCAACGAAAGCATTTATGTTGGAGCATGAAACTTTGATGATTGCCTGGTTGTTGATGTTGACTTCCGCGTTGGCTAGTTCCCATTATTATATGTATAGATTTTTGCGAACTGAGCAGCCGCATACACATCGCTTTTTGCATTGGCGAAACTCATCATTTCTCCCGGGTTGGATCTGCGGCAAATGTTTGCCATCGTCTTTGCCAGATTCACTCCCGACTGGATTGCTTTGTCCCGCTCGATGTCCAGCCCGTCGTCTGCCAGCCTTGCGAAGTTGTCTATGGCGTTGAGTAGCTTTTCATGGTCTGCCGGGTTGATTTTTCCGAGCACTTCCAGTCCGATATTTTCCAGTTTTTCCTTATGTTCATCCGGGGTCAGATTGGTGCCTGAGCTTTGCTTGCCTTCATCGTCTGTACATGCTGTCAGGCAGAAAGATGCCATGCACAGGCAGATAAAAATGAAATACAGTTTTTCATAATTTATTTTCTTTAATGGTTGTTATCTGCAAAGGTAGCCCTTTTGGCCTGTATGCGGTTTGTGGATTCGTAAAATTTAGTGCTTCTTATTTCTTTTCTATTGTCTTATTGTCTGTGTTGCCGGGCAGTGCGGCTGTAAAAAAGAAAGAAGCCGCAAAGACTCATGTTCTTGCGGCTCCTGATGTAGCTTTAATAAAAGGATTTAAGCTTTTACGCCATTGTATTCGTCAGAAACAGTCAGTTTCTTGCGGCCTTTAGCACGGCGTGCTGCCAAAACTCGACGGCCGTTGGCGGTAGACATTCTTTCACGGAATCCGTGTTTGTTCTTTCTCTTTCTGTTAGAGGGTTGGTAGGTTCTTTTCATCTTTCTATATATTATTATGTTATTATTCCATACGTTCAGGCTGCAAAATTAGTGACTTTTTTTAAATAATCAAAGTGCTAAGTCTTTTTTACTGAAATCTTTTTGCGTTTTTTCTTGATTTAGATTAATTTTGCGCTCGAAATCAGATTCAGACGATTAACACAGTAAATAATATAAAAGATTTCTAGTTATGATTAATGCTCAAGACATTAAAATCGGAACAGCTATCCGTATGGACGGAAAGCTGTATTTCTGCATTGATTTTTTGCATGTAAAGCCGGGAAAGGGAAATACTTTCATGCGTACTAAGTTGAAAGATGTGGTTGACGGATATGTATTGGAACGCCGTTTCAATATCGGTGAAAAGCTGGAAGATGTCCGTGTTGAACGCCGTCCTTACCAGTTCCTTTATAAGGAAGGTGAAGATTATATTTTCATGAATCAGGAAACATTTGAGCAGGTGCCCATCGCACATGACCAGATTGAAGGCGTTGACTTCCTGAAGGAAGAAATGGTGGTTGACGTGGTTTCTGACGCTTCTACTGAAACGATTCTTTATGCAGAGCTTCCGGTGAAAGTTCAGCTGAAGGTTACATACACTGAGCCGGGCTTGAAGGGAGATACTGCAACAAATACAACGAAGCCTGCTACGGTTGAAACCGGAGCTACCGTGCGTGTACCTCTGTTCATTAATACAGACGAAATGATTGAGGTGGATACTCGTGACGGTTCGTATGTGGGCCGTGTGAAAGCTTAAAGGCAGATTCAAATGTCTTTCAAGGGGATGCCATCATCGGATGGCATTCTTTTTTTTGTCTTTTTTTGTTCCGTCCGGGCATAAAAAAACAGGCACTCTTGAAAAGGAGTGCCTGTTTTCTTAAAAGGTTTGCTTATTTTTTCTTGTGGTTTGCGTAGCGACTCATGAACTTGTCGACACGTCCTGCAGTGTCTACCAGCTTAGCTTTACCTGTGTAGAACGGATGTGAAGTGCTTGAAATTTCCAGCTTGATCAGCGGATAAGTTTCGCCTTCAAATTCAATAGTGTCTTTTGTGGCGCAAGTGGAGCGTGACAAGAACATGTCACCGTTTGACATGTCTTTAAATACTACCGGACGGTAGTTCTCAGGATGAATGCCTTTTTTCATTTTTGTATATGCTTTTATTGTTATTATTTCCTGGTAACACAAAAAACGTGTGCAATGGTCGTTTTCGGGTTGCAAAGATACTGATTCTTTTTGATTTGGAAAAATTTGCAGCTCTTTTTTTGCTGTTCTCCCTGCAATATGTGACCGTTGTGCGTTTATTGCGCACGCTCCCTGCCGTTTGCTGCTATCCTTCCGTGCTGAAAAGTTCAGTAGAAAGGTATCTTTCTCCGGTGTCCGGAAGCAGGGCGATGATATTCTTTCCTTTGTATTCGTCGCTCTTGGCCAGCTGAAGGGCTGCATAAGCGGCCGCACCGGATGAGATGCCTACCAGAAGGCCTTCTGTCTTGGCGAGTTCGCGGGCGGTTTGCATGGCGTCTTCGTTTGTAACCCGTATGATCTTGTCCACAACATCCGGGTTGTAGGTTTTGGGAATGAATCCGGCTCCTATTCCCTGGATCTTGTGCGGTCCGGCTTTCCCTCCCGAGAGTACGGGGGAGCTGTCCGGTTCTACGGCCACGATTTCAATATGCGGGTTGAGTTGCTTGAGGGCTTTCCCGGTTCCGCTTACTGTGCCTCCGGTTCCTACGCCCGCTACAAATACGTTAACCTTTCCGTCCGTGTCTTCCCAGATTTCATGAGCCGTTCCGCGTGCGTGGGCTTCCGGATTGGCCGGGTTCTCGAACTGCTGCAGTGTGATGGCTCCCGGGATGGAATTCCGCAGTTCTTCGGCCTTGCGTATGGCTCCTCCCATTCCTTCACTTCCGGGTGTCAGCACGATTTCGGCTCCCAGTGCCTTTAATAGTTTTCTGCGCTCTATGCTCATGGTTTCGGGCATGGTCAGAATGGTTTTGTATCCTTTTACGGAAGCGATCCACGCAAGTCCTACACCAGTGTTTCCGCTTGTGGGTTCAACGATGACGGCTTCCGGAGTCAGTCTGCCTTGTCTTTCGGCGTCTTCAATCATAGCCAGGGCAATGCGGTCTTTTACGCTTCCTCCGGGGTTGAAAAATTCTACTTTGGCGAACAGCGGTGCTTGCACTCCGTGTTTTTCCGCCAGCCGGTTAAGTTGTACAATTGGGGTATGTCCGATTAAATCGGTCAGTTTAGAGTAAATTCGTGTCATAATGATAAGAGGATTTGATTTGTATTATATGTCTATGACAACAAAGTTACATTATTTTTTGTTTGCGTGAAATAAAAAAAGAGCCTTTGTGAGGCTCTTTCTGCATCTTTTGGTTGCGGAGGCCTGACTCGAACAGACGACCTTTGGGTTATGAGCCCAACGAGCTACCAACTGCTCCACTCCGCGGTGTTAGGTTCTTTTTCCGTTTCCGGACTTTTGGTTGCGGAGGCCTGACTCGAACAGACGACCTTTGGGTTATGAGCCCAACGAGCTACCAACTGCTCCACTCCGCGATATATACTCTTTCTCAAATCCGCTGCAAAGGTACGGCTTCTTTTCTGAAAAAACAAATTTTTTATGCAATATTTTTTCAGTGCTTCTTCATAAACGGTTATGGACACCTGTGCAGGGCGTTTTTTTGACATGAAAAGATACGCTGGAATCGTGGGCTTGTCGGGAAGCAAGCTTCATCCTCAGGCTAAAGATGCATGTCTTCAGGCTGGAGATATGTATCTTTAAGTTGGAGATTTGTATCTTCAGCCTGGAGATGAAGAAATAGCCGGCATGCCGTTCCTTGCTTTACGGAAGCGGAAGGATGCGCTTTCGGGTTTCGCCTTTTTTGCCAATTTGCGGTGTCTATATTTGTGTAATAGAAAGAAAAGCACTAATTTTGCTCACATCAATATCATTATGTGCAATAAACAATGACTGTACAGAGAACGAGAGCCCAATTGGTCGATGTCGCCCGTCAGCTTTTTGCGAAAAAAGGAGTTGAAGAGACGACGATGAACGATATTGCTGTGGCCTCAAAGAAAGGGCGGCGGACTTTGTACACTTATTTCAAAAGCAAGGATCAGATTTATCTGGCTGTCGTAGAGTCGGAGCTTGAAGTGCTTTCCACCAAGATGGAACAGGCCGCCGAAAGGCATACGGCCCCCGACGATAAAATCATGGAACTGATAATGACACATCTCGAGGCCATCAAAATGGTCGTTTACCGTAACGGAACGTTGAAGGCAAGCTTCTTCAGGGATATCTGGAAGGTTGAGGCTGTAAGGAAGGAGTTCGACCATAAAGAAATCCTTCTTTTCCGGAAGGTGCTTCAGGACGGGAAGGATGCAGGTTATTTTGATCTCGACAATGTGGATATCATGGCCGATATCCTGCATTATTGTATAAAAGGTATTGAAGTGCCGTATATCCGCGGGCAAATCGCCGACGATCTGGATGATGAAATCGGGTGGCGCTATGTGTCGAAGATCGTTTTCGGCGCATTGGGCTGCAAGAACAGACGCGACAACTTATAGTTTAATTTTTAATATAAAAAGAAAATGGGATTATTAACTGGAAAAACAGCTATCATTACGGGTGCTGCCCGTGGTATCGGTAAGGCCATTGCCTTGAAGTTTGCTTCTGAAGGAGCCAACATAGCGTTTACAGACTTGGTAATTGATGAAAACGGTCAGAATACAGAAAAGGAAATCGCCGCTTATGGCGTGAAGGTGAAGGGATATGCTTCGAACGCCGCAAGTTTTGAAGAAACCGCCAAGGTTGTGGAGCAGATCCACAGCGACTTCGGCTCGATTGACATTCTGGTGAACAATGCCGGAATCACGAAAGACGGCCTGATGATGCGCATGAGCGAAGGACAATGGGATGCGGTTATTGCCGTAAACCTGAAGTCGGCCTTCAACTTCATCCATGCCTGCACGCCGATCATGATGCGTCAGAGAAGCGGAAACATCATCAATATGGCTTCTGTGGTAGGCGTACACGGCAATGCCGGACAGTGCAACTATTCGGCTTCAAAGGCCGGACTGATTGCGCTGGCAAAATCTATTGCTCAGGAGTTGGGCTCACGCGGCATCCGTGCGAACGCCATCGCTCCGGGATTTATTATCACCGACATGACTGCGCAGCTTTCTGACGAAGTGAAGGCTGAATGGAACAAGCGGATTCCGTTGCGCCGCGGCGGTACGCCGGAAGATGTGGCCAACATCGCATTGTTCCTGGCATCCGACTTGTCTTCTTATGTATCAGGACAGGTTATTCAGGTTGACGGTGGCATGAATATGTAATTTTTGAGAATATTTGTTTGATGTAGGGACGCAGAAACGCAGGGACCGGATCTCTGCGTCTTTGCGTCTTCTGCGTTTATATGCGAAGTATTTATGGAAGTTGTTTACGAAGACAATCATATCATTGTAGTCAACAAGACTGTGTCTGAAATCGTTCAGGGCGATAAGACGGGCGACACGCCGCTCTCTGAAACAGTCAAGCAGTATCTTAAGGAGAAGTATGCCAAGCCCGGCAATGTGTTTCTGGGTGTGGTGCATCGCCTGGACAGGCCGGTGAGCGGACTTGTGATGTTTGCCAAGACGGGAAAGGCGCTGGAGCGGCTGAATGAGATGTTCCGGAAAGGAGAGGTGAAAAAGACCTACTGGGCCATTGTCCGCCAGCGTCCGGAGCTGGAAGAAGCTGAGCTGGTCAATTATCTGGTGCGCAATGAGAAGCAGAACAAGTCGTATGCCTATGACAAGGAAGTGAAGAATGCCAAGAAAGCTGTGCTTCATTATCGTCTGATAGGCTGTTCGCAGAATTATTTCTTGCTGGAAGTTGACCTGAAGACAGGCAGGCATCACCAGATCCGTTGCCAGTTGGCGAAAATGGGCTGTCCCATCAAGGGTGACTTGAAGTATGGTTTTCCCCGTTCGAACCCGGACGGCGGCATATCGCTGCATGCGCGCAGGGTGAGATTTGTGCATCCGGTTTCGAAAGCGCTTATTGATTTGACGGCTCCTCTTCCCGATGACGGGCTTTGGCGGTGCTTCGAAGGGATCGGTCTGGAATGACGAAAGGAGAAGGCTTCACAGCGTTCTCCTCTCTTTAACACATAGGCATCTTCATTTATAAGAGATTATAGCTTAAAGCTTAAATTCTCTCAATTCTTAAATGGGGTTGGGTTTAAAATCTAGTTCTAATCTTTTTTGTGTACTGTTTTGTTTTTAATTTCCGTATATATAATTTAATGCAATCTCCGTGCCAAAGCGTGCCATCCTTTTGCTTTATTTGGCAACGGATATCTTATTTTCTATTTATCATCTTGTTATTCAACTTGTAATTGTTTTCTTTATTTAGTAATAACAAACGAAGTGTCCGAATTGTTTGCACTGGCATGGTCGTTTTTTTGTGGATAATTTGTGGAATCCTCAATTGGCTGTTGTGGAAATATTCCACACTTTATTGTGGAATGTTATACAGTTTCAGCTTGTTGTATAATGTCTTCCGGTCAATGCCCAGAAGTATGGCCGCTTTGCTCTTGTTGTTGTTGGTGTGCTGGAGTGCCTGAAGAATCCGTTGCTTTTCATGTTCTTCGTTGTGAAGAAGAAGCGGTTCGTCGGCACATGCAGGAATATCTGCCAGGCCTGCATTGTTAAAATCTTCTCCCAAATCCCTCGGTGAGATGAATTCGCCTTGTGCCACGAGGGTCGCTCGCTTTACCGTGTTCTTCAGCTGTCGCAGGTTTCCCGGCCATGGGTAGTTCTGCAATGCCTCGCAAGCTTCCTGGTCGAACCCGATGAGGTTTCGGTCAAGCTCTTTGTTGGCTTGGTCGAGGAAGAAATTGGCGAATAGCAGAATGTCGTCTTTCCGTTCTTTCAGCGAAGGCATGTACAATGTGAACTCGTTGATGCGATGGTATAAGTCTTCGCGGAAGTTTCCTTTGGCGATGGCTTCTTTCAGGTTTTCGTTGGTTGCGCTGATAAGCCGCACGTCTACTTCAATCTCCTTGCTGGAACCGATGCGCCGGATACGTCTTTCTTGAAGAGCACGCAGCAGCTGTACCTGCACTTCATAGCTCAGGTTTCCTATTTCGTCCAGAAAAAGTGTTCCTCCGTTTGCCTCTTCAAACGCCCCGACCTTATCGTTGAAAGCTCCGGTAAAAGAACCTTTGACGTGTCCGAAAAACTCTGATGCTGCCAGGTCTTTGGGAATCGATCCGCAGTCGATGGCAATGAAAGGCTTGCCGGCACGCTTGCTGAGCCTGTGAATGCGATGTGCCACATACTCTTTGCCTGTGCCGCTTGCACCGTTTATCAGCACTGACATCTGTGTGGGTGCTACCAGATTGACGTAGTTATATAATTGGTGCGCAGCCTCGCTTTCTCCTTCCAGAAAGTTCTGTTGGGAGATTCCAGCCTCTTCTTCTTCGGCTGAGGCATGTTCTGTATTGATTGCTTCTTTTATTTTCTTCAGGAGTTCATCCGGCTGTACAGGCTTGGAGATATAGTCGGTTGCTCCTTCCTTTATGGCTTTCACTGCGCTTTGAATTTCGGCATACCCGGTCATGATGATGAACGGAACCTGGTTGCTTTGTTCGCGCAGCCATGACAGCAGCGTCATCCCGTCCTTGTCCGGAAGCCGCAGATCGGAAAGTATAAGGTCGAAGGGCTGTTCTGCAAGCAGTTTGCGGGCACGCGCCTGCGTGCTTGCAGTTTCTACTTCAAACCCCTTCTTTTTAAGCCATGTCTTCAGCATGGTCGAAAAAGTCAGATCGTCTTCCACAATCAATAAAGATGAAGCCATATATGTGTCAGTTGTTTGTGGTTACAAAGATAGCGATTTTTCTTTTCAATCAATCTGTCCTGTTGCATTTTCAGCTTTGTTCAGCGCGTTTTGCGCCTGTTCGATGACGAGATGCACGGCTTTGTCCGCTTCGGGCGTGTATTTTGTTTCCCCCCGTTTGCGCTCGAGCCACTGCAATGCCGGGACCGCTTCTTTCGCTTCGATCATGATGAATGTAGGCAGCATCTTGTGTGCGATGGCGCATGCTTGTTCCATGTTCTCTTCTTTTGCGGCCTGAGCCAGTTTCTGGATACTTTGTTCCGTTTCATTGATAAATGTGCTCATGATTTCAAGTGCGGCTTCCGGGTCGTCCTCTGAGAATGCAGTGAGCGGAGCAAAATTGAATTCATTTTTTCCGGCAGATGTTTGGAAATGTTCCGGGCAGGGGGAGGCGTTGTCTGCCGTTTCGTCTTTTGGGAGCGTCTTTTTCAATGTCAGCATCAGGTCTTGCCGGCTGAATGGCTTTTGAAGCATTCCTGCAAAGCCTTTTGCCTGAAAGTCGGATTCATTCATGTCCCCTCGGGCGGTGATGGCAATGACTGGAATCGTTTTCGCTTGCGCAACATTTAAGTTTCTGATGCGTTGCAGCAGTTCAATGCCGTTCATTGCCGGCATCTGCAGGTCGGTGAAAACCAGATCGAACTGCTCTGACAGCAGTAGGCTGAACACTTCTTCCGGCTGTTCGCAGCAGCGTATGTCGGGGCTGCTTCCTTGGTGGTTGTCAAGGATACTTTTCAGCATGGCTTCTGTCAGGTTCATCTGTATGCGGTCGTCGTCTATGAGGAGAATGTGCAGTTGTTTCTTATGGATGTTTTCTTGTCGGGAGTCTGTTTTTTCGGCCGCGTCATGCGTTTCGGTTTGTCGCATCGGTATCTCAACCCGGAAGGTGCTGCCTTTTCCGGGGGCACTGCTGACTGATATTTCTCCTCCGAGCAGCTCTGTCAGTTTGCGTGTGATGGAGAGCCCTAATCCGAACCCTTCCTGTCCTTGTGCGCTGCGCAGCCGGGTAAATTCCTGAAAGATGCGCTGCTGTTCCTGTTCCGTCATTCCGCATCCTGTATCAGTGACGCTGAATGTGAACACCTCTTTGCTGTAGTCAGCGTTGAGGGTGATTTCTCCCGTTGCCGTGAATTTCAAGGCATTAGAAAGCAGGTTTTCCGCTATCTGGCGGATGCGGAACGGATCCCCTTCCAGGGTGAGCGAAGGGTTGAATCTTATATTCAGGTTAAGTTTCAGGCCCTTTTTCTCGGCGAGAAGCAGGAAGCCGTTATGAATGTGCGCAAACAGTTCGTTCGGGTTGAATGCGATGCGCTGTACATCCATTTTGCCCGCTTCCAGCCGGTGATAATCGAGCAGTGAAGTCACCAGGTCCAGCAGATGTTTGGCCGAACTCTTCATGTTGTTCAGGTAAAAAAGCTGTCTTTTGTCTTTGACGAGGCGCACCAGCAGATCAATGTAACCGATGATTGACCCTGCCGGAGCCTTGATATCGTGCGTAATGGTAAGCATCAGCTTTTCGCGCGCGACAAGCAGGTTTTCAGCGTAAAGCTTGGCTTTTTCCAGTTCTTTCCGGTAATGGTTCCCCCGGGCGATGTCTTTAGCGATTACGATAGAGAATATGAGTACCATGGCGATGGCTGCGATGGCTATGTTTGCCATGGTGCGTGCCGCTTTCTGCCGGATTTCCCTTTCTTGTGTCAGGCGCGCTTTGTAGGCAGTCTGCTCGTCAGTTTCAATGTTTTCCAGCAACTGGTTTACCCGCTGGCTCAGGTTGTTTCCGGCCATTCGCAGGCGTTCGAGGCGCGCGTTCAGCATGCGTGTCTGCTTTTGTTTTGTCTGGAACACTTTATGCTGGATTCCTGCCAGCATGTTCGTGATTGTGTCTACCGGGCTATATACTTCGTTGAGCGTATCGGTGTATTCTTCTTGTATGACGTTGTTGACCAGTGTCGAATCTTCTTTGGGAGCAAACACGTCGGCCAGTCTTTTGAAAAAACCCTTCTTCTTGTGCCGGATTGTATATGAGTTGTGATGCGTCACAACCTTCCTGCGTATGTGCGGGGCGTTGAGAAGGGAATCCTGCGAGGCGATCAGGCTGTCGAGCTCCTGCTGGTAGAGGGCATCGGTGGGGTTGTCCTGCATGGCTTCGATAACGGCAAACATGTTCCACTGCTTGCTTTTCAGCAGCGTGCGCACCGTATCCAGGCGTGCCAGCTGGATCGTGTCGGTGAGCATAGTCTCCAGCGAGTCGATCGAGGCGTTGACCTCTTTCATCTTTTTTATATAGTTGGAGTATTCTCCCAGTTTGCCGATGCGCAATGTTTGTCCGGTTATCTCCGCATCATACAGCTTGCTGATGATGCGGTGTGTGATGTGCCTCCGGTTATTGATGTTTTCTTCCACTCCGGTCGGTTCGGCCAGCAGACTCATCTGCTGGAATGTATATACAATGGCTCCGAACAGCAAGCCGATCAGAACAATATATCCGACGATGATTTTAGTGGAAGTGGAGAACATGGCTATATCATTTTTCTTGTTTTATACCGGAAGCGGAGATAATACATGATGCCGGCGCTGGTCAGTCCGAAAGGAAATGCCGCCCATATGCCTGTTACTCCCCAATTGAAGACGAAGCCGAACAGATAGCCTGCCGGAAGGGATATGAGGAAATAGGCGATAAAGGAGAAAAGCATGATCAGCCGGACATCTGCTATTCCCCGGAGCGCATTGGCGAAATTTATCTGCAGCCCGTCGCCGAACTGGTAAAGGAGGAAGGGAACGATGGTTTGCGCTACCATCAGGCTGACCGCTTCGTTGTCGGTGAACCATCCGCCGATATGGTGGCGGAGCAAGAAGATGGGAACGGAAGTGCAGACGACCATCATCAGGATCAGGTGAAAGCCGACATTGGCTGTCCGGCACACATTTTCTATATCCTTCTGCCCGTAGAAGTTGCTTATGCGGACCGAAACGGCGGCTCCCATGCCATAATAAATCATGAAGCAGATCTGCGATACGGCAATCATGATCTGGTACGAGGCCAGCGCAGTGCTTCCCAGCCATCCTATCATGATGGCGCTGAGGCTGAACGAAGCCGTTTCCATCCCCATTTGTCCGGCGATGGGCCATCCCAGGCGGTTGAGCAGGCTGAAATCTTTTTTGTTGATGCGTCCTGTGCGAAAACCTTGGCGGAATATTCTGTAGCGTGAAGTGCCGAAGAAAAGCATCAGGTAAACGATAACCATGAGTATGCGGGACACAAGTGTGGAGATTCCGGCTCCGGTCAGTCCCAGTTCCGGAAAGCCGAGCTTTCCGTAGATAAGGATGTAGTTGCCTATGATGTTGAGCAGGTTTCCGCCAAGCAGAATCCACATGGATACTTTTGTGTCGGTAATGCCGTCGGAGAACTGTTTGAATGCATTGAACCAGAGTACAAAAGGCAGGGAGGCGAGGAGCACCAGAAAATAAGGCCTCATGAAAGGAAGCAGCTCTTCCGGCTGTCCGAGATTGGCCAGGTTGAAATAAAGGGCAGCCATGGCCAGGCAGACGATGACGGCAAGCAGAGTGTTGGCTGCCAGGCTGTTCTTCAGTGCTCGTCCCACTCCGTCAATCCGCTTCTGCCCGAACAGGCTTCCCACAACCGGAGTCAGTCCGTAAGAAAAGCCGGTGCAGAAAATGATGGCCAGATTGAACATGTTGTTGACAAAGCTTGCTGCGGCAAGTCCTTCCGTGCTGTGGTGTCCGATCATCAGCGTATCGGCAAATCCCAGCACAATCACTCCGATCTGTCCGATGATGATGGGCAAACCCAGTTTGAGCAATGAGCAATAGTGGTTGAGTTTCATTCGGCTGCTTTATAATATAGGACAGAACAGTTTTCAGCGACGAAGCATCGGGACGCCACATGCTGTATCTGCGATGCGGTGACCGAACGGTATTTTTTCACTTCGTCATTTATGTCTTCGGCCTTCCCGATCAGTTCGAAAAAAGCCAGATTGTTGGCCACGTTCAGATAGTTCATGTTGCTGAATATCTGTTCACTTTCGTAGCGGTTTTTCACCTTTTCGAGTTCATGGTCGTCTACCGGAACGGTTTTCATCCGTTCAAGTTCCTCCCAGATAGCTTGTTCGGCTTGTTCCAGCGTGATTCCCTGTGCCGGTTTTCCGGTAATCTGCAGCAGGCCGTCGTCTATGCTTCCGGAGATGTAGGCGTCTATTCCGGTGAACAGTTTCTGCTCCTGGATCAGCGAGCGCACAAACCGCGATGAGCGTCCGTTGGACAGCACATCGGTGATCATGTCGTATGCGTAGTAGTCCGGATGCTTGCGGTTGCACATGTGGAACGCCATGTAGATGGCGTTTACCGGAACTTTCCGTTCTACCGTTTTTCTGCGGATTGCCGTCTGCTTCTCTTCTTTGGGAAGTTGGCGGGCCGGGATATCGCGTTTCGGTATGGGGCCGAACCATTTTTCCGCCAGCTGCAAGGCCTTTTCGAACGAGATATGCCCCGTTACGGCCAGAATGGCATTGTTCGGTGCATAATAATGATAGAAGAACTCCCTCACTTCATCGAGCGTGGCATTTGCAATGTGATTGATTTCCTTCCCGATGGTGGGCCAGCGGTAGGGGTGCTGCTTGTATGCCAGTTCTCTCATCAGATGCGAAACATCTCCATACGGCTGGTTGAGGTTGCGCTGCTTGAACTCTTCGATGACTACCTGTCGCTGCACGTCCAGACTTTTGGGATTGAAGTCGAGGCTGAGCATGCGGTCGCTCTCCAGCCAGAATCCGGTTTCCACATTCTGGTGCGGGAGCGTGATGTAGTAGTTGGTAATGTCGTTGTTGGTCCATGCGTTGTTCTCTCCTCCTGCGTTCTGTACCGGCGTGTCATAGTCGGGCACATTGATTGAACCGCCGAACATGAGGTGCTCGAACAGGTGTGCGAATCCCGTATGTTCGGGGTCTTCATCGCGCGCTCCTACATTGTACAGCAGGTTCAGAGCTACCATCTGGGTTGATTTGTCCTCGTGGTGTACGATGCGCAGTCCGTTATCCAGCGTATGATGGTTTACTTCTATCATTTTTATTCCGTTCCTCTACAATATTATTCCTCTACCGTTGCCTTCAGAATGCGGATGTTTTCTTCCGGGCGGTCTTTCCGGTTTGTTTTCACCTTCTGGATGCGGTCGATTACATCCATTCCATCTATAACTTCACCGAATACGGTATATTCGCCGTCCAGGTGCGGCGCACCTCCGACTGTTGTATAAGCCTGAATCTGTTCGGGAGTGAATCTTACGGGTTCTTCCTTTTCCATAACCTTGTATGCTTCTTCCTCCAGCTTGTTCTGCAGTTCCATCAGTCCGTCGTTGTCACCGGCGCGGCGCATCTTGTAGATTTCCTTGATGTGTTTTTGAGCCAGTGAGTTGAAGATGTTTGTCAGCCGTGCGTCTTTCATGCGTTGCTCCACGTCCAGCAGCTGCTCTTCGTTGAACACCTGCCCCGTCACGATATAGAATTGGCATCCGGACGATTCTTTCTTCGGGTTCACTTCGTCCCCCTTGCGTGCGGCCGCCAAAGCTCCCTTCTTGTGAATGAACTTCGGATTGAATTCGGCCGGGATGGTATAGCCTACGTCGCCGCTTCCCAATGATGCGGTGTCCGAGGCCGTTTTGCTTTCCGGATCTCCTGCCTGTATCATGAAGTTTTTGATGACGCGATGGAAAAGCGTATTGTCGTACATGCCCTCTTTCACCAGCTTGATGAAATTGTCGCGGTGTCTGGGCGTTTCGTCATACAGCTTTACGGTGATATTTCCCATTGTGGTTTCCAGACGTACAGTAGTTTCTTCCATATTGTTTTTCTTTTTGTGGCCGGAGCATGCCATAAGTCCGCATGTCATGGCCAGCGTTAATAGAATAAATAGTTTTCTCATGTTCGGGGCGATTGATTTTGCAAAGGTATAAAAAAGGTGGAGATGGGGAAAATTTCCTGATGTGGAAAAACGGTGCCGGATGATGTTTGTCCCGATTCTTTTTGAGTCGTTCGCAGCATTTGCACGGTTTGTGCGCCTGCCTTTTTATCTGTTCTTCCGCATCTTTTTGGTATTTTGCCGCTTGCTTTCTGTAAACCGCATTGTGGTTTATATGTTCCGCATTATGGTTTGTGTGTTCCACACTGTGGAATATAAAAACCGCATTGTGGAATTGGGATTGTTGCAGGATAAATCAGATTTTCTTATGGAAGCGAATGGCCTTGATGAAAAAACGCAGGAACATGGAGAAGCTTTTTTGCTCTCTTTGTTCCTGCGTTTCATTGCATTTACAGCTTATAGTCCCATTGCTCCAGGGCAAACGACCAGTTCTTTTCAACCAGTTCCACCGTTTCGGGCTTGTACTGGTATTTGTTTTTCTTGTAGCCTTTCTTCTTGTTTACATAGGCTTCGATGTCGGCCCGGGCTTCCTCGAAACCGGGGATCGAGAGTTTCCGGTAGATTTCCTGTGTCAGGTCGAAGGCGTCTTTTTCATAATCCTCAAAGCGGACTTCCACCAGATTGCCTTCGGGGATGAACTTCTTGTCGGCTTCGTATTTATGGTATAGCTTTGCATAGACCGACAAGATGTTGTCTTGCAGCTCCTGCGCGCTGATTTCCTGAAGCTGGAGCGGCTTGATGGTGTTTGTGAAGAAGCTTCGCGTTGACTCGAACACGGTGTAGGGATTGCGCATCAGGTAAATGAACTTTGCATTCGGGAACATCTTTACCAGCTCTTTTACGCGTCCGGTATGCGGCGGGTTCTTGCTTAGGAACTGGGTGCCGCGGGTGTTCCACAAAGATATTTTGATGAGTTTGGTGAACACTTCCTCAAACACCTTCAGTTCGGCATCCGAAATGTCGTCGAAAAGCAGGTATTTGTCAGCGTATTCCTGCATGTGTTTGGGAAGGAACCAGAAGTTGTAGTACGTGTACGGCATCATGTTGCAGAGCGCGAACTCTTCTTCTTGAGGCAGATCTACAGCCAGTTCCATGTTGTCGGTGGGCCGCTTGTCCGGCATCAGCCAGCTCATGTTCTTTTTAAAGAACGGCTGCCCCCACATCATCAGATGCGGGAATACGGTCTGGTAAGTCGTGTTGTAGCCGAAATGCTTGTCGCACGAAAACACGTTGTGCATGAATGTTGTTCCGCTCCGCCAGTGTCCCAGGATAAACACCGGGTCGTGTTCGAGCGGTTTGTCGGCCAGCAGCTTTTCATATTTCTTGTCCTGCAATGGCTTCAAGACGGAAAGCAGGCGGCATACCGCTTTGGTCAGTCGGAATTTTCCTTTGTATGCTGGGTCAATCGTGCGTCCTTTGGTGATTTCGTTGAATGTTTTCCAGTCGGCTCCGACTAGTGTATTCACCGGCAGTTTGCTGAATTCTAGTAATCCCATGTCGTTCAGTTGATGGTTAACAGCGAAGACTGGAATAACGAATCTCCGCTATTAACTGTTGATTTTTTAATTGTTTATTTTTTGATTTCGATGGTGTATCCCTGTCGTCCCAGATCTTTCACGGCTGTTTCTATCGCTTCGTAATGTTCCGGACCGATACCCAGGCGCGGAAGGTCGAGCACCGGCACTTCCATGGTTGTATGCATGTCCTTGTCTTCTACCTTGCTGATGATCATGCCGGCAGCGCTCGTGTTGTTCGTAATCGGGTCGATGAGGATGAAAGCGCCCGTGGCCTTGTTTTCCGTATACGGGTCGAAGAACAGTTCTTTCGATGAAGTCAGCACAACGTGTGCGATCTGGTTGAGTTGCAGAGGCACGTCTTCTTTTTTGAGCTTTCCGTTTTCCACGCTCAGGTGGTCCATCGTATTCACATCCACTTTATATTTGATGGAGTCTATGCGTGTGCGGCTCATATTGGTTGTCTGTTTCAGGAAGAAGGACTTTTCCATGTCCATTTTTTCTTCGTCCATCCATACGAGCATGGCCTCAAAGTTTCGTCCTACCATCGGCATGTTGTCCGGATGAACCAGCATGTCGCCTCGCGACACGTCAATTTCGTCCTCCAGAGTAAGTGTGACAGACATCGGCGGATAAGCGTAGTCGCATTCTCCGTCGGGCGAGTAGATGGCTTTCACGTGGGTTTTCTTTCCGGAAGGAAGCGCCACCACTTCATCTCCCTTGCGTACGATTCCCGAAGCTACCTTTGATGAGAATCCGCGGAAGTCGAGGTTCGGACGCAGTACATACTGCACCGGATAGCGGAAGTCTGTCAGGTTGTGGTCGTTTCCGATGTGTACGGTTTCGAGGAATTCCAGCAGCGAAGGGCCTTCGTACCAGGGTGTACGTTCAGATTTCTCTACCACATTGTCGCCGTCAAGCGCCGACAGAGGAATGCAAGTGACGTCGGGCACTCCCAATGGCGCGATGAAAGCCTTGTAGTCGGCTACAATATTGTCGAATACTTCCTTTGAGAAGTCCACCAGGTCCATCTTGTTGACAGCCAGCACCACATGTTTGATTCCCAGCAGAGAAACCAGGTATGTGTGCCGGCGGGTCTGGGTGATGACACCGGCGCGCGCATCTACCAGAATGATAGCCAGATTGGCGGTAGACCCTCCGGTAATCATGTTGCGTGTATACTGTTCGTGTCCCGGAGTGTCGGCAATGATGAACTTGCGGTTGTTGGTCGAGAAGTAGCGGTAAGCCACATCAATGGTGATTCCCTGTTCGCGTTCAGCCTTCAGTCCGTCGAGCAGCAGTGCGTAGTCGATATGCTCTCCGGCGTTTCCCACGCGTTTGCTGTCGCGTTCCAAAGCGTCGAGCTGGTCTTCATAAATTTTTTTGCTGTCGAAAAGCAGGCGGCCGATAAGGGTCGATTTGCCGTCGTCTACAGATCCGGCAGTCAGAAAGCGGAGCAAGTCCTTTTGCTCGTCTTTTTTCAGAAACTCCTCGATAGACATTTTACCTCTTGTTTCGCCTTCCATCGGGTTTCCTGATTTGGTCTTATCTAATTCTTCCATCATTTTTTCAATTAATAGTTAACTGTTGATAATTAAGAACGTATCGGCAGGCTGCTGCCCGTCATTCATCCTTGATTATTCATTGCTTGTCAGAAGTATCCTTCACGCTTCTTTTCTTCCATGCTGGCATCCTGGTCAAAGTCGATGACACGTGTTGTGCGTTCGCTCTTGGTGGTTGTCATCATCTCTTCCACGATTTTTTCAATTGTATCGGCTTCGCTTTCGATCGCTCCGGTCAGCGGCCAGCACCCGAGGGTGCGGAAACGGATCTTCTTCATTTCAATCTTGTCGCGGTACTTTTCCGGCAGACGGTCATCGTCGGGCATGATGAGTTGCCCGTCGATGTTTACGGTAGGCCGTTCCTTTGCAAAATACAGCGGTACAATCGGAATATTTTCCAGACGGATGTATTGCCATACATCCAGTTCTGTCCAGTTGCTCAGCGGGAACACGCGGATGCTTTCACCCTTGCGGATGCGCGTGTTGTACAAGTCCCACAGCTCCGGACGCTGGTTTTTCGGATCCCACTGGTGAAACTCGTTGCGGAACGAGAATATGCGTTCCTTGGCGCGTGACTTCTCTTCATCGCGTCGTGCGCCTCCGAAGGCCGCGTCAAACTTGTATTTGTCGAGTGCGTGCAGCAAGGCTTGTGTTTTCATCAGGTCTGTATGCACCTTGCTTCCGTGGGTAAACGGACCTACTCCGGCACGGAACGCTTCCATGTTGCTTTCCACAATCAGTTTCCATCCATGCTCCCTGGCATATTCGTCGCGGAACTTCAGCATTTCCTTGAATTTCCATTTCGAGTCGATATGCATCAGCGGAAACGGAGCTTTTCCCGGGGCAAATGCTTTTTCGGCCAGACGCACCATTACGGAAGAGTCTTTTCCGATGCTGTAGAGCATTACCGGGTTTTCAAAAGAGGCGGCCACTTCACGTATGATGTGGATAGACTCGGCTTCGAGTTCTTTCAAGTGGCTCAGGTTATATTCTTCTTGCATGATTGTATAGTTATATTTTAGTTACTTTCGGTAATATCAGTTCCAGGAGCCGGCCGACAGATTCTTCGATTGACAGTTTCGATGTGTCAAGCGAGAGAGCCGGGTGAAGCGGGGCTTCGAACGGTGCGGACACTCCTGTGAAATTCTTGATCTCTCCTTTGCGTGCCTTGGCATACAGACCCTTTACGTCGCGCCGTTCGCATTCTTCGATCGGTGTGCTTATATAAATCTCTACGAAATCGTCTTTTCCGATGATGTCGGCCGCCATTTCACGCAAATCGTTGTTCGGGCTGATGAATGCGGCGATTGTAATGATGCCCGTATCAACGAACAGCTTTCCAACTTCCGCTATGCGCCGTATGTTTTCCGTGCGGTCTTCGGCCGAGAATCCCAGATTGTTGTTGATTCCGCTTCGGATGTTGTCGCCGTCAAGGATGCGGCAGAGCAAGTGCCGTTTTTGAAGTTCACGTTCCAGCGCAATGGCGATGGTGCTTTTTCCCGAACCGCTCAGTCCGGTAAACCAGATCATCAGTCCATGCTGTCCGAGCAGGTTTTCCTTGTCGGAACGGGTCAGCATCTTGTCGAATATAGGATAGATATGTTCCATAATCTTTTTGTTTTTTGTTAAGCCGGTACAAACGGCCAGATTAAAGGGATGAGTGAAACGGATATTATCATGACAATCAGGTCCATAGGAATGCCGATTCTCATGAAATCCGTAAACTTATAGTTTCCGGCGCCTTGCACGATCAGGTTGGTCTGGTAGCCGATTGGAGTGGCGAACCCGGCTGATGCGGCTATGCAGATCGCGATAAAGAACGGCATCGGGTCTACTCCGAATTTCTGGGCTGTTTCCAGAGCCAGCGGGAAAGCAAGTGCGGCCGCTGCGTTATTGGTGATAAGTTCCGTGATAACCAGCGTGACAAAATAGAGCAAGGCCAGCGCTCCCCATGCTCCCAGCGAGCCGGCCACGTTTTTGATGAAGTTTGCAATCAGAGCGGCAAGTCCGGATTCTTCCATCGCCGCACTGATGGCAAAAGCGCAGGCGATTGTAATCAGAATGTCCCAGCTGATGTATTTGGTGTATTTCTTCGGAGGGAACATCTTGAGCCACGCCATGACAACCGCAGTGACGGCTGCAAAGAAAAACATGTCCATCTTTACGTTGGGAAAGCGTTCCTGAATGGCCGGAAGCTCGCCGATTGTAGCTCCGATGATCATGATGAGAAGCAGGACCAGTGCAGTCCATTTCTTCCAGGACGGTACGGGGCGGGTAGGAATTTCCTTGCCGTTGGTCATCATCAAGAACACAGACGAGTCGCCCCAGGTCTTGGTGAAGTCATCATCGGCCAGCAAGACCAGCGTATCGCCTTGCTGCAGCCTTACTTCTCCCAAATTTTCGGTGATGATCTGTCCTCCCTGGCGTATTTCCTTGATTTCAGCTCCGTATTTTCTTTTGAAGTCGAAGTTCTTCAGTTTTCGTTTCAGTCCCGGAAAGCGGGATGCCAGCACCACCTCCACGATGTGCTGTCCTTTTTCTACGGCTGCGTCTGCCTCTTCTTCCTCGAAGTTGTCGGGCCTTTCGGCAGGAAGCAGCTTCTTTGATGTCAGAATGATGAAAAGCAGTCCCACAACCGTGATGGGAATGCCGATGAAAGCCAAGTCAAACATCTTCAGTCCTCCAAGTCCCTTGTCGATCATCATTCCGTGTACAACCAGGTTCGTTGATGTGCCGATGAGCGTACACAAGCCTCCCAGGATGGTTGCATACGAGAGGGGAATCAGGAATTTCGTGCACGACAGGCCGATTTTCTTCGCCCAGTTTTTCACTATCGGAGCGAATATCACCACCACCGGCGTATTGTTCAGGAAAGCAGAGAATGCGCTCACTATGGGAAGAAGGCGGAGCTGGGCCTTAGTCACTGTCGTTTTCTTTTCGGGAAGGAGTTTCTTTACGATGGTGCTCAACGCGCCGCTCTGCCTTACGCCCTCGCTTACGAGAAACAGAAGGGCTACGGTTATCATTCCGCGGTTGCTGAATCCTGCTACCATCTGTTTGGGCGTAATAATTCCTGCTGCCATGAATACGACAACCAACGACAGCAGTACGATGCCCGGACGCATCTTGTCTAGGATAAGTGCTGTCAGCATTCCGATCAGTCCGAGCAGTACAAATATTATTTCAAAATTCATATTCTTTTATCAGATAGTTTATCGTTCGTCTGAATCTGTGCGGCGTTCCGTTGCGGGCAGCACGATGAACCATGGATTCAGCAGGTCTTCTTTGTTGTATTGGAGCGGCTTGTCGCTTCCGGCATTGTAGACTTCACCTCCTGCCGCGCGTACGATGGCGTGTCCTGCCGCTGTGTCCCATTCCATTGTCGGGGCAAACCGCGGATAAGCGTCAGCCTTTCCTTCGGCTACCAGGCACAGCTTTAGTGAGCTGCCGCTCGAAACGGTTTCCACCTTGTCGTGCTTTTTGCTCATCTCGTCGATGTAGGCCTGCGTTTCCGGCGTGAGATGCGAGCGCGATGCCACGATGACAAAGTTGTCGTGTCTGTTTCCCGGTTCCGGCAGACGCCGGCAGTCTGCTATCAGGCTGTCAATGGTTGTCCCTTCTTTCAGTTCCTGGATATCTTCGGCCTTGTACGCTCCCCATTCCGTGTCCGCAAAATACAATTGCCGTTTTACGGGTACATAGATTACTCCTGCTTCGGGGCTTCCGTTTTTGACATAAGCGATGTTCACGGTAAATTCTCCGTTTCGCTTGATGAACTCTTTGGTTCCGTCCAGCGGGTCGACCACCCACAATTCATTCCACCTCATCCGTTCTTCCTGAGGCATTTTTTTCCCTTCCTCGCTCAATACTGGGTAGGGAGTGTCGGCCAGCATACTCGCAATCACTGCGTGTGACTTGCGGTCGGCGACGGTCAGCGGCGAGTTGTCTGCCTTCTTTTCTATTTCAAAATCAGCGTTCGGATCAGTGTAAACCCTCATGATTTCCGCCCCGGCTTTCAGGGCAGCCTGAATGGCAACGTATAAAATATTTTTATCCATAATACATAAATTGCTGTAAAATAACAGCTTTTTTAAAGATGGGATATAGCTTAAAAGTCGTTTTTTTTGTTCAAGTCTTTCTCCTATAACTTATTTTAAGGATTTGGCTCCGTTTTTGCGTTTTTGTCCGCGTTTTCATGTGCGTGCGAGTGCTTCCATATCCGCCACATATAAAAGGCGCAGTGGGCAAAGGCGAACACGAATGAAACGGTGAGCAATGTCTTGTCTTCCTGCCATCCCACGGTTTGCTGGTGCCACAGTCCTGTGATGACGCTCAGTACCGACAGAACCAGCCCGAGCACGTTCAGCACGATGTCGCCCTGACGGTGAGCTTTCCCATGTTCGAGCTTGCTGTGCCTGATGCCGTAACATGCGTATACGTCCAGTCCCACAAGCATCCACAAGACGAGTCGGATCCACGTGTCGGCGGGCAGGAAGCACATCATGCAGAGGCAGGTGAGTATGCCCATAATCGGGACGAAAGGCACGAAAGGTGTCTTGAAAGCCCGGTGGATGTCGGGCATGGTTTTGCGTACCACCAGAATGGCGGCGCACACCAGGGTGAAAGCCAGCAAGGTGCCGATGCTTGTCATTTCTCCGGCCACTTCTGCCGGAACAAACCCGGCGAGCAGGCTGACCAGCACCATGAAAAGGCAGTTGCTGTGGACGGGCGTGCGGTATTTTTCGTTGATTCTTGAGAAGAAAGGCGGAAGCAGTCCGTCGCGGCTCATGCTCAGGAATACCCGGCTTTGGCCGAGCAGGGTGACCATGATTACCGAACAGTAGCCGAAAAGGATGGCAAGTATGATTGCCTTGTTCAGCCACGGATAGACGGGCTGGACAACGCCGGCTGCATCCGGATAGCCCATCTTCTCGATAGCTACGGCAACCGGAGCGATTCCCACCTGGCCTTCAAACTCCGTATAATGCGCCACGCCGGTCATCACATGGGCGAAAAGTGTATATAATATGGTGCAGATGAGCAGCGATACCAGAATCCCGATCGGCATGTCGCGTTTCGGGTTTTTGGTTTCTTGTGCTGCGGTGCTCACCGCGTCAAATCCCAGAAAGGCGAAAAAGACAATGGCTGCACCTCTGAGTATGCCTGAGATGCCGAACTCTCCCAGCTTTCCTGTGTTCTCGGGAATGTATGGGATATAGTTGTCGGTTTGTATGAATTTCCATCCCAATATCACGAAAATCAGGATGACGGCTATTTTCAGGAACACGATGAGGCCGTTAAAGAACGAGCTCCCCGCCGTTCCTCTCATCAGAATGATGCTCATCAGCACTACGATGACCATGGCGGGGATGTTGATGATGCCTCCGTCCCATGGACAAGCTGTCAGGGCGTGAGGGAATTCGATGCCGATGCCCTGGCAGAACACCGTAAGGTACCGGCTCCAACTGATGCTTACTGTAGTTGCCGCAACGGTATATTCCAGCACAAGATCCCATCCGATAATCCATGCGATAAGTTCGCCCATCGTGGCATACGAATACGTATAGGCACTTCCGGCCACGGGAATCATGGAGGCGAACTCGGCATAGCACAGTCCGGCAAAGCAGCAGCCGATGGCCGCTATGATGAATGACAGGGTGATGGCAGGGCCTGAATAGCTTGCCGCAACGGTTCCGGTGATGGAGAACAGTCCGGCTCCGATGATTACTCCTACTCCCAAGGCTACCAGGCTGACAGGTCCGAGCACTCTTTTCAACGTTTTCGACCCGGTTTCGGCAGCTTCATCTTGCAGTGACTCTATGCTTTTTCGAATGAATAATCCCATTTTTTCGGTTGTATTTTGCGTTTTTTTGAATAGAACAGGCTGCAAAGATAGTGTATTCTTCTGAATATCCGCACTTTCTGAAGAGGGTTTTCCGAGTATAAAACTCCGGATGTGCGGTTCGGATTCTTTATCTCCAGCCTGGAGATATACATCTCCAGTTTAGAGATGCATGTCTTTAGGCTGGGGATATATGTCTTTAACCTGAAGGTCAAGATTTCGGCAGTCCGCCTTTGCCTTTATACGGAAGGGGGGGCGGAAAGTTGGGGCGAATCAGAGCATGTGCTGTTTGTCCAGTTCTTCTGCCACGAGTTCCAGTTCGGCATACCAGTCTTTGCCGAATTTGCGTATCAACGGCTCTTTCAGAAACTTGTAGATGGGCAGGTTTTCTTTTTTTCCGAGGAGCACGGCTGCCTTGCATACATCCCATCGGTGGTAGTTGACGGCTTTGAACGGGCCGCAGTTGTCGATCCGGATGGGGTAGAGGTGGCATGAAACCGGTTTGTAGAAGTCGCACTTCCCTTCTCTGAAAGCTTTTTCTATGGCACAGAAGCAGCATCCCTTTTCGTCATAGCATGTAAATACGCAGTCTTTCCCGTTCACGATAGAGGTTACTAGGTCGCCTTCTTCGTCGGTGTAGACAACTCCTTGTTTTTCGATGACGGCTTTTGCTTCCGGCGAGAGAAGCTCCCATACTGCCGGAAGGCATTCTTCCAGTTTCTTCACTTCGTCTTCTTCCACAGGGGCGCCTGCATCTCCTTCTATGCAGCATTCTCCCTTGCATGCTTCCAGGTTGCACAAAAACTTTTCGCGGAATACATCCAAACTTACTATTACATCGTCAATCTGTATCATATCTGCATTGCTGTCTGTTTTTACGCCGCAAAATTATGAAAAAACGTTGGAATAACCTTGCCGCATTTTCCGATAAGTTTATGCGGTTGAAAAGGGACACAGGCTGCTGCCTGGCGGAAGGCGCATATTTCTGGCGGTTTTATGTTATTCTTTCTAAATTCGTCCGTAATTGCACTGGTTTTTGTATATTTGTAAGTATGTCCATTCTGTAAAGACATGGCGAAAACCGAATGATTTTATTATAGAAACCAGTTATGAGAACAAACAGAAGCTTATGGGCTGCGGCAAGCGGGCTTGTTGTGGCAGCGGCATTGGTTGCTTGCACGTCTGATGCAAGCATCGAAGGGGAATGGGTAGAGCCTGTTCCCGGCATGGAAAACTGCATGCAGGGTATTTCGTTGCAGGCAGGCGGCAAAGCGTCGTCGGTCAACATGGCGACCTTGCAGTATGAATCCTGGAAACGCGAAGGCAGTCACCTTGTCCTTTCCGGGAAAAGCATCGGAAACGGACTGACTATTCCTTTTTCTGACACGCTGTTGGTGGAGAAGCTGACACAAGACAGTCTGATTCTGAAAAAAGGGACGCTTGT
Source organism: Bacteroides gallinaceum (assembly GCF_030373775.1). Lineage (NCBI taxonomy): Bacteria > Pseudomonadati > Bacteroidota > Bacteroidia > Bacteroidales > Bacteroidaceae > Bacteroides > Bacteroides gallinaceum. The sequence goes on along the minus strand of NZ_JAUDEN010000012.1, from coordinate 15,902 downwards.
GCTGAGATACTCCAGAAGCGAAGGGAAACAGAGCGGGGATACGGTGCCTATGGCCGAACTGGTTCCGGCAAAGAAACCCAGTTTCCAGACAGAAGGCACGCTGGTATTTTCCCATGAAGTCCGTTCGTTTGTTCCGGCCGGAGATTCTGTTTCTTATTGGGTGACAGACAAGACAGGCGATCTGGCCCGAAAGTATGATGAACTGACGAAAGGCGTTAAGAACGGAACTCCGGTATACGCTGAACTGGAGGTGGTTGACATGGGCAAATCGGACGAAGGATTTGCGGAATCTTATGCGAGTGTGTATCAAGTGGTAGATGTGAAAAAAATGTCTTTGAAGAAAGAATAAACGGTGTTGTTGAGGATGAAAAAAGAAATTTTGCTGGCGGTTTCCTGCGCCTTTTTCGGGAGTTGCGGATACTTTTCCCGCTCTGCGGATGATAAAGGGATGGTGGAAGATACGGTTGCAAGCAGGGCGGTTCCGTCGCGGGGAAACGCTCCCGGGGCAGAACTGATCCGTTTGTTCAAGTCCGGAATCAGAACGGAGGCGGTGGACGGTAGCAGACGTGCTGTCTACATCGTGTTCAGTCCTGACTCATCGAAGGCGGAACTGTTCGGTCCGGCACAGGGCAAGCCGGAAATGTTGGACCGCCGCACGCTCCCTTCCGGCGGACACGTATGGAATGTGGAAGACGATGATACAAAGAATGTGCGTTATGCAGACGGCTGCTGGACCGTCAGCCAAAGAGGAAAGCTTTTGTTCAGGCAGTCTGCAAGCGACAATGACGCAAGCCTGGGTCCATGGGAAGATTCTTCTTACGAAGGCGTGCTTCCTGCCGCCGATTGTCCGGGCATCAGATATCAGCTGGACATACGCAGCCGCAAGCATAGCGGGGATGGGACGTTTCTGCTCCGGCTCACCTATCTTGAGGCTGAAAACGGCAAGGATGCCGTTTATACGTATGTCGGCAGACGCTATACGCAGCGTGGCATTCCGTCTGACAAGGATGCCGTTGTATGGCAGCTGGTGGCCGACCGGGACGAAGACGTTTATAATTTCCTGTGTGACAAAGATGCGCAGACTTTGACTTTGCTGAACCGTGATTTTGAGAAAAACGAGTCTGGGCTGAACTATTCTTTAACGAAAATCAGATGAAGTATGCTGCTGCCTTATTTGCATAAAGATTTGATAGAAGCCGGCTGTGATGAGGCCGGACGCGGCTGTCTGGCGGGTGCCGTATTCGCGGCTGCCGTCATTCTGCCTGCGGACTTCCGGAACGAAATGCTCAACGATTCGAAAAAGCTGACGGAGAAGCAGCGCTATGAGTTGCGCAAGGTGGTCGAGGCGGAAGCGCTGGCTTGGGCTGTGGGTGTGGTTGAACCGGCTGAGATTGATGCAATCAACATCCTTAATGCCTCATTTCTCGCCATGCACCGGGCTGTCGGCCAGTTGAAGATGCGTCCCCAGCACTTGTTGGTCGACGGCAACCGTTTTACTCCTTATCCCGGCATTCCGCATACAACGGTTGTGAAGGGCGACGGAAAGTATCTTTCCATTGCGGCGGCTTCCATTTTGGCAAAGACGTACCGTGACGATTACATGAACCGTCTGGCAGCGGAGTATCCGGCTTATGGCTGGAAAAAGAACAAGGGGTATCCTACGAAGAAGCACCGGGAAGCCATTAAGGCATATGGTACAACGCCTTACCATCGCATGTCGTTCAATCTGCTGGGTGACGGACAGCTCTCTTTTGACTTCGGCGAAGAATGAGGCAATAAAAAATGGATGCGCCATAGCACTGGAAACATGCTTTGGCGCATTTTTTTCAGCTGATTATTCCGGTGAGATGATGCGGAGCAGCGTTTTGCTTTGTTTCAGGTAGCCTTTCTTGTCTGCCGTTTCTTCCTTTACCAGACCGATGCCTTCGGCGTACCATTGGGTGACATAGACAGTCCGGGGAAGGTAGAGGATGTTTTTCCGGAGCTTGTATGATACTTTCAGACAGTTGAATGCCCCTGCCGGGACGGTTACCTTCTCAAATCCTTCGTACCTGCCTTTGCTGACTTCGAGCCCGGCTTTCATGAAACTTGCCTTTATGGTGAATTTTCCCGAAGGAATCTTTTCTCCTTCCGTAATGTCTTTCCGTAAGGGGATTGTAATTGCTCCCTTGTGGTTTCCGGCTGTTCTTTCCAGTTCCTCAGGATCGAATGGCATGCCTTTCTCCTGAGGTGCCAGCTCTTTCTGAAGTGTCTGCATCGTTTCAACTCCCCAGTTTTCATCGATGATGATTCGCTCTGTGGTCTTGTCTGTTCCGTAAGCGAACTTTATCGTACTGTTGTCATCAAAAATCGAATCTTTTCCTCTTGTTTTCGGGTTGCATAGCGTCTGCTCCACAAGTGTTTTTCTGTCTTGTGTCCTGACTGCGGAGATTAGGGTCGTGTCGATACGGGTTTCGTTTGCCTGCCGGTCTGAACTGATATACAGCAGAGCAGTTCCTTTTTCTGTATTGCAGTATTGCGCTTGGGCCGCCAAAGCGAAGAAAGCGATAGCAAAAGTTAGGCATGTCTTTTTCATGGTATGCAGTATTTTACGAAACAAAGAAACAAAAAAGCCGACGAACTCACAATGTTCTATGTATGATTCTATTGACTGATTTTATGCTATTTAATGAATATTCCTTCGTGCTATTGCCCGACCACTGAAAACAATGGCCGAGCAATTTCTTTATGTATTCCCAAAGCATTTTTATCGGACAGCAATATTTCACTATATCCGAATTCTTGCCATCATAGCAGAATTTGTTTACAGTTGCTGCAATGCATCCCAGTCAATTTCCGGCTCTTTGCCTGTTGGCTTGCAATGAAACTTTGTTCCCATTGGAACGGATTCATTAAAGAAACCTCCCATTTTCAGATAAAACCGATTGTCTTTAGTATAGCCCCCTTGATAATCGAGGCGGACTTGGGCACTTGCCGTTGCGTCGTGTGTAAAAGTTGCTTCAGTGAGCCGGGTCCATTTGCCTTCTTTGCTGCGTGCCCATTGATTTCCGAATAACACTTTGCGTGACAAATATCCTTGTTCTGGATTAAAATTCTCAAGGAAGCTATGAGGATGTTTATACCACGTGCTGGTCTGGGGGCGTAAAAAGCTTGCAATTAATCTCCATTTTTTTTCATCTGTTGCATAGAAATAGGCCGTATAGGTTGTGTTGCCCTTTCCGTCCGGTCTTACTTGCATCAGAAACTTGTATGTCTGACCGGCTTTCCAGGGATATTTCAAATAGCTTTGTCCTCCTGACCCTTCGTTGCCAAATTCACCGATATGTACATCTTTGCCTTGTCGAAGCAATTTAATCTTTTGTTCATCAGGGATTTCTTTGGGATCCTGCGTGTCAAAGGGACTCCATACGGAGAAAAGGATACGGCGTTCTGTCGGGGAGTTGTATTGCATTCCGAAATAGCCTTCCCCGAATCCGGCTGCCATGTAGTAGCTATGCATTGTTTCACCTTCTTTGGGCACTGTAATTTCATTGTAGAACCATTCGGTATCGCCTTCTGGCAGCGTATATGCCAAATGAACGGAAGGGCCACGGCGCCCCCAATAGTCAGAGAAATCTTTTACGTAATTACTTTTTCCCGTAACATTGTCTGCTATTAATTGTTTGATTTCTCCGAAATTATCGTCACGCTTGGAGATTCCTTGTAAGTCGATGCGGACATATCCAACTTGTTGTATATTGACACTTCCTACAGGAACTTTTGTGTAGTCATCTGATTGTAAATTGACTTTAAAGCTATTCTTTCCATAACTGACTTTGATTTCAGAATGTCCTTTGGCATATAATGACAAATCAGCTGTCGTGGGTTGATGCAGATAAAAATAAATGCTAATGATTGTGTTAGGATTTGTCCAATGCGCAATTCCTTTTTCTGTAATTTGCGCACCATCTTGCTGGCGGGTTATATAGCCATTGCCGGAAAATCCGACAGCAAGTTGTTGGGACTGTGCAAATACACTTGTGCATAGCAGTAATGCAAGTAAATACAATTTCTTCATATGAATATTATTTTAATTTTGCATATATATAAAAGCCTGTCGCTTAAATTTTCCGATTAAGAAACTGTTTTGAATTGATTCAAGAATAATGTTACAGTCTCCTTAAAATTTGAAATCAGCAGGCCAATTGGAAAAATGTTATATCTTTAAAGGTACCAAACTATAAAGTTATGACACACTATCCAACCGACCTGACTGAAAAACAGTGGCAAGTTATAAAAAATATTTTAGAACCGCAAGCGAGGAACCGAAAACATTCTGAAACTGTTTTGAATTTCTCCAAAAAGTTTTTCTTGGCTTGATGTGTTCGTTTTCGTGTGTGCTTTGGGCTATTTTTTGGTCTTTTCCGCTTCTGTTCTTCGTCAGATAGCCCGCTATCTTCCTCATCACACAAACGGAAATGCCTCAAAAACTCATCCCAAATCAGCACACGATAAATTCAAAACAGTTTCTTAGAAACGACAGGCTCTTAAGCCTAGAAGTTTTCTGCCAATATGTTGCATGAGTCATACAACCCCTTGTATGGACAAGAAGAAGAAAACGCCCGTAGCTATCAGCAGGCAACCTATTGCACCATAAAAAAAGCGTGCCTGCCGGCGTCCTGCATTCTTCACGATGAACTGTGAGTTTTGAGCCATGAAAAACCAGTCCCAATTGAAGATGGCTGCCAGCACGGCAAGCAGTCCGACCAGAACGAACAATGCCTGTATGACGTAATGGAATTGCATGATGATTATTCTGCATTGAAGCGGACGGTACGTGTGCCGTCTTCCTGCTCATCGATCTGCACTTTTACCGTGTCACCCGGCAGCAGTTCTTCAATCAGCTCCGGCCATTCGATGAAGCAGAGCGCACCGCTGTAAAAATAGTCTTCATACCCCATGTCGTACACTTCCTCCAGTTTCTTGATGCGATAGAAGTCGAAGTGGTAGATCAGTTCGCCGTTTTCGTCGGAGCGGTATTCGTTTACGATGGCAAAAGTGGGCGAGTTGATTACATCGGTCACTCCCAGCTCTTCGCAGACCGCTTTGATAAAGGTTGTTTTTCCTGCTCCCATTTTGCCGTAGAAGGCAAAAACAGTGTTGTCACCCATAGCCGCAATAAACTGTTTGGCGGCTTCGTGGATATTGTCGAGTGAATTGATTCTGATTTCCATATATGGCTTTAGTTTAATCTGATTACAAATGTACAATAAAAAATGGAATAAATGCAGGCGGGTCGGTTAAATACCTGTGGCGGATTTTTTTCTTTGACGGCAAAGGAGTATTTTCCCGGTTTTGGCTCCTGTATAAATAAGGATCGAAACGAAAATGATGGATGCTCCCGACGGCACTTGCAGGCTATATGAAAGAAACAGTCCTCCTATGCAGCTGGCATAGCCCAGCAGAATCGAAAGCCAGATTATTCTTTTGAAGTTGTGAGTGAAAAGATTGGCAGTCATTTGCGGGAGTGTCAGCAATGAGATTGCCAGCACGATGCCTACCATGCGCAGGCATGCCACGATGGTCAGGGCGATGAACATCATCAGCATATACTCGAAAGCGGCAACAGGCATGCGCTGCGAACGGGCAAATTCGCGGTCGAAGGCAATGGCCAGTATCGGACGGAGAAAGATGCTGAAGAACAATGTCAGTACGCCACTCAGTATGGCAAGCATCCAAATGTCGCTTTGGGTAATGGTGAGGATGTTGCCGAACAGATAAGAAGACAGGTCGGGAGTGAATCCCGGAGCGAGGAAACTGAATATGATTCCCACCGCCATGCCGAATGTCCAGAACACGGCGATGGCAGAGTCTTCGCGCATGTCACTCCGTTTGCTCAGCCATTCTACTCCAAATGCCGAAAGAACCGAGAATACGGCGGCGGAGAGAATCGGGGATATTCCCGCATAAAGTCCGATGCCGATGCCTCCAAACGAAGCGTGGGTAATCCCTCCGCTGATGAATACCAGCCGCCGGGTCACGATGTAGGTGCCGATGATGCCGCATGCGATGCTTGCGAACAGGCTTCCCAGCAAGGCGTGCTGGAAGAAGGTATATTGTAAAAGTTCAATCAGTTCCATAGTCTGTATTTATGCTGTCAGTGGAAGCGTCTTTCTCCTACGATCAGGAACAGTTCGTCTTTCAGTCCGTCGGGAAACTCAATGCCCCGAAGCTGCAGGCTTCTGCACCATCCTGCCACTTCATCTTCTTTCATGGTGTACATGATTTCGCGGAATTCGTTGGTTTCTTCTTCCGAATAGCTTGCGGAAGAACGTCCCTTGAACCGGTCAAGTTCTTCGTCGTCATAATACTCTATCTGTTTGCTTACGGCGGCCAGCAGGCTTTCTTTTTCACATACAGCATGCTGTCCGCAGCACGTTCCGTCGACGGGCTTGACCTCCGGTGTTTCTTCAAGCTCTCCTTTTTCGATTTTTTTCCGGAGGTTCCGGTTGTAGAAGTATCCGGCAATCAGTCCGAGAAGGATTACTCCGATCAGGATAAGAATCAGTATCCACATGCTGTTTACTCCTCTGTAATAAAGAAGCCTGCCTTGCCCAAATCCTCCCAGTAATGCGGATAAGATTTGGACACGACCTCCGGATTGTTTATTCGCAGCTCCTTCAGTCTGATAGCTGCCGGAGCAAAAGCCATGGCCATCCGGTGGTCTTCGTAAGTGTCAACGGCCGGACTGGGCTCGGGATTGCAGCGTTGTCCGTTCCAGCTTAGTACGGCGCCTGATTCTTCTGTAAGGACGAAGCCTAATTTCCGCATTTCAGTGATTAAGGCATACATGCGGTCGGTTTCCTTGATTTTCAGGCTTTGCAGTCCGGAGAAGCAGAAGGGGATGTCCATCATGGCGCAGGTGACGACAAATGTCTGGGCCAGGTCGGGCTGGTCGACAAAGTTATATTCCAAACGGGGAAGGGGAGTTCCTTGTTTTTTCAGAACAACCGAGTCTTCATGAAAGGCTGTGCTGACTCCCAGGCGGGTGAACAGTTCGGCAACCTTCGCATCTCCCTGAAAGCTGTTTCTGAAAAGCCCGGGAAGCCTGACGCTTGCCTGACCGGACAAGGCCGTTATTTCATACCAGTAGGAAGCGGCACTCCAGTCGCTTTCTATGAAATAGGACCGGGGCACATAGGGCTTGGGAGATACAGCCAACTGGTTGTCTGAAATCCATTCTGCCTGTGCGCCGAACTCTTTCATCAGTTCCAGCGTCAGATTAATGTACGGACGGGAGATGATATCTCCTGTCAATGTCAGCTGAAGTCCGCCTTTCAGTTCAGGGCCGATCATCAGCAAGGCTGATATATATTGGGAGCTGATGTCGCCGGGCAGCGAAATCGCGTTTTTCGTCAATGTCTGTCCGGTGATGTTTAATGGCGGGTATCCTTCGCGGGTTGTATACCGGATGCTTGCTCCTAAAGCGTTGAGTGCGTCGACCAATACTTTTATGGGCCTTTGCTGCATGCGGGCTGTGCCCGTAATGATGTGCGTGCCTTCGGTCACTGCGAGATAAGCGGTGAGAAAACGCATGGCTGTGCCTGCGGCCTTGATGTCGATGATGTCTGGCATGTTTCGCAAGGCATCCGTCATAACCTGTGTGTCATCGCAGTCCGAAAGATTCTGTATGTCGTTGTTCCCTTTTGCCAGTGCATTCAAGATGAGCACCCGGTTGCAGATGCTTTTGGACGAAGGCAGCTGGACCGCTGCATTGATTCCGGCAGGTGGAGTGATTCGTATACGCTTCATGGTTTTACATAAGTGTTGTTGGTCTGCAAAGATATGAAAATCTGGCTACAGAATAAGGCTTGCTCTTGATTTTTCGTTATATGGCTACGAATAAGGCGATGAAAAAAGAACAGAAGCGCAAGACGGTTGTTCTTTCTGTCCTTTGGAATAAGGTCTTTGCTTCTGTTCTTTTGATGGGTGTTTATGCTGTTGGATCAGATGTATCTTTTCCGTTTCAGCCATAAATAATAGCCGCTTAGAGGCAGTATTCCGCCTGTCAGTGCCGCCACGAAGTATAAAATCTTGGTTATGGTTCCTCCCCAGCTTCCTGTATGGAACGCATAGAACCATCCTTTCAATGTTTGTGAACGGGGTATCTGGCTGTAGGGAGTTATTTTTGTTATTTCTCCGTTTTCTTTGTCGAATGATATTCGGTCGTTCTTTCGCATGGATGCGGCAGGGTCGGGAGCTACCAGAGCTTCTTTAGCGGACAACGTTATGGACTTGTATTCCGGGTAGATTGCCTGGAGCTGGCTGTATACTTGATTCCATGTTTCCAGATTGATTTCCCTGTTGCCTGCCTTTTCATCTTTTTCCTTGTTGGCTTTTCCTTTTTTGCTTGCAGGCTGCGAGGGAGCGGATTGCGTATTTCCTCCGAATAAGGAATAGGCGGCATTTCGGTACCAGCCGAACGACCAGGTCAGTCCGGTCAAGGCCATAACGAGAAGAAATAACGTGGAATAAAATCCTAAAGATACGTGGCTGTCATACCAGAAACGCCTCCAGCCTTTGGTGCAGGACACTCTCAGCCGGTTCTTTAATGCTTTCACCGTGCGGGGTGTCCAGATGACGAGTCCGCTGACCAGAATGATTACCATCAATAGGGTTGATATGCCGACAATCATTTTTCCAGCCGACTGTTCTCCCTTCCTTGCGGGCGGGTTCATCAGCCAGCGGTGCAGCTTTTTCATTGTCTGAAAAAACGGGTAGGTTTTTGTCCATCCGTTTATTTCTCCTGTATAAGGATTGACGCTTAACGTTTTCTTTCCGCTTCCTTCGAAAGTTGCCATGCATACTCCTTCCGGAGTTCCGGGCATTTGCAGGGAGGCAACCGGCGGCAGGTCGGGCATTTGCTTTTGAACGCCTGATACCAGTTCTGAAGGGCTCAGGAATTTTCCGTTAGCTGGTTGTTCGGTACGGTAAAGATGAGGGTTGAGCGCTTGTGTAATGTCTTGCTCGAATACCAGTGCTGCCCCCGACAGGCATATGACTGAGATCAGTATGCCTGCCGGTACAGACAGCCAGAGGTGTATCTTCTTGAAGATCTTTTTCATTTAATCGGGTGCTGTTTGTGTTTGCGGCTTTATTTTGCAGCCTCGCTCGAAAGGATTCCTAAAGCGGATACCGAGTCTATGTTCGTGATCTTCAGTCCGGCCGTTGCCTTTCCCGTTTTCGGGTCAATACGGTAGATTGTCGGTGCGGTTCCGTCGGTTGTCACGATGGGAATGTAGGCATATCCGTTATCGCTGCAAGGAGTGCCTATGCTTGAAAGAACGCTGGCATCCGGAAGTCCGGTTACAACGGTCAGGCTTTTGTCTTCACCTTTAAACACGGCCAGTTCGTTGCGCTTGGCTGAAGTTCCAGCCATGCCGTTCACTCCATCGCTGTACATTTGCAGCAGGAAATAGTCTTCGGAGATGTGCCAGCAGCGGAACATCGGATTGTTGTTCCCTAAGGTTTCCAGGTTCACATAATACGAATCGTCAAATGTCGTTTCTCCGGCTTTGATCCGTGCCACTCCTGAGGGAAGTTCGCCTTTTACGCGGTGAAGGGTGAATGTCCCGGATTCGTTGGTTACGGTTGTTTCTGCTACAGTTGTACGTCCGTATCCGGGAGAAAATACGTACAGGTCGCCATTGTCGGCAGCCCAGATTGTCTGGTAGTATTGCGACCGCATGCGTCCGCTGGCAAAGCCTATCTTGTTGGTGCGGGCGATAACCGGCGTTTCGTTGAAGTCATCTCCGCTGTAGATTGCCACGAATGCGCTGTCCGGATATTGGGTGGTTGGAATCATTCCTGCTGTATATTGGCCGGAGCCTTGTCCGCCGCTGTGGTTCGTAATGTATTTCGTGTCTGAGATAAGCTGCGGGTAAGTGTTGACACCGTAGTGGCTCATGCCCATCGGCACTACGGATGTATAGAGGCGGCCGTTGGCTTCTACAAAGCCTGCAAAGCTGACGCGTTCGCCGTTGCCCAAAAAGTTTTCGGCAATATGGTCACCGGTGGTTGATGAACCGTCGTCTGTGTTCAAATAGTTGAACTGCAGATAATAAGCATAGTTTCCTTTTTCATCCTGTTCTTTTGTTCCAGCGTTGGTTGAGGCTGTAATGACGTTGTTTCCCCATGTGCCGTAAGTTGTGGTGCGGTTATAAGTGTACTGACGTGCTTCCGTGACGTTTCCTTGCGGGCTGAGCTGGTATGAAAATCCAGTTCCAGCATTTCCGTCGTTGTATTGGAAGTTGAAGAGGTAGCGTTCGCGGTAGAATATCCAGTTTGAACCGGATTCGGTTTCAAGTCCGTTGCCTTTTCCTGACACTTCTCCTTCGTCCAAAGATTCTGCTGCAATCAGGTAACTGGCATCGCCGGCTTGTGCGGCAATGACATAGCGGCGGACAGCTTCTCCTTTTTCATCGCCGGTGTCTGGTGTGTTGGTGTCGTCGCTGCATGCAGTGAAAAGGTTGCCGGCAAGCAGAGTTGCGGCCATGATTCCCGTAAAGTGTTTCTTGTTCATATTGCTTCTTTTTTTAGTGAATAATTTTATTTAGTTTCCGAAATACACGCGTAACTTTCCGTAGAAGGCGCGTCCGGCTTTCTGCAGGCTGAAGTTGTCGTACAGTTTCTCATCCGTAAGGTTTCGGCATTCCAGCGAAAAGTTGTAGCGTCCGTTCTTCAGTGAATATCCGAGGATGAGGTTGTGAGAAAATTGGTCGGGGACGCGGCTTTTGGTAGTCGGGTCGCCCAGTTCTTCCCAGTACAGCGGAAACTCATGCTGGTAGTAGCTGTCGTAGCTGAGAGTCAGTGCATTCCCTTTGCCTAAGAGGTCGCGCCATGTGAAATTGGCGTCAAAGTTTGCAAACGTATAAGGCTGGTTCGGAATGCGCTGGCCGTAGCTTACGCTTTCCTGCAGCGTGTTTCCTGCGCGGTATCGTTCGTCATCTCGGGCGTTGATGTTGTTGAATGTCCCTCCGATGCTGAACCAATGTGCATAGTTGTAGCGTGCCGAGATGTTGAATCCTTTGGTCTTTACTTTTCCGTGGTTCTCATAAATTCCGTAACTCATTCCTCCGATGGCATCCAGTCCGCGCTTGATGTAGTCTTTGGTGTCGCGGTAGATGAGGCTTCCTTCCAGGTAGATGCCGTGCTTGCCGAAATGTTTCTCGTAACTGAGGTTGAGATTGAAGTTATGGCTCTGTTCTGGACGCAGGCTTGCGCGTCCGGCTTCCAGGTCTTCATCGCCGAACAGTTCGTCGGTGGTGGGCAGGCGGTATGCTCTTTCGTATGAAAGTTTCGCTTGCAATCCTTCGATGATGAAGTAGGTTCCGGCCGCTCCGTACCCAAGCGAACTGGTATGGCGCGTCAGGTTGATATAGTTTCCTACGCCGTCTTCGTTTTGTGAGACGGGGCCTTCGTTGTATTGGTTGTAGTACTTTGCAAATGCTGACAGGTTCCACTTCTCTGAAGGCATCAGGCGGTACGAAAGTCCGGAGATGTTTTTTCTTGTGATTTTGGGGATGCTGAAGTCAGAAATCTTCGAACTGCCGCTTACGTAAGAGCGGGTCGTGCGTTTGAAGGTGCTGAGAACATGGTTAAAAGTGAACATGTGTACAGACCCGATGCGGTAGTTTGCCGTGAATGTTCCGTTCCAGTTCGTGTTTTTTGACTCGTTGTTCTGGTATGACTGCTCTCCCGGCGTGCCCGTATACTTCCGCTCGCCAAGCCAGTTGTATTTATAGGAAGCGGTGTCGATGTTATGCGTGATGTTATGGTTGTAGTTGGCGGTCAGCACAACGTCAAGTCCTTTAGTGAAAAGATCTCGCTTGCTGTATTCGAGCGAAGGTACCAGCGAGTGTCCTTTCCGGTGTTTTTGTCCGAAAACGATGTACTGGTATACTCCGGTCTGTATCTCTTTGTAGAAATTGCTGTAGTTGAATCCGATCATCAGGCGGTCGGCCCAAGCTTTGTCTACGATTCCGATTTTCCCGATTACGGCTTCGTTGTGGAACTGGTCGTTGAAGCGCTTGACATGGTAAATTTTGTTTCTGTCCGTACTTTCAGTAACCCCGTCTTCGCTGAATTCCGTAATGTAATTGTCTATGTGGTAATTGTTGTCCGAGAAGTTCTGAAAGGCATTGACTTCATAGGTAAGGCCGTTCTTGAAGGTCTGGCCGAAATGTATGTATGATTTGTGTGTGTTGAATGAACCGTATGAATACGACGCGTCCAGAAACCATTCCCGCCGTTTTTTGTTGGTGACAATGTTGATTACTCCTCCCAGCGCATCTGTGCCGAAGCCCACAGGAACTACCCCTTTGTACACTTCAATGCGTTCTGCAAAGTTGGCAGGGATGTTGTTCAGGTCGAACGCTGTTCCCGCTCCTTCCTGTGGCACTCCGTCGATAAATACCTTCACATGCTTCCCGCTGAATCCGTCAAGCATGATCTGCATGTCAGAGCCGACTCCGCCCGATTCTCTCAGCTTCATTCCCGGAAGCTTCTGCAAGGCTTCGCTGAGGCTTTTGGTCGTATTTTTCATTTCAGACAGATCCATGGCTACGGCATTGAACGCCGAACGCTTGACCCGGCTTACTCCGTTTGATACGACCACCACCTCATCGAGTTCTTCTGCCGACGGGTTCAGCGTCACGTTGAATCTGTTTTCTGTTTTTCCGTCTATTTCAATGCCTCTTTCGTAGGTTTCATATCCGAGCATGGATACGACAAGGGTATATTTTCCGGATGGAACATGGAGGTGATACATCCCCCTGCTGTCGGTTGTGCATCCGAAGTTCGTGCCTTTCAGGTAAACGGTGGCGAAGTCTACCGGAACTTTTTCCGCAGACATCACTTTTCCCGACAATGAGAATTCGGCTTTCCGTTTGCCGTGTCCTTGTCTGTGTGAGTGCTGTGCGTTTGTTGGTATGCCTAATGTTAACAGCACAAGAATCAATAAAGAATTAATAGTTGTTTTCAAGGGATTTGTTGCTTTTTTATTGTTAATGTTTTTATTTGTTCTAAATAAGAATTACATTTGTGGCGCAAAGATAAGCGATGGATGCGAATCATGAAAATAAGAAAAATTTGATATTACTATAAGAATTGTTATATGAGAATAGATTTGGAATGGTTCAGAACTTTCAAGGCCGTCTTTGAAACGGGGACTATGAGCGATGCGGCCAAAGAACTGAATATCTCTCAGCCCGGAGTAAGTCTGCATCTGAATGCGCTGGAGGCTTATATCGGACATCCGTTGTTTAAGCGCAACACGCGCCGGATGGTTCCGAACGAACGGGCGAAAATGCTCTATCAGCAGGTGTGCAATTCGCTGGTGAAGCTGGAGGAAGTGGAGAGCAATTTCAGGAAAAAGAAAACCGAGGGGAGAAGCACGTTGAGCGTAGGCATGTATCCTTCTTTGTTCCGTCAGTGCTTGGAAAAGCATGTTCCGGAGCTGAACTTCAACCTGATAATTCATGTCGGGACAACTGAGGAGCTTATTCCGCTTCTTGCTCACGGCTCTGTGGATCTGGCTGTATTGAATCAGGAAATTCCCTTGCGCAATATAGCTTATGATGTGTTGGGAGTGACGCGTTTTGTGCTTGTGACAGGCGCGAAAACGGATGTTTCTGAATTCCGGAGCCTGCTGGGACACAAGAAGAAGCTGATGCTTTGGCTCGAATCCCAGCTATGGTATAACACGACCGACAGAGAGCTGTTCAACCGCTTCTGGAAACAGAACTTTGGGAGAGAGCCGGATTTTCCTCCCAATTATATTTTGCCTGATAAACTGGCTATCCTGAACTGCCTGTCGGAAAACAGGGGGCTGGCTGTCTTGCCCGAGTTTCTTTGCCGCGAAGCTTTCGGGCGCGGCGAGCTTGTGCGCCTATGGGGCGGGAGCCGTCCGCTGGAGAATACGCTGTATATCGGCTATCGCAAGAATGCGCTGCTTACCGATGAAATACTGGAAATGAAACGCCTGATGAAAACTGAATTTGACGGAATGGGGCAGGCGGGGGAAAGCTCTTTGTCGTGATTTCTTTCTGTTAAAACTATTTAATTGTCAGTGTGGCATACGGTTTTGAAATGAACAATCTCGTATTTTTGTTTTCAGAATACATTTTTGTTTTTTTATGGATGAAATAATAATTATTATCGGGTTGATAGTGCTTAACGGCATTTTTGCCATGTCCGAGGTGGCATTGATATCAGCCCGTAAATCTCGGTTGTCCACTGACGCGAAAAACGGAAACAAATCTGCCCGAGTAGCATTGAAATTGGCTGAAGATCCCGACCGTTTTCTTTCTACAGTACAAATTGGCATTACGTTGATCGGCATTCTGACCGGTATTTATTCAGGCAACAAGATTGCCGCTCATTTGGGGGGAGTGGTTGAGTCGTGGGGAGTTTCGCCGGCCTATGCCCCCATGCTGGCGCAAATCGTTATCGTTGTGATCGTTACTTACCTTTCTATCATTTTCGGCGAACTTGTTCCCAAACGCATTGGTTTGGGGGTGGCTGAAAAGGCTGCCAAACTGGTTGCACGCCCGATGAATGTTCTGGCGAAGATTGCCCTTCCTTTCGTCTGGCTGCTGGCAAAAAGTACGGAGGTTATATTTAATTTCCTTGGAATCAAGGAGTCGGACAACAAGGTGACCGAAGAAGAGATAAAATCGATCATTCAGGAGGGGACGGAAGACGGTGAGGTGCAGCCGGTAGAGCAGGATATCGTCCAGCGGGTTTTCTTGCTGGGTGATCTGAAGGTGGGGTCTATCATGACTCACAAAAGTGATATTGTTTGTCTGGAATCAGACATGAAGGCTGCTGATGTGCGTGAAGTGTTGAGCGATCATCTCTATGAGTTCTATCCTGTAGTGGAAGAGGGCGATCTGGACCATGTGAAAGGTGTGGTGAATTTGAAGGATCTGGTGCTGCATCTTTCTGAACCGGATTTCAATATGGACGCGCTCACTCATGAGCCTGTTTATTTTCATGAGAATATGAACGTATACAAGACGCTCGAACAGATGAAGCAGAAAAAGATCAGCCGCGCGCTGGTGTGTGATGAGTTTGGAGCTTGTGTGGGAATCATAACGCTGCGCGACATATTGGAGGGGCTTGTCGGATCGATGGACGGGCCGGGTGAGGAGCCTGACATCATCAAGCGTGTCAATAAAGAGGGATGGCTGGTTGACGGGCAGTGTCCGTTGTATGATTTCCTTTCATATTTCGACCGCCGTGACTTGTTTGAGAATACCGACTATCATACGTTGGGCGGATTGATTCTTCAACAACTTCAGCATATACCTCAGAGTGGAGAAACTGTTGAATGGAAAGGGTTTGTGTTTGAGGTTGTGGATATGGATGGCGCCCGTATCGATAAGGTGCTGGTGACTAATCCGATGGCTGAGGGCGATGAGGACTGCTGAAAAGAATTCGGATAATTTGTGGGTGCGCATGACGCACCCTTTTTTGTTTAGCGGGCTGTGTTTTGTAGAATGTCTTGTTGTTTTTATCTCTTCACTGGAGTGATACGTTCTCCTCACTTTAGTGAAGACATCTCTTCACTCCAGTGATGCGATCTCCTCACTGGAGTGAAAAGGTCTTTTCTTTTTGTTTTTTTCTTTTTCCCTCATGTTCTCTTTCGGCTTTATATTATATATAATGTGCAGGCCTTTCCTTCTCCTTGATCCGTCTTTCATTTTTTTTCGTCCTCATTCCGCTGTATTCCAGCCGGTTGCTCTCCGGTGTCCAAAAAAGTTTGAAAAAAGTTTCCCCCAGTTCTTGCATATTCGGAAAAAGTGCGTACCTTTGCACTCGCTTTCGGGGATGACCCGGGGGCTGATGAGAAAGAGATCATT